>JAEZAS010000453.1 GCA_023430365.1 Planctomycetota bacterium
GCATTGAACACCGTGGCGAGCATGGAGCGACTTTCCAGTCCCTCGACTGCCAATCGCCGCATCCGCTGCGGAACTTGCAATTTTCTCATGGGGCTAAAACTCCGAGGTACAAAGCTGTGAGTCACAAAGGTAATTCAGCGGATTCCCGCCAATCGTTATAAATGTCATTCTCCTTCTGGCCGGTGTCAACCAGATGCCCCCGGCAACTTGGCATAAAATGCCCAGCTTATTGGATAGGCGCAGCCCCCGATTGGAGTGGGTGAATGGCTAGTTTGCGGCTGGCAGTTTGGCCACATGAGCCGTTCCCGGATCCGCTTTCAGCGCGGTCCCAGGCTTTGCGGCGGTCCGGCGAACCAGCGCCAGCGCGAGCCATTGGTTCAGACGGGGCGACCAGTTCGCCGACTTCACCTGGCCGACTTCCTTGTCGTCGAGGGTTAGTTTCGCCCCCGCGACCGGACGGTCTGCCGATTCGACCGTCAGGCCAACGAGCAGCCAATTGACGTGCCCCAAGGCGTCCAGGCGGGCGACGGTTTCCTGCCCGAGGTAGCACCCCTTCTTGAAGCTGATCGCCTGGTCGTTGCGATCAATCTCCTGGGGCAGGTTCTGCTCGGTGATGTCCTGTCCGAACATCGGCCAGCCGGCTTCCAGGCGGCACATGTCAAAAACGTCTGTATCAACAACCTCGCCACCCGCAGCTCGGAGAGCTTCGACAATGGCGCCTGCGGCCGATGCCTCCACCTGAACCAGCCAGGCCGGCGGAATCGTGAATCCAACGCGTCGGACGACGGCCGGCTGACCGGCAATGGACGTCGCCTGATGCGCGAGCATCGCTTCGGGAACAGAGCCGCCTGTGAGCGACTTCAGCAGCTCACCTGCTTGCGGACCGCCGACCAGGACCTCGGTCCAATCGCTGCTGCGATCCTGAAACTCGACTCGCTCGGAGATTACGAACCGATCCAGGTGGACGATCACTCCCGCGGCCTGGCCCGGCGTCGTTTCCAGCAAGAGCGACTGCTCATCCGCAAAGATCCACCCGTGGCCAACCGTCTTGCCCTGATGGTTGGTGAAGAAGGCCTCGCACCCTTGCCCCGGCTGCAGGCGCTTGACGTCGTTGGTGCAGAAATTGTGCAGGAACGCCGCCCGGTCCGCTCCGCGGATTTCGATCAGCGACCTTCCTGACAGCTCGACGACACCCGCGCGCTCGTTCAATGCCCGGTATTGGGAGAGAAGCTTTTCGTCGACGCCAGCCATCGCGGTTGAACCTCACGTTTTCATGCTCGGACGCTCCCAACCTGCAGGCTGCTAGCCTCGGCTTATCGGCCAGGGAGGGTTGCCGTATCATACACGCCAGTCCGCGAGGCGCGTCTTGTGCCGCCCGTGGTTTGCCTCCGCCTCTCGACGATCGCAACATGGCCCGCAACGAGCAGCTCATCCGGCAGCACAAGATCCTGCAGATCCTCGAACGCTATCGGTTCGGCCGAGGTCTGGAGGAAATCCGCGACGACCTGGTCGAGGAACTTGGGCTCGGCTCGCTGCATGTCCGCAGCGTTCGCCGCGATCTGGAGGCGCTGCAAGCGGCTGGCATCGACGTGGCCGTGCACGAGTCGCAGCGAGGAAAGGTCTGGAAGCTCGGCCCCAATGCCCGCGGCTCTTACAAAATTCAAGCGTCCGCCACCGAGCTGATCGCGCTTTCGCTCAGCCGCGACCTGCTCTATCCGCTGGCAGGCACGCCGTTCTGGCAGGGCATCGAATCGTTCTGGAACAAGCTGCGGGAGGAGCTCCCCGAGTCGGTCTGGAAGCACTACAAGACCTACCGCCAGATGCTCTTCGTGCGCGGCATGCCGACGAAGTCGTACCAGAAGCAGCACGGCATCATGTCGACGCTGCACCGGGCGATCGAAGAGCGCAAGGTCGTCGAAATCGAATACGAGCCGGTGGGCAAGGCGGCTCAGCGACGGCAGATTGAGCCCTACGCCGTCGTGTTCTATCAGGCCAGCCTCTACATCATCGCCGCGGCTCGCGACGTGCCCGAGGGACAAGACCGCGTGCGCCACTGGAAGCTCGATCGCTTCCACAAGGCCGATACGCTCAACGAGTACTTCAAGCCGCCGGATGATTTCGACCTGGAGACCTACCTCGGCGAAGGGCTCGGCATCTTCGCAGGGAGCGGACGGGCGCAGAATTACCGCATCCGCATCTCCGCCCGCGGAGCGCGCTGGGTCCAGGAAGACCCCTGGCATGCCGAGCAGCAGATCGAGCCGCAGAAAGACGGCAGCATCATCCTGACGGTCAAAGCGGCGCACGACCTGGAAATCATCCCACGCGTGCTGTCCCTCGCCGCCGAAGCGGAGGTCCTCTCGCCGGCGTCGTGCCGCAAGACAATGGCCCAGATCGTCAGCCAGCTTGCCGACCGCTACGCCGACAAGTGATCGGCTGCGAAGCTCCGCTGGTTACTCGAGCTGCGTTTCGAACAGTTCCGCTCCGGAGGCACGATTCGGGCGCTTCCCCTTGGACGGCGGGCCCGGGAGTGGAGGAGCTAAGGGAGCCTGAGCGGCTTCCTGATGCCGAGCAGCGATTTCTTCCAGGTCGAAGAAGTTCGCGCCGGGGAGCCCCCGATAGCGTTCTGGATGGCAGGTCAGCATCACAATCTGGAACCGTTCCGCCGCTTCTTCGAGCACTTGCACGATGCGGGCCAGTCGCGACGTGTCGGTGAACGTGAACACGTCGTCCAGCACAACCAGTTGCCGCTCTCCTTGCATGGCAATATCCGCCAGGGCAAGGCGAACCGCAAAGTACGCCTGTTCCCGCTCGCCCCCCGAGAGCTGGTCCAGCGAAACCGCTTCGGGAGACGTGCGCGGCACAATGCCTGACAGATCGAACGTGTCGGTGATCTCCAGCCGCTCGAAGCGTGATCCCGTGATCCGGGCGAGCGTCTGCATCGCCCGCTGTCGCACGGGGCCGACGAGCGATTCGATCAACTCGCGCTTGCGACGGGCGAGTGTGTCGTGCAACAGGCGGATTGCCTCGGCCTGCAGTTGCTCGCGCCCGATCATCGCTTCCAAGTCGGCGATTCTTTCCTCCTCGGCGGCCAGAGCAGAGTAGGGGGCTTCGTTGACGATGGCGTCGAGCTTGCCTTGCTCGAATCGCAGCTTGTCCATCGTCGTCGCCGATTCGTTGCGCGTCGCGTCGAGCTGACGCTGCAGGACTTTCACCTCGTCGCGCGGGTCGCTGCCGAACTGTTTGAGCTTCTCGTCGAGCCGGGTGAGCTGGGCGTGCGCCGCGCGCCATTGTAAGGCAAAATCGTCGAGCAACTCCCGCCGCTGCTCGTCGGTGCGTCCGTCGTCGCGAGCGACGGCGAGGCGTTGCTGCGCCGCTTGCAGTTGCTGCTGGGCGTTTTTGAGGTTCTCCTCGTGCCGCGCCACTTGCTCCGCGGCAGCCGACACGGCGGCGATGGCCTGCTTCCCCGCGTTCTCGGCGGCGTCGATCCGATCGGTGAAATCCCGCTCGATGCGATCCGCCTCCGCCCGGAGGGCCGCTGGATTGGGCGGGCTGTGCTCCCAGTCGGGATAGGTGGCGAGCAGCTCTCCTCGCTGCGACGTAAGCTGGGCGTGTTCGATCCGAAGATCGTCGATCGGTCGACGATTCAGCACCGCGTCGATCCGCGTCCGCACCTGCTCGATTTGCTGATCCAATTCGGCTGCCAGGAGGCTATTCTGCTGCAATTGCTCCAAGGGCTGGCCGCCGTGAGCCGCCAGCAGTTGTTCCGCCTTCGCGGAAGCCTGGTCCCACGCCTTGCGCAGCGATTCGACCGAGCCAGCCGGTCCACTTGCTCGAAAAGTCCCGACTCCCGGAATCCGAAAAGCGACCTCCGGCGAGCCGCGAAGCTGCAAGGCTTCGCCCTCGGCAAGCGGTTCATTGAGAGGCGTATCCGCGCGGAGCGTTTCGAGCGGCCAATTTCCTTCGCTCTGCCAGGTGACGGTAATCAGCGAAGCGTCGAGCTTCACGCGCGCGTCGTCCCGCTCCTTGAGGGCCCGTTGCAGCATGGCGAGCGCTTTGGCGTCGGGGGCAATCACCGCCGCGCGGCGCTGGGCGAGCGCGTCGAGTTCCGCCTGAGCCTCCTTGAGTTGCTCCAAACGCTCATCGAGCGACTTGAGCTGCCGGCTGATTTCGGCGAAGCGAGCGGCGTCAGTCGATTGACGGGCGGCCTGGCGGACCGCGTCGCGCTCCAGGCGGACTTTCTCCGCGGCGGCCTGCGCCCGATCGGCGTCTTCCTTGCGCAGTTGCACTTCGCGCGTCACCGCGGCGGCCTGCTCCTGGAGCGTCGCGATGGCTGCTTCGCTCTTGCGAGCGTCTTCGGTCGCCGCACGAATCGCTTCCACCCTGCTGTTCAGCTCGTCGAAGCGGGCCTTCGTGGCATTGGCTTCGTGCGTTTGCCGCTCGCGATCGGTCAGGATGGCTTGGTACTCATCGGCCCGCGCTTGAGCTTTCTGCTGCTGGGCTTCGAGTTCCACGAGCTTGCGGCGGGCTTGCTCGGTGAGCAATCGAAAACTCTCGATGCTGTGCACCGCGTCATCGAAAGCCGCCAATTTGGCTTTCAAGCGATCGTGGCGCTCCTTCGCCTGGCTGAGTTGCTCGCTATAGCCAGACAACGGAGGAGCGTCGGCTCCAGTACGCAACTTGCCGGTGGGCGTGAAGTAGCGAGCGAAGTGCTCGGCGATCTTTTGCTCCGCCGCGGTGGTTTCTTCTCCTGCGACCTGAGCCCCGAGCGACTGCTGGATCGTCTGACGGGCCGCCGAAGAGAGTTGCCCCAGCGTCAGCTCACCTTGGGGAGCCCACAGCACCTGTGCCAGGCCCCAGTGGCGCCGGTCCGACGCGCCTCGGCCGGGCGACTCTCCCGACATAAGCTCGCGGGCGCGTTCGTCGGCTGCCACCCCTTCGGCGAGGCGAACGTACTTGCCTTGCTCCAGGCGATAGAGTTCCGACTTTGGTGACGTGAGGAACTGCTTGCGTAGACGGTACGACGTATCGCCGCAGCACAGCTCGATGCTCACGGCGGGGCCGAGATCGCGGCCCCACGGACGGAGCGATTTCATCGCCTCGCCGGCCACCTTGTGACCGTCGAACACGCCACGCACGAGCGCGAGAAACAGCGTCGATTTGCCGATCCCGTTCGGGCCGTGCACGACGTTCAGCCCATCGCCAAATGGGCCGACTTCGACCGCATCGGCAAAGCACCGCCAGCCTTCGACTCGGATGCTGCGAACAATCATGATTGGGCCTCGCCGAGTACGCGATGAAGTTCCAGTAACGCCCGTCGGGCCACTTGAGGCGATGCGGTAGAGCCATTGCCGCCGCCCGCCGACAGCTTGCGTAGCTCCTCCGCGACGTCTCGCAGCAGGCCGACTGGCAAGTCTTCGAGCCAGTCTTCGGCCGGAGGGGGCAGCAGCGACGCATCGTCGATCCGGCCGTAGAAAAACCGCGCTTCGAGCAATTCACGCAGCCGCTGCAGCTCCGGCTGGGCCTGCGGATGGATGATGCCGCGCAAGCGGATGTCGAGGAGCATCTGCCGCATGTTGTCGGGAGTGTCGAGGGCTTCGACATGTTGCCGCAAGCGTTCCAGGTCTCCCGCTTCGGCCAGGTCGGCTTCCAGCACCCGCCAATTCAACCCGCCCGTGCGGATGGGGGTGATCTTGGGAGGTGCTCCACGGCGTTCGATCTCCACGAGCAGCACGTTGCCGCTATCGCGCTCGCCGAACTTGGTCGTCTCGTGCGTTCCGCTATAGACGAGCCGCGCCACGCCGTCACTGGCTGGGAACGAAGCGTACGAATGCCAATGCCCGATCGCCAGGTAGTCGAGTCTTGCCCGCTCGGCCGCATCGCGAGCGATTGGATAATCGAGTTCCTCGGTTTGCAGTCCTTGCACGGTTCCGTGCCCCATGCCAATTGCGATGCGCTCCTCGCTGGTGGCGTCGATCCACCGCGTGGGATCTCGCTGCGAGTACTTCTCGTGGATCGGACAGGGATAGAGCACGCCGCCGGGAATCTCTAGCGGAGCGGCGGTGCGGAGGATATGCAGGTTGCTGTGCGAGCCCCAGGCAGGATGTTCCCACACGCTTCCTGGCGAAAGCGGATCGTGATTGCCCGAGAGCAAGTAGATCGGGCCCGGAAAGTCCGCCAGGATATCGGCCACTCGCTGGACGAGCACGCGGTCGACGGCGTTGTTCTCAAACGTGTCGCCCGCCACCAGCAGGAAGTCGGCTGACTGCTCGCGGGCCACCTCGACTACCCGGCGGGCCGTCTTGAGCCGCTGCTCGCGCACCTGCTGGCCGACGGAGCCCACGTGGGCCGCCTTCATGCCGATCTGCCAGTCGGCGGTGTGAATGAAACGCATGCTGCCTCCGGTTGCTTGTTATTCGAGCGTCCGCACTTCGCCCGGCGCCAGGAACACCAGCCGAGTGGCGATTCTGGTCGGATCGAGTGAGTAGAGCTGCGCCACCGCCCGGCGATAAGCGCCCAATTGCGGCCGATAGAACTCGACCCGCTCGTCGATCATCCGCGGATTGTCGCGCGACAATTGATCGGTCTTGAAATCGATGATGTCCGCCCCGACCAGCTCGCCGCCGACTCGCAGGAGCACCAACCGATCGATGGTGCCGACGAGCAACTGATCGCCGTCGCGCACCGCGAACGACCGTTCGTTGTGGACATCGAAGTCGATCGTTTTCCCCTGGCAGAGCTTCGCCACCCGCTTGTCGGCAAAGCCGGTCGGCGTGCGGTAATAGTCGCGGCTCAGCGCGGCACGCACGGCTGGTTGTTCCAGCGAAGTGCGCCAGGCGCTCGAAAGACTTTTCAGCTCGGCCGAGACGTCGCCGATTTCGCCCGCCAGCTTGCGAGCGGCTTCGGCGAGCGCGGCGTCGCCCGGCAGGCGGTCGTCGATCCAGTGAACGAGCTGCATCCAGGCGTGGATGAGGGTTCCCTGATGGCGGGCGTGGCTGGCTTGGGGGCGGAAGACGTCGCCCAAGGGCAACCGCTGACCACCCTCGAAATGCGACGGGCTGGCCCGCTCCAGTCCGCGGCGACGTCCCGTGGCGCCGGCGAACTGAATTTGCAGCGGCGCTGGCGTCGGCAGTTCCTTTGCGGGACCTTTTTCCTCGGTCACAGTGCTCGCAGCCGTGGGCAGTTTTTCGTACCAGCGATGATCGCCGCAGTGATAGCCGATTTCGAGCGGTTCGAGAGCCTTGCCGTCGCAGAGAGCGGCCCGCAACAGCCCGGCGAACGTCTTGGGTAGCTTCCCCGCCTTCTCCTGCGGCAGCACGATCATGTGCAGGGCGTGGATCGCTCGCGTCAGGGCAACGTAGAGCACGCAGAGCGACTCGTCGACGTCTTGCCGCGTGGTGTCGTCGAACAACTGCTGGATGCGCTTGGGAAGCATCTGCCGCGATTGCTGGTTCGCGTAGCGGCAGACGACATCGATCGGCTGGGTGGGTCCCGGGCGACCGGCGACAAACCACTCGTTTTGCCCGAGTAACCGCTGCTCCAGTTCGGGCAGAAAGACGACGTCGAACTGCAAGCCCTTCGATTGGTGGATCGTCATCACCCGCACGTCGTCGCGCGTCGGGTCAGCCATCCGCTGGGCTTCGATCAGTTCGATGAAGTGGTCGCAGCGGAGCGAGCTTTCGGCCTGGTACTGGTAGGCGAGTTCGACGAGTTGCTGCAGGCGATTCAAGTCGCGCGTGCTGCAGTACGGCGCCATGGCCCGCGACCAATCGTAGATGGCTGGGCCGTAGCCTTCGTCGAGCAGACGGCGGCGGATGCGGCGCGAAAGCTCCGCGGCGGAAGCGTCATTTTTCCACGACTCCTCGCACTCAAGCTGCCGCGCGAGGGGCGAATGAGCGAGGTGGAATCGGGCGATCGTGTCGCCAGGGTGATCGGCGATGCGCAGGAGCGAGATAATGACCTCGATCGGCGCCGAGTCGGTTAG
This sequence comes from Planctomycetota bacterium, assembly GCA_023430365.1. Taxonomy (GTDB): domain Bacteria; phylum Planctomycetota; class Planctomycetia; order Pirellulales; family Pirellulaceae; genus JAEZAS01. Next base: position 7,982 of record JAEZAS010000453.1, read on the forward strand.
CGGATTGCCCCCCTCTTCGCTGGCTGGCACACCGAGGTCGCGAAGCAGATAAATCAGCCGGGCGACGGCCTCGTTCGTGCGCACGAGCACGCCGACGCTTCGGCCCGGCGCCTTTTTCACGATTTCGGCAATGCGCTCGGCGGCGAAGCGATAGAGCACGTCCTTGGGCTCCTCGTCCGCCTCGGCAAGAGGAGCAGCCTGCAGGGAAACGTAGCCGGGCAACTCGCCGCGAGCCGTGGTGTGTTCGGGGAATCGATTCTGCCACTCCCGCACAGCCGGTTCCATGCGGTCGAGGTTGTCGTGATCGGTCATTCGCTGGAAGACGCGATTGACCGCTTCGATTACCGGCGGCGAAGAGCGGAAGCTCTGCGTCAGGGCGTCGTGGGCGAGTCCCTTGAGCTCGGCGCCGAGGGCATCGAACAATTCGGCCAGGCCGCCACGCCAGCCGTAAATGGCTTGCTTGGCGTCTCCCACGCAGAAGAACGATCCGTCGCCGCAGGTAACTCGCTGGGCCAGCGGCCGGATGACTTGCCACTGGAGCAGCGAGGTGTCTTGAAATTCGTCGAGCAGGACGTGCGAGATGCCGGAGTCGAGTCGATAGGCGAGTTGTTCGCTCGCGTGGCCCATCGCCTGAGAGAGGCGATGCGTGATGTCGTCGAACCGCATCGCCCGGCGGGCGTGTTTCAGCCGCTCGTATTCCTCCGAGAACTTCGTGAGCAGATCAAAAGTTCCCTGCGTTTGCAGGGCAATCTGCGAGACCAGGTGCGACGCAGCCTGCTTGAGCAGCTTGTCATAGAGCGCCACGACTTCGTCGGGAATCGGCTTGCGCTGATAAACGTTTTCGCCGCTCAGCACCTTGGGGCCGAGCCCCGTTTTGATGAACGCTTCCCAGTCCCCCGCGAGCACCGCTTCGCAGTCCTTGTTGCGAGCATTGCCCATTTGGCTGGGCAGCTCGATCCGGAGCAGCTCGTCGATCGTTGCTTCGAGCTCTCCCTGCGGCAGGCCCTTTGTCCACGGGACCTGCTGCCAGGCGTCGGGATGGGTTTCGCGGTAAAGGTTGTAGAGCTGCGTGACCGTCGAGGCCACCAGTTCACTGATGCTCCGCTTGGCTTCTCCCTTGGTGAGCAGGTTCATCAGCGCGAGCAAGTCGGCGGTTTTTTCGCGGGCGAGCACCGCCTCGATGGCTTCTTCGCGAATTTGGGCGTCGATTCGCTCGTCGCAGATGTCCCAGCCGGGAGGCAGGCCCATTTCGAGAGCAAAACTGCTGGCAACGCGCGAGAAGAAGCTATCGAGCGTGCCGACGCGAAGCGTGTTCATGCTGCGCACCGTGCGTACGAGCAACTGCAGGCATTCGTCGGGCTCGAGCGGTTTGGCGGCGCCGATCGCGCGGCTGAGATCGGCACGCGATTTGTCGTCGGTAGCGGCTTGAGCCAGGCGGAGCAGAACACGGTCAAAGATTTCGCCGGCCGCCTTGCGCGTGAAGGTGGTAGCGAGAATCTGCTGCGGAGCCACGCCCGTGTAGAGCAAGCCGATGAAGCGGTTGGTCAGCTGATAGGTCTTGCCGGTGCCAGCCGAGGCCCGGATGACCGTGTGAGGGAAGACGCACGTCATGGCTGGTCTCCTTCGCAATCGGGCTTCCAGCGGCTGAGCAGCCGATCCTGGCAAATGGCCGCGAGATCCTCGCTGAAGGCGGGCGGATCTTCGCACGGCGGCCAGAACTCTTCGTTGCGAATGCGACGGACGACGCTGCGGGCCGTTTCGTCGGCTTCGGCAAGCAGACGCGAGTCCCAGGGGGCGAGTTCCAGCCCGACGGAGGAAACATCCTTCGGCAGATTCACATAGCCGAGTTGCACGCGACGATCTCGCTCCTGCGGATCGTTCCAATCGAGCGACGGGCCGTCATCGAGTTGCACGTCGAGCAGCAGGTGGCGATAGAGCGGTAATTGCAGGTCGAGCCACTCACCGTCGCGATTGCGGTGGGCTTTTTCGGGTGAGTTGGCCGAGTCGCTCGTCTTGTAGTCGAGGATGAGGTACTCGCCCGTCTTAAGATTGACGTCGATGCGGTCGATGCGCCCCTGCAAGGTGAGCGGCTGGCCGTCGACGTCGAAGGCGGCCGACAGCTTGCGATTGAAGTCCTCGCTGTAGGCGATCGTCCAACCCGAGGCGGTGCGGGCAGCCTGCCAGCGGGCGAAGGCCTTGAGGCGGCTGCGGGCCTGTTCGATCTGAACACGAATCGCCGGCCGGCCGAGATGCTCGCCGAAGCGGGCGGCGGCCAGCTTGTCGAGTCGGTCGTTCAAGTAGCCGATCAGCACGTCCACGTTCTTGCTTCGACGAACCTTTTCTTCGGCCCGGCCGAACTCTTGCAGGGCGTAGTGGACGAGATCGCCGAACATGGCGGCGTCGAGTTCCACGGCCGAGTCGGCAATCGACTCCAGTCGCAGGACATAGCGCAGGTAGAAGCGATACGGACACGCCAGGTACGCCTTGAAGTGCGTGACGCTCAGGCGATCGATCGGCCGTTCGCACGGTTTCGGCTGGGGAATGACGAACTTCGAGATTCGGGGCGGGTTCTTCGCCTCGGGCCAGAGCGAGCGGCGGACGCCCGACGATTCGAGCGGGGCAAACAGTTTCAAACCCCGCCGGGCGACGGTTTCGGGATCGGTCGCAAACAACAGTCGGCTGGGAGGGAGCGGATTGTTCTGGGCGTCCCGGTGGGCAACGATGAGTGCGAGGTCCCGCCGCGAGTGGCGAATCGCCGCCAAAGCATAGGCGTCGCGGGCATAGCGCCGGTCGTTGTCGAGCAGGCCGAGCTTTTGTCGCAGGCGATTGGGCAGAAACGCGTCGGCGCTGGATGAGCGAGGGACGAAGCCTTCGTTGAAGGTCGTGATCGCCAAGGCTGGCGCATCGTCGAGCACCAGTTCCAGCCAGCCGAGCAATTCGACCGCGTCGGTCTGGGCGGCGGGGGGAACGAAGTCGCGCGACAGGGGCCGCAGGACCAACTCCATTGCCGTGCTGAGCGGCAGAACCGGTTCCACCGCCTTAGGCAGCTCCGACAAGGCGCCGAGTCGGTCATTGATCTTCTGGCACGACTCGTAGAGATAGCGATCGACCGGGCGATTGCGATCGATTTGCCGGGATCCGTAGACAGAAACGATCACCTTTCGCAGCGAATCGGCCCAGACGCTCAGCGGCTGGGGCCGTTCGGGAAGCTCCTGCACGAGCTCGTCGATGAGCAGAACCGTGGCGAGCGCGGTGGCGGCGACATCGCGGCTCCGGACGTTGTAGCTGTCGGGATGCCGTTCGGCCTGCTCGCGAGTTTCCTGCACTTCGCGCTGCAGGCGAGCGACGTCGAGCCGAGTCGGCAGATGCTCGCAGTAGTATTCGTCGAGCGCCGTGAGCGGATCGACCGCCTCCGGGACATTGGCTTCCAGGAGGGGCTGGAGCCATTGCTGGATATCGACGTGGCGGACCAGCGCGGCGAGATCGTCGAAGCGGCGTTGTTCGGCGTAACGGCCGATCGCCTGAATGAGACGGTACGGGCCGGTTTCCGCGACTCGCTGTCCTTCGATCCAGCGCGATTCGACGCCGCACTGGGCCAGCTGCCTTTGCAACTGCGGAACGAGGCCGGCATCAGGCACGCCGACGACCACTTCGTCGGTGCGATACTTGCCGCCGAGAGAGGCCATCCAAGTGGTGACCGCCTCGGCCTGATCGGCTGGGCCGTCGACGCGGCGAATCTGCTCATCCGCCAAGTCGATCGGCGCCTCGCACCAATATTGCTGGATCAGGCAGCCATGCGGATCGAAGGCCGCGGCCAGTTCGGCGGGAGCATGGATCAGCGCCGTCGTGTGGCGTGCGACCTGGTCGAGGATCTTGCGCATCGCGACATTCAGGTCGACCGTGCCGACCAGGATGATGTCGTTATCGGTTTGGAACTCCTCATTGTCGATCGCGACCAGCCGGGCGGTTTGCAGATCCCAGAGATTCAGATCGTCGAGTTGCTCGAGGTAGGCCTTTTGCAGCGTGCTCAGCGTTTTCCAGCGAGGCTTCTCGTTGAAGCCCTCCAGCTTGCCGCCGCTGCTGAGGACGTTTTCGAAGTCCAGGCCGTCCGCCGCCAGCTCCTGGTGCAGACGCTGCATCATTTCGCTGAGCTGGAGCCACGAAGTGGTGTCGGCTTCGCCGGGAGGGTAGGGGAGCAGATGCCGCCGTTTCTCATGTGGCATCTGGCGGAGGACTTTCATCCAGGTGAGCTGCTGGACGAGTTCGCTCGCCAGTTCTCGCTTCGGGCGATAGAGGCGTTCGGGCAGGTGCCCTTCGGTCGTGATCGTGGGAGGGACGAGCGCCAGCGACTGCTGGCTGGCTCGCTCGACGAGGATTTCCAACAGGCGCCGCCCCGCACGCTGGCCGGGCACCACGATGATCACGCGCGACAAATCCCACGCCTGGCCGAGGCGGTAGCGTTCGAGCAGATAATCAGCAGCGGCTGGGAGTGCGGGTTTTTCCCATCCCAGGAAATGACGCTTGATGGCCATTGGCTCGCGCGAGGCGCCCTCCCTGCGTCGCCGTGCGGAGGGCCGACTGGCCGTGGCACGTTCTCGCGACGTTTGCTTTGCCGGATCGGAACTCGCCGACTTCTGGCGGGTCCGTGCTGCGCCTGCCGATCGCCCGGCAGGCGACGGCGCTTGGCGTGAAGAGTTCCTTGTCACGATAGCCCTTTACGACCTGGCAATCAAAGGGGCATTTTCCCCGCCCGGAGAGGCAATCCTACGATTGGACGCCTACTCAATGGGATCTTCAGCGGGGCGAGTGACACGTTTGGTCACTCGGTGACAAGAATCGGGACATTTTTCCGGAGAAATCTCTCCTCCGCGTCCGCTGAGAATCGACCAGCCAACAAAAAAGGCCGCCCTTTCGGACGGCCTGTAGCTCTTTGTAAGTCGTGGCGGCAAGCCGCTCTTACCAATTGCTTTGCGAGCCGAGCAGCTGATCGACGGCGCCGGTGTGGTCGCCATCGTCTTCCGCGTGGTACGACTCGGTCGACGAACTCCAATCCCCCGCTTCGCCTTCGGCAAAGGCGGCGTCCGCAGCCTGAGCTTCATTCGACACTAGCGAAGTGCTGGTGACCGCGCCATTCGAGCCGCCGGTGAAGCCGAACGCGGCCGGATTGGCGATCACCCGGTACAACCGAAGGTTGCCGCTCGAACCAAGCTGGTCGATCCGTCCATCGGGCAGCAGAACGGTCGAGCTCTGCTGCTGGCCTTGCGGATTGGTCACGTCGATCTTCAGCGACGTGACGTTGTTGGACGTGGTGATCGTGGCCTTGGCGTTGGTGAAGCCCTGCCAGCTGCCCTTGGTCAGCGTCCACTGGCTGCCGGTCGAGGTGTCGACGGCGATCATCAGGAAGTTGTGGCTGCGGGAAGCGAACAAGTCGCGAATCGAAACCGTGGCGGCGGTTCGGCCCCGTTCGCCGAAGTTGAAGTTCCTCGCGTCGGTGTCTTGCGGCAGGTTGATCGTGAACTGATCGTTGGCCGAAACCGTCGCAGGAATGGAGCCGATCGACTCGGCGCCGTCCACCATGAAGGCCGGCGTTGTCTGCTTGACCGTGTAAACCGCCGGAGCCAGATCGCGGAACGAGTACTTGCCCGTCGCATCGGTGACGGCCGTTTTCGTAACCGCCGTGCCGCCGGTCGGCGTGCCGGTCAGCGTGACCGTGACGCCCGCCAGCGGAGCCTCGCCCGGGTCTCGCACACCGTTGCCGTTGGCGTCGACATAGACGTAGCCCGAGATGTGGCTCGGGATGAACTCGGCGACGTTCACCGTCACGGTAACCGTATCGGTCAGGCCGCCGGCGTCTCGCACCGTATAGGTGAAAGTCTCGACGCCCGTGAAGTTGTTGGCCGGGGTGTATTCGATCTTGCCGTTGACGATGGCGACCGTGCCCCCCTTGTCGGGCGTGCCGACGGCGCTGATCGTCAGCGTTTCGGCCGGGTCCGGGTCGGACTTGTCGTTGGCGAGCACATCGAACACCGCCTTCGTGTTCTTGAAGGCTTGAACGACATCGTCGACGCCGGTGGGCGGATCGTTCGTGTTGGTGATCGTGACCGTAATCGTTGCGGTCGCCGTGCCGCCGTTGCCGTCGCTGATCGTGTAGGTGAACGTCTCAGTCCCCTGGGCGTTGGCGGCCGGGGTGTAGATCAGCTTGGTCTTGTCCTGCGAGATCGTGACAGTGCCACCCTTGCTCGTGGGGCCGACAGCGGTGATCGTCAGGGTCTCGCCGGTGTCCGGCCCGGTGTTGTCGTTGCCCAGCGGGCTCAGCTCATTATTCGAGCTGTCTTCCGTGACCGTGAAGCTGTCGTTGACGGCGACCGGGTTGTCGTTCGCGTCGGTGACGGTGACGGTCACCGTTGCGGTCGCGGTGCCGCCATTGCCATCGCTGAGCGTGTAGGTGAACGTCTCGGTGCCGATGAAGTTGTTCGCCGGCGTGTAGCGGATGTTGGCGTTGCCTGGGCCGATCGTGATCGTGCCGCCAGCCGAGCCGGCGCTGACGGCGGTGATGCGGAGCGTTTCACCCGTGTCGACACCGAGCGTGTCGTTGGCGAGCACGTCGAGCACGTTGTTGGGCGAATCTTCGCTCACGGTGAACGTATCGTTCACGCCGACCGGCGGATCGTTCACCGGCAACACGGTGATGGTGATCGTGGCCGTGTCTTCGATGCCGTCCTGGTTCTCGATCGTGTAGGTGAACGTCTCGGTGCCGACGAAGTTTTCGGCGGGCGTGTAGAGGATCTTCTTCCCGTCGTCCGAGATGGTCGCGGTGCCCTGGCCGCTGAGCGTGCCGACCGACTTGATCGTCAGCGTGTTCTGTCCGGCTGGATCGTTGGCCAGCGGATCGATTTCGTTCTCTTCGGTGTCCTCACTCACCGTGAAGGTGTCGCTCACGGCGCCAAACGACAGGTCGACCGTAGCGCTCGCCGTTCCGTAGAGAATCTCCGTGGTCTCGACCGCGGTGTTCAGCCCGTGCAGCAGCGTGTGATTGGCCGGCAATTGGTCGGCCGGGTTGGTGCTGAACGTCAGACCGCCGGACGCCGTGGCCCGCATCGGCACCGAGAACAACTCCGTCGCTTGAGCCGGATTGCTCGGGGTGAGCTGGCCCGAGAAACCGCCCCCTTCGTCGATCTGGCCGGCCGACACCGTTCCCTTGCGCTGGAGCGGGTAGGTGTTGCCATACACGATGTCGCCGATGACCGTCGCCTTGGACGCGTCCCAGGTGACATCCAGATAGCCGGCCGCCACGCCCTGCTTGGCCGGTCGCATGTCGCGGACGTAGACCCGCAGGAAGAACTCCTGGTTGCTGCTCAGCGACGTGAGCTCATTGCCCTCGGCGTCGGTGATCTTCACGATGACTTCCACCTTGGAAGCCACCGGCTGGCCGACGTTGATGTTCACCGTCTGGGTGGAGAAGTTGCCCGCCGCATCGACGGCGCGAATCGTGTACGACTTGCCGCCGACCTGGGCCGCCGTCGGCGTCCAGCTGACAACGCCGGTCGCGGGATTGATCGTGATGCCGTCGGGAGCGCCCGCCTCGATCTGGTAGCGGAAGCCTGCGGAGTTTTCTTCCGGATGGCCGACGTCATAGGTGTACGCCTGGCCCGCTGTTGCGGCGGTTACAGGCGTAGAGGTGATCGCGGCCGGCGCGGTTGCGTCGTAGGTCACGTTCAGGGCGACCGACTTGATGCTCTCGACGTCGTTGACCGTTTGCGTCGCGGTGATCGAGTGCTGGCCTTCCCCCGCTGACGACACGCCGGTCGTCTGGATCGTCACCGACGTTTGACCGGCCGGAACCGTAGCCTGGCCGATGACCGTGTTGCCGCGATAGAGCTTCACCACGGCGCCCGCCGTCACGCCGGTGACTTCGAAGTCCATCGTCGCGGCGTTGGTGATGTTGTCCTGGTTGCTGGACCCCGTGTCCGAAGCGTCCTTCAGATTGACGAGCGTCGGGGCCTGCGAGCCCACTTCGACCATCACCAGCTGGCGATCGACGCCGTCGGCAATGACCGTGCCGCCCGAAACGGTCGTCCCGGCCGGATCGCTCACGGCCACCATCACCGGCAGTTTTCCGACAAAGCCAGCCGGCGGTGTGATCGTGACGACGCCGGTCGACGAGTTCACCTGCAGGGTGTAGTTGATTTCGTTGGCGGTTCCCAGCGTCGGATTGATCGCGCTGTAGACGAGCGTATCGCCTTCGACGTCGATGCCGCTCAGCTGAAATTGCACCTGCTGCCCGACGTTGGTCCGCACCGGCGGGATGTGGTCGAGATAGGCCGGCGTGTTCTTGGGATCGGCCGAAACCGTGACGGTGAATTCTTCGGTGTAGGTCAGCCCTTCCGAGTCGGTGGCCGTCACGGTGACCGTCGCGGTGCCGCTGGCTCCGTGAGCCGCCTTGAGCATCAGCAGGCCGTTCTCGGTGTCGTTCTGATTCACCGTGATCGAGTTGATCACCACCGGGGTGAGCGGGCCGTCGTTGGAATTGACGGCCGTGGCGTTGATCGCATCGCGAACCGCTTCACCTTCGATCAGGCGGCCAAAGACCGGATGATTGAAGTCGAGGTGGCGAGTGTCGGTGTCGGTGATGAAAAACTGCGAAGTGCCGCTATCGTCGGCGGCCGTCTTGGCCAGCGAGAGCAGGCCTTTGCCGGTGTGCTGGGCATCGACGTGGAACTGATCGTCAAACGTGTCGGGCGCCGGCGAGAACTGGCCACCCTGGATCATGAAGTTGTTGATCACGCGGTGGAACGTGACCTGCCGCGAGTCGGTCTTGTTGTACTCGCCCGCTTCGATTAGCTCGACAAATCGGTTGGTGACGTTCGGCACCAGGTGGTCGAACAACTCGAACGTCATCTTGCCGAACCCAGCCACATCGATGGTGATCGTGCGGTTGCCGTTCGGGATGCTCGCGGTGAGCAGGGCCGGATCGCTCGACGTGACGCTGTAGGTGATCGTGTTGCCGTTGGGATCGTAACCATCCAGCGGCACCCACGTCGGAGCGCCCCCCAGGACGTTCTGGTTGCCGATCGTGGCCATCGTGGGCGCGCTGCCTGTCGGAATCGGAACGCCGGCCGCCTCGGCCAGCGCTTCCAGCGTTTGCGTGCCGGTCAGGCGGACTTCGCTGGCCGTCCCTTCGTTGAAGATCCACGTCGGATAGGTCGTGATGTTCTTCTCGGTCGCGATCGGCAGCGGCTGGCGATTGTTGTTCGTGACTTCGACAAACGGCAGGTACTTGCCGCCATCCTCGAACAGCTCCTTCTGCGCGGTGCAGTGGGGGCACCAGGCGGCGCCATAGAACTTGGCCCCCGAAGCGGCGAGCGCCTTGGCGAAGGCGACGAGATCCGGCTGGGCTTCCCCTTCGGCCGACTCGCCTTCGGCCTGCTGGGTCGCGGCGGCGGCTTGCGACTGCTGAACGTTGGTGATGGCGTTCTGGCCGTACAGATTCGACGAGTAGAGGTCGGCCAGGTCGGGCGCGGTGTTGCCCAGGTCGCCCGCCATCAGGTGCCGCGATTCGAGCGTTTCGACCAGAAACGCCTGTCGGCGACCCCGGCGCTCAATTTCGCGACGACGGTGGGTCCAGAAGCGGCTCAGAGAGGCGGCGTGTTGAGCGAGCGAGCGACGGTGGTTCTTCATAGTGGGTCGAAAAGGTCTCGGGTGCTTTAGCTTCTCTGTTCTCGTAGCCAAACGGCCGAAATGCCTGGGGCGATCGTCGTTTAGAGCGGCCCGCGCGGGGCCGTGAGGAGGGCCTCTAATGCGACCAACAGGGGACGCTCGGCGTGTGTTCCAGCACGCTCGAGCTGGGCGCGACGGTTGGGCAACGGTTCCGGACGTTGCCCAGCAAGGTCTGCCAATGGGAGCAGTTGAATTCCACGATATTCAGCTATGACAGCGAAGTCACTCATTTGGCGAAAATTGTCGGTTGCTGCGGGGGAAACCGGGTTCGTCGTGCGGGATGTATCGGAAAGTCGCAGGACAGCCTGCCGCCGGAACTTACGGCCGATTGACAATCAGCGTCCCCGGGGGTTGTACTAGCCGGGGTGAGCGAACGATCGCAATCGCCAGTCCGAACCACGCCAGCTTGGACGCCTGCGGCGGCCCGCCGGTTCCAAACGCACTGGTCCTGCCGTCTGTTCCGACGGCTTACTATTGACGCAACACACAAAGAGATAAGCAGATGGGACGTTTTTGGCTCGCTTGCCGGGCATTCTGGTTAGCCCTATTCAGCAGCACCGCGTCGCAGCAGATTCGGGCGGCGCTCGAGCATCGGCCGTTGCCCGAAAGCAACGTTGAGGCGAATCCGCAACCAGCTCCCGCCCCGGCTCCGCCGAAGACGGTTGCCCCCAAGCGGAGCGAGGCGGTTACCTTGCTGGCCGCCTTGCAGCGTGAGGCGCGGTTCGTCGATCTGGTGAAAGAGCCGCTGGACAGTTATTCGGATGAACAAATTGGCGCGGCTGCCCGGAACGTGCTCCGCGATTGTGCCGCCGTGCTGGACCGGTTCTTCGAACTCAAGCCGGTCCTTGCCCAAGGGGAAGGGGAGTCGGTCGAGGTGCCGACCGGCTACGATCCGGCGAGGTTCAAGGTAGTCGGCAACGTGAATGGCTCGCCGCCGTTCCGCGGTCGGCTGGTGCACGCGGGATGGATCGCTTCGGCGACCAACCTGCCGGCATGGACGGGGAGCAACGAGGCGGCCAAGGTCGTGGCCCCGGCGGAAGTGGAAGTCTAAGTAATGGCAGCGCAATACATTATCGGGATCGATCTGGGCACCACGAACAGCGTGCTCGCCTATGCGGAATTGGGGGGCGAGCAGCCGGAGGTGAAGCTGCTGCCGATTCCGCAACTCGTGGCTCCGGGCGTGATTGAGGAACGGACGTCGCTGCCGTCGTTCATCTACCTGCCGCCGGAGCATGAGGCGGGAGGCAGCTCGTTCGATTTGCCCTGGAAAACCGGCAACAGCTTCGTGGTGGGCGAACTGGCCCGCCGGCAGTCGGCCGAAGCCCCGCAGCGGTCGGTGACCGCCGCCAAGTCGTGGCTGGCGCATAGCAAGGTCGACCGGCACCAGCCGATTCTGCCTTGGCAGGCGCCCAATGACGTGCCCAAGGTGTCGCCGGTCACCGCTTCTCGCCGCTACCTGGAGCATCTGATCGCCGCCTGGGAACACGCGAATCCCTCGGCCCCGATTGCCCAGCAGCAGGTGGTGCTGACCGTGCCCGCTTCGTTTGACGCGGCGGCGCGCGAGCTGACCCGCGAAGCGGCCTTGTCGGCAGGTCTGCCTGCCAACCTGGTCCTGCTCGAAGAGCCGCAGGCAGCGGTGTACGCCTGGCTGACGGCGATGGGCGACCGCTGGCGGAAAGCGATGAAGGTCGGCGATACGCTCCTGGTCTGCGACGTCGGCGGCGGAACGACCGATCTAACGCTCGTGGGCGTCGCTGAGGAGAGCGGCGAGCTGATGCTGCGGCGGATCGCGGTCGGCGACCACTTGCTCGTCGGCGGCGACAACATGGATCTGGCCCTGGCCCACTTTGTGGCGGGCAAGTTCGGCGAGAAGGGGGTAAAGCTCGATCCCTGGCAGTCGGTTTCGCTCTGGCACTCCTGCCGCACCGCCAAGGAGACGCTCCTGCCGACCGATGGCCCCAAGAAACACCCCGTCAGTGTGCTCGGTCGCGGCAGCAAACTGATTGGCGGCACCGTGACCGTCGACATCGAGCGCAAAGCCGCCGCCGAACTGCTGCTCGAGGGCTTTTTTCCTGCCTGCAGCTCGAGCGAGAAGCCGGCGCGACGGCGCTTGTCGGGTTTTCAGGAAATCGGGTTGCCGTTTGAGTCGGATGCGGCCGTGACGCGCCACCTGGCGGCCTTCCTTTCGACCAACGGCGAGAACGATCAGCCGATCCGGCCGACGCATGTGCTGTTCAACGGCGGTGTGTTCAAGGCGGACCTGTTCCGCAACCGGTTGATGGACGTGCTCGGCAGTTGGACCGACGCAGCGGCGCCGAAGGTCCTCGAAGGGGAGCACGATCTCGACCACGCCGTCGCCCGCGGGGCAGCCTACTACGGTTGGGCCAAGAGCCACGGCGGCGTGCGCATCCGCGGCGGCGTGCCGCGGTCGTACTACGTCGGCATCGAGACCGCGGGGTTGGCCATTCCCGGCGCTCCGCGACCGCTGCGGGCTCTTTGTGTGGTCCCCTTCGGTATGGAGGAGGGGACGCAGACCGATGTGCCGTCGGGCGAAATCGGCGTCGTCGTTGGTGAGCCGGCGACGTTCCGCTTCTTCAGCTCTGCGGTGCGCAAGCAGGATCAGCCGGGAGATGTGGTCGACGATTGGACCGAGGAGGAATTGGCTGAGACCGATTCGCTCGAAGCGACGCTTCCCGCCGACGAAACGATCGCCGAAGATTACGTCCCGGTGCGGTTCCAGTCGCACATCACCGAGCTCGGCGTGTTTGAGCTCTGGTGCGTCAGTACGAAGTCGGACGGCCGATGGAAGCTCGAGTTCAGCGTGCGCAAAGATGCGGACTGACCGAGCCACGGCGGATTGGGGCGTTGCGAGGCTGGCCGGCGGGACCTTTCCCATGGACAAGCATGTCGAACGCGTCCGTGCAGCCATGGAGTTGAAGCGATGGAGCCTCGCCCAGGAGTCGCTCACCGAGGCTTTCGCGGAAACACCCAATAGCGCTCTGCTGCATGTCCTGCAGGCCGAGGTGCATCTCCGCCAGGGAGACTACGTCGCCGCGACCGACTCGGCTCGCGAAGCAATCGCCTTGGCCCCCGACTGGAGCGCCGGCTATTTCTGGTTGACGTATTGCCTGCTGACCAATTGCATGGCCAGCGGCGACGCGGAACGACTGGCCGCGGATGCCGCCAACACGGCCATCGAGTGCGATCCGGACGATCCCGACAACTACGCCGCTCGTGCCCAGGTCGCTCGGTTCGGCCAGAAACACGAACAGGCGCTCCGCTACGCGGAGCAGGGACTCCGCATCGATCCGGAGCATCTTCCCTGCCTCCGACACGCGGCCGAGGCTCTTGTCGCGCTAGCGCGAAACGACGCGGCCGAGAGCACGCTGCGGCGGATACTTTCGCTCGAACCCGAATCGCTGTTTGCCCACGAACATCTCGCTCGCCTGTTGCTGGCTGAGGGGCGTCGGGCTGAGGCGTATGAGCACGTCCGGGTGATCATTCGTCTGGCCCCGGACAATGCGGACGTGCGGGATGTCTATGGCGAGGTCGTCCGTCATCAACACCCGCTCGCCCGCTGGTTGCTGGTGAGCAGCGATTGGTGGTACAAGCTGCTCTACCTCGTCCTGCCGCTGGGGCTCTTGCCGCTTGCGTCGCTCGAATGGATTTCGGTTGAATCCTCGACCAAGCGCGTGCTGGCCGTCGGCGGGGTGCTTTGGCTCTTGCTCTGCGGCTGCTATCCGGTGATCGCCAGCGCGGCGGCCGAGGGGCTGATCGCCTTCTCCGGCCGGTTCAATCAGTTGCTACCCGGAACACGCCACTTGCGGTCGGCCTATGTGGTCGGCATTTTGGGTGGAACGATCGCGCTTGGGGCCGTGCTGGCTGGCATTGTCACGCAGACGTCGCAGCCGCTGCTCCTGGGGGGCAACGCCCTGGTCGCGCTGACCATCTGGTACTTTGCCCGGTCGGCGGCGACCGAGCGGCGCAGGATCGTGTGCTTGTCCACATTGGTCGTGCCTCTCGGTCTGCAACTCGTCTCGCTGCTCTGGCAGCCGACCGTGTATGGTGGATCGACGATGGATGTCTTTGTGGTGCTCGCCTCCTGGGCGGTGGCCATTGCGGTAGCGCTGAAGGTTTCTGATCACGAGTATGGCCGGTGAAGCACGCCTCATGACCGAATTGCTGCCTGAAGAAACACCGAGCCGGTTTGTCGTGGGCATCGACCTGGGAACCACCAACTCGGCGGTCTGCTACGTCGACACGCACGAGCAGCCGTGGCGGGTGCGCGTGCTCTCGATTCCGCAGCTCACGGCGCCGCGGCAAATCGAAGCGGTCGATACGCTGCCGAGCTTTCACTACCAGCCGATTGCGGGCGAAGCGGCGGACGGAGCTTTGCGACTCCCTTGGAGCAAAGAGGATCCGAGCCACGTCGTCGGTGTGATGGCCCGCGACTACGGCACAAGCACTCCGGGCCGACTGATCTCGTCGGCCAAGTCGTGGCTATGTCATACGGGCGTCGACAGGACGGCGGAACTGTTGCCGTGGCACGGAGCGTCCGACGTGGAGCGGCTTTCGCCGGTCGAAGCGAGCAGCCGCTATCTGCGACACATTCGCGACGCCTGGAACGCCAAGTTCCGCTCCCAGCCGCTCGAGGAGCAGGACATCGTGCTTACGCTGCCGGCTTCGTTCGATGAAGTCGCGCGGGAGCTGACGGTCGAGGCGGCGGCGAAAGCGGGGCTGCCGCGGATCACGCTCATCGAAGAGCCGCAGGCTGCGTTCTACGCCTGGATCTACAAGCACAGCGAGAACTGGGACCAGCTCGTTTCGCCCGGGCAAAAGATTTTGGTCTGCGATATCGGCGGCGGAACGAGTGACTTTACGCTCATTCGCGTGCGTCGGAGCGATACGGCATCGGAGAAGGTTCAGTTCCACCGCGTCGCCGTCGGCGAGCACTTGATCCTGGGCGGTGACAATTTTGATCTCGCCCTCGCGCAGCACCTGGAGGGCAAGTTCGGCGTCGGCAAGCTCCAGCCGAGGCAGTGGGATGTGCTGCTGCGACTCAGCCGGCAGCTCAAGGAGGAGATGCTGTCGGACGAAGGGCCCGACCGGCGCACGGTTTCGCCGCCAGGAAGCGGATCGAAACTCATCGGCGGCAGCTTGCAGCGGGAAGTGACTCGCGACGAAGTCCGGCAGGCGCTCGTCGAGGGGTTCATGCCGCTCGTCGACTTGAACGAACGTCCCGCGGCCCGGCGCAGCGGCTTTCAGGAGTTCGGCTTGCCCTATGCTGCGGATGCGGCGATCACGCGCTACCTGGCCGCGTTTCTCACGGCCCATCGCAACGTGGCGATCGAGGACGCCGAGTTGCAGCCGGGGGACGATCCGGCCCGGCCGGACGTGTTGCTCTTCAACGGCGGTGTGTTCGATTCGCCGATTCTCCGCGTGCGGCTGGTGGAATCGCTTTCCCGCTGGTTTTCGAAACCGGGCGAAACCCCGTGGCAGCCGCTAGTGCTGGAGAATGACCGTCTCGATCTGGCGGTCTCGCGCGGAGCGGCCTACTACGGCAAGGGCCGTCGCGGCGAAGGGGTGAAGATCGCGGCCAGCCTCGCGCGGACCTATTACCTGGGAGTCGAATCCGATCCGCCGAGCGCCCTCTGTCTGGTTCCGGGAAGCGCCGAGGCTGGGCAGGACATTGTCCTGCCGCAGCAGTTCGACCTCATCGTCTCCGAGCCGGCCGAGTTTCCGCTGTTTACGAGCAGCATTCGCCTGACCGATCGGCCGGGCGAACTGGCGCCGATCGATCGCGAACAAATGTCGCCGTTGCCGCCGATTCGCACGGCGCTCAAGACCCGTCGTCGCAGCGAGCGAGGCGTGGTGCCGGTTCAGTTGCACGCCCGGCTGACCGAGATCGGCACGCTCGACCTGTGGTGCAGCGAAGTCGGCGGCGAGCGCAGCTGGCGGTTGCAGTTCGACGTTCGCTCGGCCACCCAGACCGATCTCGAAGGTCACGAGTCAGCCGCCGAGGCAGAAGGCTTCGTCGATGAAGCGACCTGGCAAGCGGCGCAGCAAACCATCGCTGGCACCTTCGGCCCCGCGGGCAAGGACGCGCCGGACGGACTCGTCAAGCGACTCGTTGCGGCGCTGGGCATGGACCGGGGGGAATGGCCGACGTCGCTTCTCCGCCGGATCTGGGAGGCGCTCATCGAATTGGAGCCGGGCCGGCGCAAGAGCGCGGTGCACGAAGCCCGCTGGCTGAACCTCCTCGGTTACTCACTGCGGCCGGGCTATGGCCTGGCGGTCGACGATTGGCGAGTTTCGGAAACCTGGAAGACGGTGCAGGGCAAGCTGGCGCATCCTGCCGCCACGAGCCGGACCGAGTCGCTCATCCTCTGGCGACGCATCGCCGGCGGGCTCACTTCGGGGCAGCAGCGGGCCCTGGCGGAGCCACTCGTCGCGACGGTTCGCAGCATTCATAAGCGATTCGCCTCCGCCGGCGCTAAGCCGACCGAAGGACAGTTCAGCCCGCACGAGGCGACCGAAGTGCTGCGGCTGCTCGGGTCGCTCGAATTGCTCCCGGGCGAGCGGAAGCTGGAACTCGGCCGGATGCTGCTCGACCTGCTTCCCAAGCGCAAGCTCGATTCCCTGCGCCCGGCGATGGCCTGGACCATCGGCCGCCTCGGGCAACGCGAGCCAGCCTACGGTCCGCTGAACACGGTCGTCCCGGTGGCCGAAACCAGCAAGTGGCTCTCGCAACTGCTGGCGCTGGAGACGAAGGACGCCGCGATGCAGTTTGCCGTCGTCCAGCTGGCTCGCAAGACGGGTGACCGCTATCGCGACATTGGCGACGAGCTGCGCGGGCAAACGCTCGACTGGCTCACGGCCAGCGGCGCCGGCGACCACGCCCGGCAACTGGTCGAGCGGGGAGGCCAGCTCGATGTCGAGGAACAAAACCGCGTCTTCGGCGAGGCCCTGCCCAAGGGGCTGCGGCTCCGGTGACGGGCAAACTCAAGGCTGGACCCGTTCGGTAGGATGGGAACAGTTATCAGTTGTCAGTTTTCAGTAATCAGTAGATAGCAGTCCGTTTTCAGTACGTTGCCCATGTCGCATCGCCCGCCGACTTCTCCGCCGCCGCTGCCGTTGCTCATTACCGGCATTGCGGGTGTGGCGGGTTATAACGCCTACCACTACTTCCGCCGCCGCTATGGCGAACAGGTCGTGGCCATCCGCCGGACCGACAACTGGCCATTGAAGGGGGAGGGGATTGTCGCCTGCGATACGGACGACCGCGACGCCCTTCAACGCCTCTTCGATCGCCATCAGTTCGCCGCCGTTCTCAACTGCGAGGGAACCTGCAAGCTGAAGTCGTGCGAGCTCGACCCTGCGATGGCCGAGCGGATCAACATCACGACGATCCACACGATGCTCGACGTGATCCGCGGCCGGAACGTGCGGCTGGTCCATCTGTCGATCGACCTCGTCTATTCGGGCACTAAGGGCAGCGCTCATGTCGAGACCGATCCGACCGATCCGGTGACGGTGTACGGCAAGACGATGGCCCAAGCCGAGCAGATCCTGCTCGCCGAGCGGCCAGAGACGGCGATTCTGCGCATCTCGCTGCCGATGGGCGTCAGCTTCAACGGCCATGCCGGGGCGATCGACTGGATCCAGTCGCGCTTCAAGAAGCAGAAGCCCGCCACGCTGTACTACGATGAGGTTCGCACGCCGACCTACACCGATTGCCTCAATCCGCTCCTGTCGAACGTCCTGGCGAGCAATCTTTCGGGGCTCTACCACGCCGGCGGCCCGCGCCGGCTGAGCTTGTACGAGATCGCCCAGGTAGTGAATCGCGTCGGCGGCTACGATCCCGATCATCTGATGGGCTGCATGCGCCTCGAAGCGGGTCCGCTGCCGCCGCGGGCCGGCGACGTGACGATGGATAGCAGCCGGCTGGCCGCGGCGCTCGGCTATCAGCCGTTCGATCCGTGGCCGCTTCACGAAGAGCATGTTCCCACCCATCGCGACTGGCATCGGGAGCGTCCGCCGGGGGAATTCGGTTCCCCCAAGCTGCTTGCCGAGGTGCTGTACCGCAATCCGCGGCGGCACCGGCGAACCGCCGGAGCCACCGACGTGTCCTGACCCTCCACGCGTGCGATTTCGGTGTGTCGAACGTCGTTTCCTACATTGCCGTGGCGAACCGAGGGGGTCGGGATCATTTTTCGGCTGACCAACATGCAAGTAGTACGAGGTACGGCCGAAAATTGATCCCGACCCCTTAGCGTTCCATCACGTTCCCACCCGCCACGTCGAACATTGGACGCAGAGCGTCCGAGCTTGCGTGACGACGCTGAGCGTCGTCACGAGAATTTGTGGCGAGCATTCATTACGCGGCACACGGAGTGTGCCTACTACTATGTCTTACTTTCGCGAACTTCAGGATCAGCTCAACGGCGCGATGTCGGCGGACCGGCATCGGCTGCGCAATCAATTGCGGGCGATCGTCGACGCAGCAGACCACGGCAAGCCGTACGACAAGAACCTGGAGCGGTTTCTCGACCAACTGCACGCCTCGACCGATCGCTTCGAGCAGCGCAAGTCGCTCGTCCCTAAGCTCGTCTACGACGAGGCCCTGCCGATTGTCGGCCGGAAGGACGAGATCGGCGAGGCAATCCGGAACCATCCGTGCGTCGTCGTTTCGGGCGAAACGGGGTCCGGTAAATCGACTCAGTTGCCCAAAATCTGTCTGGAGGTCGGGCGAGGCGTCGGCGGACTGATCGGCCACACCCAGCCAAGGCGCATCGCGGCCCGTTCGATTGCCGCGCGCCTGGCGGAGGAACTCGGCACGAGCGTTGGCAAGAAAGTGGGTTTTAAGATCCGCTTCACCGATCAGACGTCGCCGGAAACGCTCGTCAAGCTGATGACCGACGGCGTGCTGCTGGCCGAAACGCAGAGCGATCGGTTCCTGAGCCAGTACGACACGCTCATCATCGACGAAGCTCACGAGCGCTCGCTGAATATCGATTTCCTCTTGGGCTACCTGCATCGGCTGCTCCCGAAGCGGCCCGATTTTCGGCTGATCATCACTTCGGCGACGATCGACGCCCAGCGCTTTGCCGAGCATTTTGGCGACGAGCGCGGGCCGGCGCCGATCATCGAAGTGTCGGGTCGGACCTATCCGGTCGAAGTCCGTTACCGGTCTCTCGAGAGCGAAGACGCCGAGGCGGACGAAGAACCGCTCGATCCGATCCAGGGCGTCGCCCGCGGCCTCGATGAGCTTTGCCGCGAAGGGGCGGGGGACGTGCTCGTCTTTCTGCCGACTGAACGCGACATTCTGGAAGCGTCGCGAAAGCTCCGCTCGCGCAACTTTCCCGGTGGGGCGACCGAGATCGTGCCGCTTTACGCCCGTCTGTCGACAGCCGAACAGAACAAGGTCTTTCAACCGCACACGGGGAGGCGAATCGTGCTGGCGACGAATGTCGCCGAGTCGTCCCTCACGGTGCCGGGTATTCGCTACGTGATCGATACGGGTCTCGCGCGCATGAGCCGCTACTCGGCCCGCAGCAAGGTGCAGCGCTTGCCGATCGAGGCGGTCTCGCAGGCCTCGGCCGACCAGCGGAAGGGACGCTGCGGACGCATTGGGCCGGGCATCTGCGTTCGGCTGTTCAGCGAAGACGACTTTTTGCAGCGTGACCGGTTCACGTCGCCGGAAATCCAGCGGACGAACCTGGCGTCGGTTGTGTTGCAGACGCTGGCGCTCGACCTTGGGCCGCTCGATGAGTTTCCGCTGCTCGATCCGCCTCGGCCGGAGGCGATTCGAGACGGCTACAACACGTTGTTCGAGTTGGGAGCGGTCGACAAGGATCGCAAACTGACGCCGCTCGGGCGGCAACTCTCACGGTTGCCGGTCGATCCGCGCATTGCGCGGATGCTCCTCGCCGCCGACCAGGAAGGCTGTCTTGCGGTCGTGGCGATCATTGCCGCGGCTCTCGAAGTGCAAGACCCGCGCGAGCGGCCGGTAGATAAGCAGCAGGCTGCCGACGAGGCGCACTCGCGGTTTGCCGATCCAGACTCCGATTTTCTCGGTTACCTGCGGCTGTGGGACTTCTACCATCGGCTGAAGGACTCGACGAGCCGGAGCCAGTTGCGCAAGGCGTGCCAGCGGAACTTCCTGTCCGAAATTCGGCTGCGCGAGTGGCTCGACGTCCATCGACAGCTCTTAGAAATGCTCGCCCAGTCGGGGCTGAAGGCGGGGAAGCGGAAGTGGCGAGCGGACGCTGCGGAGGACTCGGTTGCTCAGCAAGCTCTTCAGCGTGGCAAGCAGCCCTCTAGCGCGGCGCTCCCCCAGCCGGGCCCTCTCCCGGAGAGCGAGGGGGAGCGACGGATGGCGCGCAAGAATCGGTCGAAGGAGGACCAGGAGGTTTACGCTTCGATCCACAAGGCGCTGCTGACCGGCCTATTGTCGAATGTCGCGATGCGCGGCGACGCGAATGAGTACACCGGGGCGGCCAGCAGCAAGTTCTTCCTCTGGCCGGGAGCGGGGCCGTTCTCGGCGAAGCCAAAGTGGATTGTGGCGGGGGAACTCGTCGAAACGACGCGGCGCTTCGTGCGCACGATCGCTCGCATTGAGCCCGAATGGATCGAGCCGCTGGCTGAGCATCTGGTCAATCGGTCCTACAGCGACCCGCACTGGGATCGCCGCGGCGGCGGGGCGGTTGCGAATGAACGCGTGTCGCTGTTCGGTTTGCCGGTCGTGCTGAAGCGGCGGGTGCGCTATGGTGCGATCGACCCGGTCATCTCGCGCGAGTTGTTCATCCGGCACGGTCTGGTCGAGTTCGACCTCGATTGTCGGGCGCCGTTCTTCGCCCACAATCGAAAGTTGCTCGACGACATCCAGAAACTGGCGACGAAGACGCGGCGGCGGGATTTGATCGTCGATCCGCACTCGCTCTATGCGTTCTACGACGAACGACTGCCGGGCGAGGCGTACGACCTGCATCAACTCGACCGCTGGCGGCGAGAAGCGGAGAAGGCGAATCCCAAGCTGCTCTTCATGACGCCGGCCGATGTGCTCGGTGAAGACCCGGAGCCCGCGGCGGCCGAGAAGTTTCCGGATCAGTTGCAGATCGATCGGCTGAAGCTGCCGCTGGCCTATCACTTTGAGCCAGGGGCCGAGACGGACGGCATTACGGTGAAAGTGCCGCAGGCGGCGCTCCCCCAGCTCTCGAGTGATCGGCTCGGTTGGCTGGTGCCGGGGCTGGTGGAGGAGAAGATTCAGGCGTTGATCAAGGTGCTGCCGAAGGCGGCGCGGCGTAATCTCGTGCCGGCGCCTGATGTGGCGCAGCGGGTGGCTCGCTCGCTGCCGTATGCCCAGCGGGCTTTTTTGCCAGCCGTAGCGGAACTGCTCAGCAAGGAGGCCGGGGAGCCGATTCGCCCCGAGATGTTCGATCTGGCTCGGCTGCCTCCGCACCTGGAGATGAACGTCGAGGTGGTCGACGACGGCGGGAAGACGCTGGCTGTCGGTCGCGACCTGGAGGCGATTCGGGCCGAGGTTGGCGTGTCGACCAAACCCGATGTGGCGCCGGCCGGGAAGACGCCGTGGCATCGGGATGGCGTGACGAAGTGGGATTTTGGTCCGCTGCCAAAACATGTCGACGTGCGGCGGGGGGGACTGACGATCACGCAGTATCCGGCGCTCGTCGATGTGGGAGAGTCCGCAGCGCTGCGCTTGGCGGAGACTCCCGAGCAAGCGGAGTTGTGGACGCGCGGCGGCGCCCGGCGTTTGTTCATCCTCGCCGAGCGGCGGGAGCTGAAGGCACAGGTGCAGTGGCTGCCGGGGATCGAGAAGATTCGCCTGTTTGCGGCTCCACTGAGCAAGGAGCGGCCGATCGACGAACAATTGATCGACCTGCTGGCCGATCGGGCGTTCTACGCCGCCTCGGGAGTGCCGCGAACGCCCGACGACTACGAGGCGCAGCGGCTGTTTGGACGGAAGGAGATTGTGCCGTCGGTGCAACACCTGGCGCGGGTCGCCCTGGCGTTGTTCGAGGCATATCACACGATCCGGCTGGCGCTGGAGCAGAAGCGGCCGGAGGCGTGGAAGTATCTGGTCGACGATCTCCGGCAGCAGCTTGCTGACCTGACGCCGGCTGGGTTTCTGGCGACGACTCCCTGGCAATGGCTGGAGCACTACCCACGCTACCTCAAGGGGATGGCCCTGCGGCTGCAGAAGATGGCCTCCGGGGGACCGGCGCGGGACCGGCAGGGGTTCGAGCAGATCTCGCCGCGGGGGAAGGCCTGGCGGGAGCGGGCTGAGCAACTGGCGAAGCAGGGTAAGATCGATCCCGAGCTGAACCAGTATCGCTGGATGCTGGAGGAACTGCGGGTGTCGCTGTTTGCTCAGGAACTGGGAACGTCGATCCCCGTCTCGCCGCAACGATTGGATAAGCAGTGGGGGAAGGTGGCTGGGTGAGCCCCGGCGGATCCGTCGCTCGCTCGCCGTATGTCTGTATAAATTGTTGACAAGATTGCTGAGGTTTGGTAGGTTAGGGACCGGATGACTCCTCGCTGGTGGGCCGGTGTGGGGCGTTCTGTGCTGCGCGGTGGGTTTTGAGACCCTGATTGTGGCGGCGTCGGTGGAGCGGGGCAGGGACGACGCGTTGTTATGGTGGTGAAAGATTGTGGAGCTGTTGTGAACCCACCCGTTGGGGTGGTTGTGGAAAGAGGTGTTGTAAAGCGTGCGAGGTGTTGTGGAGTTGCGGACCGTGATTTTCGCAAACCGTGGATTTCATTGGGTTTATGTTGGATAAGGCAGTTGAGCTAGCTGTTGTAGTCTCGGTGGCTCGCGCCTCTAGTAAGAGTTGTTGTGGGGCTTGCTGAGTGGTGACGGTTTGTGGTTGTGCTCCGGGCCGTGTTACGGCCCCGGCTGTGGGGGAGTGGGGCCTGGGGGGCGTCGGCTTGACCGTGTGGCGGGTGGGTTTTAGGATCGAGTTTTTAGCTATTTTCACATAAAGCTGTTCCAATGGTTGACCCCGAATCGCGCTCTGAAAGCTCCTGCTGTGGTGAAGACGCCCTGGCGGAGGATCCCAAGTCGATGCCCGCCGGCGGGGTTGATCTGCCGCGGATCGAACGGGCGGTGCGCGAGATCCTGGCTGCCGTTGGGGAAGACCCGGACCGGGAAGGCTTGCTCGAAACGCCTGCCCGCGTGGCCCGGATGTACGCCGAGCTGTTCAGCGGGCTGAAGAGCGATCCGCGGGAGCATACGCGGAAGTTCTTTACCCAGCAGTACGACGAAGTCGTGCTGGTGCGCGACATCTCCTTCAACAGCATGTGCGAACACCACCTGCTGCCGTTCATCGGCCATGCCCACGTGGCCTACATCCCGAAGGGGAAGGTGATCGGGCTGAGCAAGATCGCTCGCGTGGTGGAGGTGATCTCGAAGCGGCCACAGGTGCAGGAGCGGATGACCGAGGAGATCGCCAACCTGCTGGTCGACGAGCTCGACGCCAAGGGAGTGGCCGTCGTCATCGAGGCCTCGCATAGCTGCATGACGATCCGCGGCATTCGCAAGCCGGGCAGCTCGATGGTCACCTCGGCGATGAAGGGCCTGTTCCGCTCGAACATGTCGAGTCGGGCCGAGGTGATGCAGCTGATCTATGGGAAGAGCAAATAACGGGAAGGAATGACCAATGACCAAGCACCAATGACCAAAGCCTGGTGTTTCGGCTTGGTCATTGGGATTTAGTCATTGGGATTTGAGCCCGAGTTGGGCCATGAACGCTGAGTTTCGTCGTGAGGCTCTTCCGCCTTGTCCGCCATTTGGCTCATCCTCGTTGAGTTTTTGTTTCGGCTGACGTTTGGCGTCGCCGTGGCGATGGGGCTGACGTCCGGGCGGTTGGTGACGAGCGGTTTTTTCCGGGTTCACCTCTGGGTATTGATGGGGGTGAACACGTTCGCGGCGTTGGCCATCTACTCGTCGCACGAGGTGGGACGGTACGCGGGAACGAGTGTCTGGAAGGTGCAGTTTGCCCTGGCAATCGCCGCGGCGGTGATCAGCTATGTCGGGGCGGTCATCTGGATGTATGAGCGGCTGGTCGCGGGCAAGGTGGCCCTGTGGCTGGTGGCTGGATGTGGATTGATCGCTTCGCTCTGGCCGTTTGTGCAAGGCTCTGGCGGATCGCTGGCGTGGGCGGCAGCCGACCGAATCAGCGGCGGGCTGCTGCTGGGGCTCGTGACCACCGCGATGCTGCTGGGGCACTGGTACCTGAACACTCCGACGATGAAGCTGGAACCGTTGCAGCGGTTGATCATGCTGCTGGCGGTGGCGGTGGCGGTGCGGATGGCCGTAAGCGGAGTTGGGCTAGATCTGGAGGTGAACCGTCAACTGTCCACCGGTGTGGCGATTCCGGAGTCGTGGTGGTTGTTTGTCGGCTTGCGCTGGCTTTCGGGCCTGATCGGCACGGGTGGGGCCGCGTGGCTGACGTGGCAAACGCTGAAGATTCCGAATACGCAAAGTGCGACGGGCATACTTTACGCGGGGGTGATCGTGGCCTTCATCGGAGAACTGACCGCCCAGCTTTTGTCCGCGGAATCGGCGTTTCCACTATGATGTAAGGGTGGCTGGACTGCCCTCGATCGATCGCTTCGGATTCTGCCATGCAGGTTACGTTTCGTTGTCCTAATTGCGACGCCACCTCGCGGTCTGCGCTGACCCTGGACGGTAAGCCCGTGGTTTGCTCGCAGTGCGAGGCGGAGCTGGGAGTCGCGGAGGCCGGCGAAGACGGTTCGCTAAAGCGGTGCGTCGCCTGCCCGAGCACGGAGTTGTATGTCCGCAAGGACTTCTCCCAGCAGATCGGGGTGACGATCGTCGTGATCGGTTTCGTCCTCAGTTCGGTGGCCTGGTACTACCGGCAGCCGATGCTGACGTACGGCATTTTGTTCGCCACGGCGCTGATCGACGTGGTGCTGTACGTGGTGGTGGGAAACATGCTGCAGTGTTATCGCTGCCATGCCCAATATCGCGGGCTGGAATCGCTCGAAGGGCATTCACCGTTCAGCCTGGAAACGCACGAACGGTACCGCCAGCAGGAGATTCGCCTGCGTGGGGCGGAGCAAGCGGAAAAACCTTTGTAGGAAGACTGGGTAGGAAGACTTCGTGGACCCGCAGCGTGAACGCGTACAAGCCGATCTGCGTGGGCTGCTTTCGGGCGAGGCCCATTGCGGCGATGCGTTCGTGCAGATGTACGCGACCGACGGCAGCATCTACGAGGTGCCGCCGCTGGGGGTGATCCGGCCACGCGGTTTGCAGGATGTGCGGGCGGCAGTTCGCTACGCCGCCGAGAACCTCATTCCGCTCCACGCCCGGGGGGCCGGAACAGGCCTTGCCGGCGAATCGCTCGGCCCTGGGCTGGTGATGGACTTCTCGCACTCGATGCGACGGATCGTCGACCTCGATAATGACGAGGGGACGGTCACAATTCAGCCCGGTGTGGTGCTTGGGCAGCTCAATCGATACCTGGCGGGTTTCGGGCGACAGTTTGGTCCGGACCCGGCGACCGGGGGCGTTACGACGCTGGGCGGCGTGCTGGGGGTCGACAGCTCGGGGAGCAACTGGCTGCGTTACGGATCGGCTCGCGATCAGGTTGTTAGCCTGCAACTGGTGCTGGCTGACGGAGAGACGTTCGAGGCAGGCAAGCACCGGGTAACCGATGATCCGAACGTCGATCCTCATCCACGCCGGCGGGAACTGGTGCGGCGCCTTGCCGACTTGATCCAGCGCGAGGAATCGATCATCGCCGCGAACCGGCCGGCATCGCTGGTGAATCGCTGCGGCTTTCATTTGTGGGATGTGCTGCAGGATGGCGTGCTCGACCTGGCCCGGCTTGTCGTGGGATCGGAGGGCACGCTGGCGCTGATTGCCCAGGCGACGGTGCGAACGGTCCCGATTCCGAAGCATCGCGGCCTGGTGCTGATGTTCTTCGATCGCCTGGAGTCGGCTGTGCAGGCGGCGATGGAGGCTCGCGAGTTAGGCGTGACGGCGTGCGATCTGATGGACCGTCGTATCCTGACGCTGGCTCGCGATATCGATCCCCGCTATGCCCAAAGCATCCCGCGCGAAGCCGAAGCGATGCTGATGGTCGAGCAGCAGGGAGAAGAGTCGGGCGTCGTGCTGGAGAGCCTGCAGGAAGTGGCCGCCCGCTGGCAGCGGCGTCGCCGGCTGGCGTTTGATTTTCACCTGGCGATTTCGCCCGACGAGTTCGATCTCTTCCGTCGTTTGGCGCGGCGAGTTTCGCCCACCCTGCATCGCGTGCAGGGGCACGAGCGGCCGGTGCCGTTTGTGGAAGACTTTGCGGTGCCGACGACCGCCATGGCTGACTTTGTGCCGCGGGTGCAGCGAGTCCTGCAGACGCGGCAAGCGACGGCTTCGGTCTTTGCCCATGCCGGGCATGGCCAGTTTCATATCCGTCCCTTCATGGACGTGACCAATCCGCAGCATCAGCGACGGATGCAGGACCTGGCCAACGATCTCTACGCCGAGGTGCTGGCGGTCAATGGAACGATCAGCGGCGAACATGGCTGTGGGCTGAGCCGGACTTGGGCGGTGCGGAAGCAGTACGGTCCGCTGTACGACGTGTTTCGCGAGGTGAAGCGGATCTTCGATCCTGGAAATCTCCTGAACCCGGGGAAGATCGTTGCGGATGTGCCGCAGCCACTGATCAAGAATCTCCGGCCGGTTGGCAACTCAGTGAGCGAAGCCGGGAGCGTTGACGACGCGGACGCGGAACCTTCAGCCGACACGCTGGCAAGCAATGGGCAGGCGGCCAAGCCGCTGGAATTGCAGCTGATCTGGAAGGGGACGATCGGCGCTGAGGCGGAGCAGTGCAACGGCTGCGGCCGTTGTCGGACTCAGTCACCCGAAACGCGAATGTGCCCCATCTTCCGTTCCGCTCCCGCCGAGGAGGCTTCACCGCGGGCGAAGGCCAACCTGATGCGGGCCGTGATCAACGGTCAGTTGCCGCCGAACCAACTGGCCACCGAAGAATTGAAGTCGATCGCCGATCTCTGCGTGAATTGCCATCAGTGCCGGACGGAATGCCCTGCCGGCGTCGACATTCCGAAGCTGATGATGGAGGCCAAGGCCCAGTTCGTGTCGAGCAACGGAGTTGATGCGACCGGCTGGGTCATCACGCGCATCGATACGATTGCGGCCTGGATGTCGCGGCTTGCCAGCCTGTCGAACTGGAGCCTGCGACAGCCGTGGATTCGCTGGCTGCTAGAGAAGTCGGTAGGGATCGCCCAGGGCCGAAAGCTGCCCCAGGTGGCGACTTCAAGCTTCCTGCGACGAGCTGAGCGGCAGCGGCTGACTCGTCCTTCGCGGCGGGCAGGGAACAAGGTGCTCTACTTTGTCGACGTGTATGCGAACTGGTTTGACACTCAACTCGCTGACGCGTTTGTGCAGGTGTTGCAGCACAACAATGTGAGTGTTTACGTGCATCCCGCCCAGCGGGCTTCAGGGATGGCGAAGATTTCGCAAGGGGACGCTGAACGAGCCCGAGCGGTCGCCGAGAAAAACGTCGCGGTCCTGGCCGACGCGGTCCGGCAGGGCTACACGATCGTCACGACCGAGCCTTCGGCAGCCCTCTGCCTGACGCATGAGTACTTGAATCTGCTGGACGACGACGATGCCCGCCTGGTGGCAGCCAATACGGTGGAAGCCTGCACTTATCTGTGGCGGATGAACGAAGTGGGCCGGTTGGAACTCGATCTAAAGCCGCTCAACTACACGGTGGGCTACCATATGCCTTGCCACCTGCGGGCTTTGAACGTGGGATCGCCGGGTGAGAGCCTGCTGGGGTTGATCCCCGGTTTGACGGTGCGGCGGATCGAGCGCGGCTGCAGCGGTATGGCGGGAACCTACGGCCTGAAACGCGAGAACTATCGCAGCAGCCTGCGTGCGGGCTGGGGGCTGATCTCGGCGGTCCGTGATCCAGCGATCGAAGTGGGAACGACCGAGTGCAGTTCGTGTAAAATGCAAATGGAGCAGGGTGGCGGCAAACCAACCGTGCACCCGCTCAAGATCCTGGCACTGGCCTATGGTTTGATGCCGGAGGTGGAATCGTTGATGCGATCCCGGACACGGGAATTGGTGGTTACTTAGCAGGCGGCGATGGCGGCATGAAGGTTGAAGTCAAGCTATTCGCAGGCGCGCGGCAACGAGTTGGCGCTCCCAGCGTAGAAATTGAGTTGCCCGACAACGCTCGCGTCTTGGAACTTCGCGAGGCAATTGCCGCCCAATATCCAGCACTTGCCGGCGCCCTTGGTTCGATGCGTTTTGCCGTGGACAACGAGTATGCCGCGGACAATTTGCTCATTTCGCCAGCAGCGGAAGTAGCCTGCATTCCTCCCGTAAGTGGAGGCTAGACGGCGTGGTCGAACTCACCGAAAACCCGATCGATTCAGCCGCAGTATTGGCCCAGGTGTCATCCCCGGAGGCTGGGGCGGTGGTGTTGTTTCTCGGAACGACGCGGCAGTTCACCAAGGGACGGGAGACCGAATCGCTGGACTACGAATGCTATCCGGAGATGGCTCGTCGCAAGCTGGCGGAACTCGAAGGCGAGGCTCGTCGACGCTGGTCGATTGTTGAGTGCGTGATTGTCCATCGGCTGGGGCATTTGGAGCTTGGCGAAGCCAGCGTGGCGGTGGCGGTGGGCACTCCGCATCGCAAGGATGCTTTTGAAGCCGGGCAATGGCTGATCGACACCCTGAAGGAAGTTGTACCGATCTGGAAGAAAGAGAATTGGGCGGACGGCACGACCGATTGGGTCCATCCGGGCCTGCCCGCCGAACACTAAGCGACGTTGGCGTGGGCGGCAGCCTGCGTTGAACGACAGAGTTGGAACATGTCCGCAGCGGGACCACTTATCGATCAGTTCGGCCGGGTGCATACCAGCCTGCGGATTAGCGTGACCGACCGCTGCAATATCCGCTGCTTCTACTGCATGCCCAACGAGAACGTGCAGTTCCGGCCGCGGCAGGAGATTCTCACGTTTGAGGAGATCGTCCGCTTCGCTCGGGTGGTGGCGGGGCTCGGGGTGAACAAGCTACGGCTGACGGGGGGCGAACCCCTGGTGCGGTCGGATCTGGTGAAGCTGGTTTCCGCGCTCAACGAGGTCCCGGGGATTCAGGAAATCGCTCTGACGACCAACGGCATCCTGCTGGAGGAGTTCGCCGAGCCTCTCAAGGCGGCGGGGCTAACTCGGCTGAACATCAGCCTTGACACCCTCAGCGAGCAAACCTTCCGCCGCATCGCCCGTCGGGATGGGCTCGATCGGGTGCTCGCCGGCATCGAGGCCGCAAAGCGGGCTGGTTTCAAGCAGATTCGCCTCAATGCGGTGGCCATGAAGGGCGTTACCGAGTCGGAGCTTGTTCCGCTCACGCAGTATGCCTTGGACCGCGGCATGCAAATGCGTTTCATCGAGTTCATGCCGCTCGACGCGGAACAAAACTGGCAAGCGGAGCTGGTCCTCAGCGGCGAAGAAATCCGTCGGGCCTTGGAAGAAGCCCTCGCTCCGCTCGAACCCGACGAGCGAACCGATCCGAGCCAGCCGGCCAGTGACTACCACTTCACGGACGGCCGGGGAAGCGTTGGTTTCATCAATCCGGTGAGCCAGCCCTTCTGCGACCAATGCAATCGGCTGCGCCTTACCGCGGAAGGGCAAATCCGCAACTGCCTGTTCTCGACCGTCGAATGGGATGCTCGCGCGCTCTTGCGAAACGGCGCGAGCGATGAGCAAATTGCCGATCTGGTTCGCGATTGTGTGCAGGCCAAGAAACCGGGGCATGGGATCGATGAACCAGGGTTCCTTCGTCCCGAGCGGGCGATGTACCAGATCGGTGGCTGATGCGAATCTATCTCGACAACGCTGCGACGAGCTGGCCGAAACCGGAGAGCGTGTACGCCGCCGCCGACCATTGGCAGCGGGTGATCGGCGCCGCCGGAGGACGAGGCGTCACACGTGAGGCCAATGAAACCGACCGAATCATCTCCTCTGCGAGGAAGGGTGTCGCTCAGTGCCTGGGTGTGGATGACCCGCGTCGGGTGATCTTCACACTGAACGGGACCGACTCGCTGAACCAGGCTCTGCATGGATTGCTGCGGCCCGGTGATCACGTGGTCACGACGGTCTGCGAGCACAACTCGGTGCTGCGACCGCTCTCTTGGCTGCAACAGCATCGAGACGTCGCGGTGACGGTTGTCGACTGTGACGATCGCGGCTTCGTCGATCCAGACGACATCCGCTCGTCGATCCACGCTCGGACGAAGTTGATCGCCCTGGTTCACGCTTCCAACGTGACGGGAGCCGTTCAGCCGGCCGAGGAGGTCGGCGCGATCGCGGCGGAGAAGGGCGTCGATTTCCTCCTGGACGCGGCGCAGTCGCTCGGCCACCTGCCGATCGACGTCAAGCAAATCGGCTGCACGATGCTCGCCGCTCCGGGGCATAAAGGACTCCTGGGGCCACTGGGGACAGGAGTTCTCTATCTGGCGGAAGGAATCGAGCAACGCCTCGAACCGGTCCGGCAAGGCGGAACCGGAACACACAGCGAAGTGGCCAGCCAACCGGCCGAGTTGCCCGACCGGTACGAAAGCGGCAACCAGAATGTCCCCGGCATCGCGGGGTTAGGAGCGGGGGTGGCTGAGGTCCTGCGCCTGGGCGTAAATGCCATCGCCGAACAGCAGGCGGTACTAACCAAGCGGCTGATTCAAGCACTCGCCGAGGTGCGAGGCCTCTCGCTCTATGGCCCTTCCGCGGAGCAGCATCGAATCGGCGTCGTCAATTTCAATCTGGACGGATGGGACCCGCAGGAACTGGCGACGCTGCTCGATACGCAGTGGTCGATTCAGGCTCGAGCGGGACTCCATTGTGCCCCCCACATGCATGCCGCTTTGGGCACAATTCCAGCCGGCGCCGTGCGGGCGAGCTTGGGGCCATTTACCACGGCCGACCACATCGACGCTCTGGTGTCGGCCCTTCACGAGTTAGCTGCTGACGGCGCTTAGCTGACGTCAGCGAGTCTTGGCCGCTGCACTTGCTTTTTGAGCGGTTGGTTGCGAACGCTCCTCTGCGGCCGGTGTCGCGGATTTGTCGCTTTGCTCGAGAAACCGGAAGCCGCTGATCAATTCTCGATCGACGGCGGCAAAACGTTCCACGAGGCTGGCCTCGATCGTCAATACGATCGAAGCTCGTTCCCCCTTTTCGTTGGCGAGGTGGTAGTAGGTCCACTGGATGGGCAGATCCGAGGCGTTGCCGGATGCGACCACCCGCAACACGTGGATGCCCGAGTCGTTCACTTGCTCCGAGGCTTCGACGATCTGGCCGAAATTCTTGCCCAGAGTCTTCTTCACGTCCTCTTGGAAGCCGTGGACCGTCAGTTGCTCGCCGGCGGGCAGTTTTTGCAGCCTGGCGACGTTGCACTGGGCGATCAGATCGCCGCGGTCAATCAGTCGCATTACTGCCACGTCGTGCCGGTCGACCATCACTCGCCAGCGCCGATCGTGAAGGAGCTCGTAGCCCCCCTTTGCGGAACGCAGCTCCAGGAACGTATCTCCGGAACCCGGTTGCAGACTCAATCCAGCGAGCGACTTGTCGCTCAGCTCCACGGGGCTTGAAACTGGGGCCGCCACGAGGCGAACCTTGGTCACGGTTTCGAATCCCGGCTGGGCGTGCCCGATGGCTCGGTTCTCGCGGATCGCCAGCGCCAGCCAGGTGATGACCTTTTTGCTGAGGTCGAAGTTGTACTTGGCGATCAACTCGACGTCCGAGGATACGCCTTCGATCGCGCCAGAAGCCTTGCCGCTGAGCGAGACCGTCGCCACACCGTTCTCGACCTTCGCGAGTTTGCAGCTCACGTCCTGCTTGTGGATGACTTCCAGGCAGAGCAGGCGGGCTAGGGTTTCGTCGCTCACCGCCCAGTCGTCGCCTAGCTCTACTTCTCGGTCGGGGAGCAGTTCGATGAGCTGGATGAGGGCAGCGGGTGTTTCCACCAGCTCCAACTCCTCGCGGCTCAGAGGACCAAGCGGAGAGTAAAGTTGGGGGCGATCATCGGAGGGGAAAAGGACCAGATGCCGCCGATCCTCTCGCAGCAGTTCACTCACCTTGGCTTTGCCGAGCTCGATGTCAGCTTTCGACTCGCGATAATACCGGACGGCGCCGCCGGTCATCGGTAGCGGACGCTCGAGGTAGAGTTGTTCGGCGGCAACGGTCACTGGCAGCCGCTGAACCTCCTTGCCGTCGGCGTTGGTCTTCAGTTCGCCTTCGATATCAATGACGCTGCGGACTTGCAGGCTTTGTCCCGCATCGGCTGCGAGGCGAAAAGTTTCAGCCAGGCAGGTGGATCCGGAGATCGCGACTACGGCTATTGTCGCCAACAGTTGCTTCAGCAGCTGGGCTGCGGTGACTCGCATGGTGACCCTTCCTGAGATTGGCGTATCAAATTGAGACGCCACCCGGTCGAAATGGCAGTCCTTACCATCGATACATCGACTACAACCGGTCTTTCGATTAACTTTCGAGGTCGACAGCGTCGTCAGCTGGCAGCCGAACCTATCGCGTCCCGACGGTGATCTACACAAAGGAAGCCTCTAGCGGGCCTTAGGTTAGGCAATCCCCGCCAATATCATCGAATGCGGCAGTCCGCGTGAAAGGAATCCGACTGCACGGCAACAAGGAATGTGGAGGCTCGCGCGAACTTTCCGCAGTGGTGCGGGACTTTTGTCCAGTAGACTTCTAGAATCGCGACTGGCCCTTTCTCGGCCGCGGGGCATGGAATTCGCTCGTTAGACAGTTATGTCCGCGGGACTGTCACGGTTGGTGGACAGATGAGCACCGCAACTTCCGGTTTGCTCAATGCGTAAGAGGAATGAGTTGAGACGCCCCAAGAGGGGGCACCCTGGGATGGCAGCGTCGGCTGGGCGATGGAGTCGCACGGAACAACAGCTGGGGCGGGGAACGGAGAGGAAACGAATCATGCACACCGGCTACCAGAACACCACGCTGAAGCAACTGAGAGATCAGCAGGTCCGGTTTGCCCCGCGTGAAAAGAAAATCGAACAAGTGAATCGGGCCGAACGCCTGCTGGTCGAGCTCGATAAGAACCGCACGTACACCTACGAGTACCTCTGCTTTCGGATTACCGATTTCCGGCCGACGACCAACGCCTCGACTTTGATCTCCGGACGGGACGCAATCCATGATCTGCGGCTTTTCGTCGAAGACGTGTCAGATGCAGCCAATTTGCCGGTAGAAGATGCGGGCGAGCCGGTTCATACCGTGGAAGAGCTGAGCAAGATGTTCAACGTTTCCACCAAGACCATCTCGCGCTGGCGTGAGCAGGGCCTGGTGAGTCGGCGGTTTATCTACGACGGACGCCGCAAACGGGTGGGCTTCTTGCGCAGCAGTGTGGAACGCTTCGTGAACTCGAACCATGAGCGAGTGAAGCGAGGAGAACGATTTAGTCAGTTAACAGATGAGGAGCGGCGCGACATTGTCGATCGCGCCCGTCGGCTGGTTCAAGCGGGCGGGTGCCCGTCGGAAGTGGCCCGCCGAATTGCTAAACATATGAATCGCAGTGTTGAGACCGTTCGATATACCTTGAAGCAGTTCGATCAGCAGAATCCGGCGCAGGCGGTGTTCCCGGAACGTACGGGGACCTTGTCGGAAGAAGTCAAGCAGCGGCTGTACCAGCAGCACCGGCGCGGCGAAAGTGTCGACGCCTTGGCCAAGCGGTACTGCCGTACCCGGACCACGATTTACCGGGTGATCAACGAGATGCGCGCCAAGCGCATCCTCGAGCTGCCGCTGGACTACATGCATCACCCGAGCTTCGAAGAGCCGGGCGTCGAGGCGGAAATCATGGCCCCGATGCCTGAAAATGACACGCCCGCTCGTAAGACGCGCGGTCCAAGTGGCCTGCCGCCCTACCTGGCGTCGTTGTACGAAGTGCCCTTGCTGACTCGGGAACAGGAATATCACCTGTTCAGGCGGTTTAACTTCCTGAAGTACAAGGCGACGAAGCTTCGTGAGAAGCTGGATCCAGCCCGCGCTCGTACGAGCGAGATGGACGAGATCGAAAGGCTGTATGAGGAAGCGGTAAAGGTCAAGAACCAGATTGTGCAGGCCAACTTGCGGTTGGTCGTGTCGATCGCCAAGCGGCACGTCAGCGGAACGGAAGACTTTTTCGGTCTGGTTAGCGACGGCAATATGTCGCTCATCCGGGCAGCCGAAAAATTCGACTATTCTCGTGGAAATAAGTTCAGTACGTACGCCAGCTGGGCGATTATGAAGAACTTCGCCCGGACGATTCCGGACGAGTTCAAGCACCGGGACCGGTTCCGAACCAGCCAGGACGAAATGTTCTCGGCGAAGCCGGATCAGCGGTCCGATGAGTTGGGGCAGGAAACCGCGCAAAACCTTCGAGAGTTGCAGGTTGAGCGGATTCTGTCGCGGCTTGACGAGCGCGAGCAAAAGATTATCATCAGTCGCTTCGGCTTGAATCACTCCAACGAACCGTTGACCTTGAAAGAGGTCGGCCACGAGTTGGGGGTGACCAAAGAGCGCGTGCGACAAATCGAAGCCCGTGCCTTGAACAAGCTGCGGCAGGCGGCTCAGGAAGAGCACATTGAAGTGCCCGAGTGAGCTCGCCGATTTTACGGGTTATCCGCCGAAATGTCTCAAGATCAGCCTCCTCCAAGGGGGTGGCTGGTCTTGCTTTTTTGGCGGCGCGGCTTGTCTAAGGGTGGTGCGAACCGCCGCTCGGCCGTCGGTGTCTTAACTGACGGCAAGGGTTGGTGTTCGCATTATTTCCCTGTAGTCGTATTGCGTACTTTCAGAGGGTCACTATATTAACTGGTTTTCAACGCAGCGCGTTAGCCGTGCTTCCACGCCAGCGTAGCTCAATTGGCAGAGCAGCTGATTTGTAATCAGCAGGTTATGGGTTCAAGTCCCTTCGCTGGCTCTGTCCTGGGTGAGGTTTGCGTGGTGGTTTTGCGGTGCGTCGCGGGCCCGGTTTGACTGGCCGTTCGGGCAGCGTGAGTGAGTGTTCGGGGAGTTACCCAAGCGGTCAAAGGGGACAGACTGTAAATCTGTTGGCTTCGGTCTTCGGAGGTTCGAATCCTCCACTCCCCACTTGTGGGTTTAGGAGAAAGTGGTCTCTTGTTGTCTTCGGCGACGGGGCGGCGAGGGGCAAGCAGGAAAGCAACGGCATGCGGGTGTAGCTCAATGGTAGAGCTCCTGCCTTCCAAGCAGGTGACGAGGGTTCGATTCCCTTCACCCGCTCTCGCGTGCTGGGGTGTGTCTGCGGTTGGTGCGGACTGCTAAAGCGCTGGTGAGGACGGCTGGGCTTGCTTGCTGTAGGTTAGTGGTCGCCAGTTGGTTTGGATTGGCTGCTGTAGCTCAGCTGGTAGAGCACTTCCTTGGTAAGGAAGAGGTCATGGGTTCAAGTCCCATCAGCAGCTCGTTTGGATGAGTGCGTAGGACGCGCTTAGTCGAATTTGTCACCTTTACAGGCATCGATTTTCACGAAAACGCAGGTGTAGAAAGCAATGGCCAAGGAACAATTTGTGCGGACTAAGCCGCACTGCAACGTCGGCACGATCGGCCACATTGACCACGGCAAGACGACCACCACGGGTGCCCTGTTGGCGGTGCAGGCTGCCAAGGGTCTCGCTCAGTTCAAGGCTTATTCGGATATTGCCAAGGGCGGCACCGTTCGTGATGCCTCGAAGACGGTGACGATTGCCGTCGCGCACGTCGAGTACGAAACCGAAAAGCGCCACTACGCTCACATCGACTGCCCCGGCCACGCCGACTTCATCAAGAACATGATCACCGGCGCCGCTCAGATGGACGGTGCGATCCTGGTCGTGTCGGCCGCTGACGGTCCGATGCCGCAGACGAAGGAGCACGTTCTGCTCGCTCGTCAGGTCGGTGTGCCGGCGATCGTCGTGTTCCTGAACAAGGTCGACCTGGTCGACGATCCGGAACTGCTCGACCTCGTTGAGATGGAAATCCGCGAGCTACTCAGCAAGTACGACTTCCCTGGCGACGACACCCCGATCGTTCGCGGTTCGGCCCTTCCGGCCTACCAGAACCCGTCGGATCCGGCCGCCTCGAAGTGCATCAGCGACCTGCTCGATGCTGTCGATGCGTTCATCCCGCAGCCGAAGCGCGAAGAAGACAAGCCGTTCCTGATGGCGGTCGAAGACGTGTTCTCGATCGAAGGTCGTGGTACGGTTGCCACGGGTCGTATCGAGCGCGGTGTGGTGAAGGTCGGTGACGAAGTTCAGGTCATCGGTCTCAGCAAAGAGCCGGCCAAGACGACCGTCACCGGTGTCGAAATGTTCCGCAAGGAAATGAACGAAGGTCGTGCAGGCGACAACGTCGGCTGTCTCCTCCGTGGTATTAAGCGTGAAGACATCGAGCGTGGCCAGGTTCTCGCCAAGCCGAACTCGATCACGCCGCACACTAAGTTCGAGGCCGAAGTTTACTGCTTGTCGAAGGACGAAGGCGGCCGTCACACGCCGTTCTTCAGCGGCTATCGCCCGCAGTTCTACTTCCGCACCACCGACGTGACGGGCACTGCCAACCTGATCGGCGCCGAGATGTGCATGCCGGGCGACAACGTTCGCGTTACGGTCGAGCTGCACAAGCCGATCGCCATGGACGACGGCGTTCGCTTCGCGATCCGCGAAGGTGGCCGCACCGTCGGTTCGGGCGTTGTGACCAAGATCATCGAGTAGTCGATGGTCGGCCCACGGGGCCAGTAAGTGATCGAAATTGCAGGGTTGGCCGCAAGCCACCCTGCTGACAATACGGGTGGCAACACCACGCAGGGGTGTAGCTCAATTGGCAGAGCACCGGTTTCCAAAACCGGGGGTTGCGGGTTCGATTCCTGCCGCCCCTGCTTTTGTCCGTCGCACGCTTCGTCGGCGGACATTTGTTTTTGGTGGGTCAGGTATTTGAGGCCTGGACCGCTGGTCGGTAGTAGACCGGGGCCGCAAGGATAGCGGGCAACGTCATGGCGAAGGACAAAGCGGTGGCAGCAAGCGGGTTCGGACAGATCGCGCAGGAACTGCTTCAGGTTGGCATCTACAAGCGGAGCCAGGGGCGCATTGCCCGTCAGGCAACGTGTATTGCCATCTGGGTTGCCTTTGCTATTGCCGCCTATCGGCTGTACGAGGTCGGCAATCTGGCGATGCCCTATCGCTATGTAGTTCCGACCGTGGTGTTGCTGGTCGGTGCCTGGTTTGGCTATCGCATTGTTAATTATCCGCCGTTTGCCGACTTTCTCATCGCCGTTGAAGCGGAGATGAACAAGGTCACGTGGCCAACGTCGACGGAGTTGATACGCAGTTCTATTGTTGTGATCGTGCTGATTTTCGGGCTGACCACGGTGTTGTTTGCCTACGACACCGTCTGGTCCGGCCTGTTGAAGTACGTGTTGCAGGTAACGAAGTAGCCGGAAGCTTCCTCCGCTCCCGCGGCCATTGGAGAGTGTTCAAGTGACTGTCGAGCCCGAAAGCTCGTTCGATCCGCCAGGCGAAACGCCTGCCGAACCGCAGCAGTCGCCTGCGCAGCAAGAGGCTGCCGCTGCGCCCAATGGTGTTGATCGTCCTTCGGCTGAGAGCGACGCGTCGGTTAGCAATCCCCAGGATGAGCTGCTGACGGATTTGTCCCCGGCGAATGAAGAGACGGTCGCTCACGATTCCAATCGCGGCGACTCGGACGCTCGCGCAGAATCGGACAGTGAAGAGCCTGTCGACGACGAGGAGGACGAGGCAGAAGAAGGTCCGTTCGTTCCGGCCGAGCCGCTGGAATTCATCGACGAGTCGGCCGCCGACCAGAATCTGTCGTTTGACTGGTACATCCTCAAGGTGCAGGTCAATCGCGAAGACTCGATCAAAGAGGCGCTCTTGCGCAAGGTGCGTCTCAATGGTCTTGAGCGCTACTTCAAAGAGGTCGTGGTCCCGACCGAGGATGTGGCTGAGTTCACGAAGACGGGTAAACGCCGTGTCGTGAAAAAGAAGATCTATCCCGGCTATATCCTTGTGAACATGGCGATTACCGACGACAGTTGGTTTATCGTTCGCGAGACGCCAGGCATCGGTGACTTCACCGGCGCCGCCGGCAGGCCGGCGCCTATGGACCCCAAGGACGTCGAACGCATCCTTCGCAGCAGCAAGGTGATTGCTGACGAGGATGTGTCGGTAAAGACAGCCATCCCCTTCAAGACGGGCGATCGCGTTCGCGTGAAGGAAGGTTACTTCCAGAATTTCGAGGGCGATGTCGACGCCATCGACCAGGCCAATGGCCGGGTAACGGTGATGATCAACATCTTTGGTCGTTCGACTCCTGTCGAACTGGAACACTGGCAGATCGAGTTGATTTAGCCGCTGGCATGTCGCGGCTGCCTCGACTGTCGCCCTATGCAACGGAACAAGCAGCAGTATTTAGTTGAGATAAACGATCATGGCAAAAGCAAAGCAGATGACCGGCCAGGCGAAGTTTCAGGTGCCGGGTGGGCAGGCGACCCCTGCGCCGCCGGTCGGTACTTCGCTCGGTAAGTTCGGTATCAACCTGGGGCAGTTCGTATCCCAGTTCAACGAGCGGACCCGCGACTACAACGGCATTCCGATTCCGGTTGTCGTCACCGTGTACAACGACCGCTCGTTCGACTTTGTCACGAAGAGCCCGCCTGCTTCGGCCTTGTTGAAGATGGCTGCCGGCGTGGCCAAGGGGTCCGGCGTCCCGAACAAGGACAAGGTTGGCAAGGTCACTCGCGCTCAGATCGAAGAGATCAGCAAGAAGAAGATCGAAGATCTGAATGCCCGCGATCTGGCTCATGCGAACACCATGATCGAAGGCACCGCCCGGAGCATGGGCATCGTCGTCGAAGGCTAGGCTCAACTCGCTGCTCGACGAATCGGCACAACACACACTTTCAAGAATGGCCCGCAGAGTCGGGCGTGGACGGATAGCGATGGCCAAGCAATCGAAACGATATCGCGCACTCGCGACGCAGGTGAACGAGAAGGAGACGCTGCCGCTTCTCCCAGCCGTCGAAAAGCTGAAGAAGTTCGCCACGACCAAGTTCGACCAGACGGTTGAAATTCACATGCGTTTGGGCGTGGATCCGAAGCAGGCGGACCAAATCGTCCGCGGCTCGGTCGTGCTCCCGCACGGTATCGGTCGCACGCAGCGTGTTGCCGTGTTCGCCAAGGGCGACCTGGCCGAGGCCGCGAAGGCCGCTGGCGCCGATGTTGTCGGCCAAGAAGATCTCGCTGCCAAGATCAAGGACGGCTGGACTGAGTTCGATGTCTGCATCGCCACTCCGGACATGATGGGCCTGGTCGGTCCGCTCGGTAAGGTGCTCGGTCCCCGCGGCCTGATGCCCTCTCCGCGTGCGGGCACCGTGACCCCCGATGTGTCGCGGGTTGTGAAGGAATATAAGGCCGGCAAGGTCGAGTTCCGCAACGACAACGGAGGCATCGTTCACGCGGTCGTGGGCAAGCTGAGCTTCAGCCCCGAACAGCTGAAGGACAATATCGAGACGTTTATCAACTACGTTCTGAACCTGAAGCCGCAATCGGTGAAGGGGCACTACGTGAAGGGTGTTGCCGTTTGCGGCACGATGAGCCCAGCGGTACGCATCGCCCTCTAGTGGTGCACATTAACCTCGCCGCGCACGGCTGCTGCGAGGTCCAACGAATTACAGGTCCGTGAGTAAGCGGTGCTGATATGAGCAAGCAACTGAAAGACATGATTACGTCGGAGCTGAAACGTCGGCTCGACGGTGTGAACGATGCGGTGCTGGTCAATGTGATCGGCATGGACTCGCTCAGCACCTTTCAGCTTCGTCGCGAGCTTCGCGGCAAGAATCTGAATCTGCTGGTCGTCAAGAGCAGCCTGGCTCGTCGGGCCGCCGAAGGCACCCCGCTTGCCAAGGCGTTTGACGGCGGCGAAGGCAGCCTGGCCGTCGTTTGGGGCGGTGAGGACTTCGTCTCGCTGGCGAAAGAGGTCGTCGAAATCAAGAAGAAGCCGCAGTTCGAGAAGCTCGAGGCTCGCGGCGGCGTTATGGACGGCGAGAAGCTGACTCCCGAGGCTGTCGAGGACGTCAGCAAGTGGCCGAGCCGCACTGAGCAGATCAGCCTGCTGGTCGGTCAGATTCTGGCTCCCGGGGCGAACCTGCTGTCGCAGCTCAATGCTCCTGGCGGATTGCTCCAGAGCCAGCTCAAGAAGAAGTCGGAAGGTGCGGAAGGTGCGGAAGACGCTCCGGCGGCCTAGTGCTGTCGGCTTCGCATCGTGATCGTTCAAAGAAACGCTTTGGCCACGGGACGTAACCGGGCCTTATAAACTAGAAACTCCAGATCGGTGATGCGGCCGGCGCATCTGGGGAAGATAACCGGCTGCGAGTTTTGAAAGGGATCGTACCATGGCCGAAGTGGCAGCAGAATTGAAGGATCTGGGCGACAAGATCGCGGGCCTCACCCTGAAGCAGGCGAAGGAACTGAGCGACTACATCAAAGAGGCCTACGGCATCGAGCCGGCTTCGGGTGGCGCTGTGATGATGGCCGCTCCGGCTGCTGGTGGCGGCGCCGCCGCGGCTGCTGAGCCGACCGAGTTCGACGTCATCCTCACCGGTTTCGGCGACAAGAAGCTGGACGTCGTGAAGGTTGTCAAGAACCTGACCGGCGCCTCGCTGATGGACGCCAAGAAGATGGTCGAAGGCGTTCCTGCCAAGATCAAGGAAAAGGTCTCGAAGGAAGACGCCGCCAAGGTCAAGGCCGAACTCGAGGCCGCTGGCGCCACGGTCGAAGTCAAAGCCTAATTCGGCTTTGGGGCTAGTCTGCCCTCCTTCGATCGCATATAGTTTCTGATTGATGCTTTGTTGGTTCACCGAAGTGCTACCGCTGCAGCCCTTGCAGCGGTGGCGCGGGCAGGCAAGACTTGATACACACCCCGCAACCATCCAGCGGTTTTCCGCTACTGGACTGGCTCGGGGTGTAGTTGCGCGCACAGGCTGCCTAAGAATGACCTGTGGTGTCCGAGATGGAGCGAGTGGTCGCCCGGCCGCTGGGTTGCCGGCGTATCGGAGTCTTTTATTGGTGGCATGGACGGGCGTCGGCTTACCTGCTGTCTGATTTTCCCCCGGAGCATATAGGCATATGGGCATTCCCGCACAACGGCGATTGAATCCCCGTGAAGTTCGTCGGTTTGGCAGTGGTCGTGAGGAGCATGTCATGCCGAACCTCACGGAAATTCAAACGGCGAGCTACGCGGCATTTTTGCAGGATGATGTTGCGCCCGAGAAGCGCAAGGATCATGGGCTTGAGTCCGTTCTGCGCGAAATCTTTCCGATCAAGAGCTACGACGGCACTATCGAGCTGAAGTATCTCCGATACGACCTCGGTAAGCCGCGGTACACTCCCGAAGAGTGCCGTCAGTTGCGGTTGACCTACGGCAGACCGTTCCGCGTTTGGCTGCAGCTCACCAAGGAGCAGCCGATTGAGGAAGAGGTCTACCTGGGCGACATTCCGATCATGCTCGGTGGTGGTGAGTTCATCATCAACGGCGCCGAACGCGTGGTCGTCAGCCAGCTCCATCGCAGCCCCGGCGTCGACTTCGTGATGGAGCAGGACGGGACCAGCGATCGCAAGCTCCCGAGCTGCCGTATCATTCCGGAGCGTGGCAGCTGGATCGAGATCAACGCCACCAAGAAGGACACGCTGAGTGTCCGTATCGACCAGAGCGGCAAGTTCCCGGCTGTCACCCTCCTACGGGCGATGAGCCCGAAGTACAGCACCGACTCCGATCTGATCCGGGCGTTCTACGAGACGTCGGTCGAGAAGATCGTGGACGGTCGCAGCGTCGGCAAGATCGAGGGCAAGGTTGCGGTTGACGACATCTGCTATCCGTCGGGCTCGGACCGCGCGGGTGAAATCATTGTCGAGGCGGGACATCGGATCAGCAAGAATGCCGCCGAGACGATTGCCACCTCGGGCGTCGCCAAAGTGGAAGTGATGCCGGCTCCGAAGGTGCCGCTGATCTTCAACAGCCTAGCCGAAGACACCACGTCGAGCCACGAAGAAGCCCTGCTGCGTATCTACCAGCGGCTACGTCCCGGCAATCCGCCGCAGCTCGAGAAGGCGCGCACGCTGTTCGCCGAAAAGTTTTTCGACGTTAACCGCTATCGCCTTGGCCGCGTCGGCCGTTTCCGCCTGAACCGCAAGCTGAAGCTTGGGGACAGCGACAAGGAAATGACGCTGCGTCCCGAAGACTTGATCGCGGCCATCTCCTACTTGATGGATCTCATGGGCGGCACGGGTGACGCTGAGATCGACGATATCGATCATCTCGGCAACCGTCGTCTGCGCACGATCGACGAACTCGCGGCGGACGAACTCCGCAAAGGCTTCCTGAAGCTCCGTCGTACGGTGCAGGAGCGGATGAGCCTGAAGGACGTCGAGGACATGACTCCTCGCAGCCTCGTGAACCCGAAGAGCATCTCGGCGGCCATCGAATACTTCTTCGGCCGTGGCGAACTGTCGCAGGTCGTCGACCAGACCAATCCGCTGTCGCAGTTGACGCACGAGCGTCGTCTGTCGGCCCTTGGTCCGGGCGGCTTGAACCGCAAGCGAGCCGGCTTCGAAGTCCGCGACGTTCACATTTCGCACTACGGCCGCATCTGCCCGATTGAAACCCCTGAAGGTACGAACATCGGTCTGATCTCGAGCCTGGCGATTTATGCGGGCGTCGACGAGTACGGCTTCCTGGTCGCTCCCTATCGCAAGGTGGTGAAGGGCAAGCTGACCGACGAGATTGAGTGGCTGCGTGCCGACGAAGAGGCCGACGCCTACGTGGCGCCCGCCGACACGGCGGTGCAGGACGGCAAGATCGTCCCTGGCCCGTCGCTGATCGCTCGCCACCGCTCCGACTTCGAGATCGTGACGCCGGAACAGGTCGACTACATCGACGTCGCTCCGAGCCAGATGGTGGGTGTCTCGGCCGGCCTGATCCCCTTCCTCGAGCACGACGATGCCAACCGCGCGTTGATGGGCTCGAACATGCAGCGCCAAGCGGTGCCGCTGCTCGTTACCGAGCCGCCGATCGTCGGCACCGGCATGGAACGGGATGTCGCTCGCAACTCGAGCATGGTCGTCCGCGCGAAGCGGGCGGGCAAAGTCACCTACTGTGACGCCACCCGCATCGAAATTGGCAGCGATATCTATCACCTGAAGAAGTTCCAGGGGCTCAACGAGCGCACCTGTCTCAACCAGAAGCCGATCATCAAAGTCGGCGATAAGGTCGAAAAGGGACAGATCCTCGCCGACGGCGCCGCCACGCAGAACGGCGAACTCGCCCTCGGCCGCAACGTGCTTGTCGGCTTCATGTCGTTCGACGGGTACAACTTCGAAGACGCGATCATTATCAGCCAGGAGCTGGTGCAGAACGACACGTACACTTCGATTCACATTGAAGAGTTCGACGTCGAAATTCGCGAAACGAAGTTGGGTCGCGAGGAATTCACTCGCGACATTCCCAACGTCAGCGAAAAGGCTCTGCGCAACCTCGATGAGAACGGCATCGTTCGCATCGGCACGTACGTGAAGCCTGGCGACATCCTGGTGGGCAAGGTCTCGCCGAAGTCGAAGACCGAACTCACGCCCGAAGAAAAGCTGCTCCACGCAATCTTCGGCCGAGCCGGCGAAGACGTGAAGAACGACTCGCTCGAGGTTCCGTCCGGCATCGAGGGCATCGTCATCGACGCGCAAAAGTTCTCGCGTCGCATGAGCTTGT
Source organism: Planctomycetota bacterium (assembly GCA_023430365.1). GTDB lineage: Bacteria > Planctomycetota > Planctomycetia > Pirellulales > Pirellulaceae > JAEZAS01. The sequence continues at coordinate 51,541 of JAEZAS010000453.1, forward strand.
CGGAAGATGAGCGGAAGAAGTTCGAGAAGGAACTGAAGGACGCCGAAACCGAGGGCAACAAGTGGATCGCTCAGGCCTTCGGTACGCTGGTGGAAGAGCTGGAAGGCGTCATCGGCAAGACGCTCACCGACGAAGACGGCACTCCGCTGGCCAAGGACCAGGACGCCAAGTTCGTCGCCGAACGGGCGACCTCGTTCCAGTTGCGCCGCTACACCGAAAAGCTGCGTAGCGAAGACAAGATTGCCGAGGCCGAGAAGATCTACAAGCAGCACTGGCCCAATGTGGAGCAGGCGATCGACGACCGCGACCGCAAGCTCAACAGCATGAAGCGCGGTGACGAACTGCGCAGCGGCGTGCTGCAGATGGTGAAGGTCTACATCGCCACCAAGCGAGCCATCTCGGTTGGTGACAAGATGGCGGGCCGCCACGGCAACAAGGGTGTGATCGCCAAGATCCTTCCGATCGAGGACATGCCCTTCCTGCCGGACGGCACCCCGATCCAGATCATGCTCAACCCGCTGGGCGTGCCCAGCCGTATGAACGTGGGCCAAATTCTCGAGACCCACCTCGGTTGGGCCGCGGCGGCGCTCGGCTTCCAAGCCATCACGCCGGTGTTCGACGGCGCCACGGAGCAGATCATCAACGATCTGCTCGGCGATGCGGGCTTGCCGCGTCACGGCAAGATGCGTGTCCGCGACGGTCGGACCGGAGAACCGCTGCAGCAGGAAACGACGGTTGGCTACATCTACATGCTGAAGCTGCACCACCTGGTCGACGACAAGGTGCACGCTCGCAGCACCGGTCCGTACTCGCTCATTACCCAGCAGCCGCTGGGTGGCAAGGCGCGGTTCGGTGGTCAGCGCTTCGGCGAAATGGAAGTGTGGGCTCTCGAAGCCTACGGCGCCGCCTACATCCTGCAGGAACTGCTCACCGTGAAGAGCGACGATGTCGAAGGCCGCACCAAGATCTACGAGTCGATGGTGAAGGGCGAGAACACGCTCGAAGCCGGCACGCCCGCCAGCTTCGAGGTGCTCACGAACGAAATCCGGGGCCTCGCGCTGAATATGCAACTGGAAAAGCGCCGGGTGTAGGGGTTCGCGCTCGTCTTGCCACAGAGATAACACACACACGCACACCGCTCTCGCCGCAGCGGTGCACATAGAAGGAGCACGGGCAGATGGCCACCGCCGATACCACATACGATCGCATTAACGACTACGCCTCGGTAAAGATCAGCCTCGCCAGGCCGCACGATATCCGCAGCTGGTCGTTTGGCGAAGTGAAGAAGCCCGAGACGATCAACTACCGCACGTACCGGCCGGAAAAAGACGGCCTGTTCTGCGAGCGTATCTTTGGCCCTGAAAAGGACTGGGAATGCGCTTGCGGCAAGTACCGCGGAATGAAGTACAAGGGCATGATTTGCGACCGCTGCGGTGTGAAAGTCACACACTCGCGCGTGCGCCGCAAACGCATGGGCCATATCGAACTGGCTGCGCCGACGGTGCACATCTGGTTCTTCAAGGCCATGCCGAGCCGCCTGGGCAATCTGCTCGATATGAAGACGAGCAGCCTGGAAAAGGTGATCTACTTCCAGGACTACGTCGTCATCAATCCAGGCGCCACCGACCTCGAGAAGCAGCAACTGCTGACCGAGGAAGAGTACCGCGCCGCTCGTGAGCAGTGGGGCGAAGGCGCCTTCGAAGCCGAAATGGGCGCCGAGGCCGTCCGCAAGCTGCTCTCGGGTCTCGACCTGGTGACCCTCTCGGAGCAACTCCGCAAGGAGCTCTTCGAGACCAATTCGAAGCAGAAGAAGAAGGACCTGATCAACCGTCTGAAGATCGTCGAATCGATCCGCGACAGCGACAACCGTCCGGAGTGGATGGTCCTCGACGTGATCCCGGTCATTCCTCCGGATCTGCGTCCGCTCGTGCTGCTCGACAGCGGCAATTTCGCGACGAGCGATCTCAACGATCTCTATCGCCGCATTATCAATCGCAACAACCGCCTGCGGAAGCTGGTCGATCTCAACGCGCCGGAAGTCATCATTCGCAACGAAAAGCGAATGCTGCAGCAGTCGGTCGACGCTCTGTTCGACAACAATCGCTGCAAGCGGCCGGTGCTGGGCAGCAGCAATCGCCCGCTCAAGTCGCTCACCGACATGATCAAGGGCAAGCAGGGCCGCTTCCGCGAAAACCTGCTCGGCAAGCGCGTCGACTACTCGGCTCGTAGCGTGATCGTGGTCGGTCCGCGCCTGCGTCTGCACCAGTGCGGCCTGCCGAAGAAGATCGCCCTGGAGCTCTACCAGCCGTTCATCATCCGCAAGCTGAAAGAGCTCGGTCACGCCGACACGATCAAGTCGGCCAAGAAGATGCTCGAGCGCAAGGACGAGGAAGTCTGGGACATTCTCGAATCGGTGATTCAGAATCACCCGGTGATGCTCAACCGTGCTCCCACGCTGCACCGCATGGGCATCATGGCGTTCGAGCCGACCCTGGTGGAAGGCAACGCCATTCACCTCCATCCGCTCGTGTGCAAAGGCTTCAACGCCGACTTCGACGGCGACCAGATGGCCGTCCACCTGCCGCTCTCGATCGAGGCGCAGGTAGAAGCTCACACCCTGTTGCTCTCGACGAACAACATCTTTGCTCCGTCGAACGGCAAGCCGATCATGAGCCCGTCTCAAGATACGGTTATGGGTTGCAACTACATCACCCTCGAGCTGCCAGGGCGCAGGGGCGAAGGGATGTACTTCGCCGACAAGGGAGAAGCCGAACTGGCTTTCTCACACGGAAAGATCGAGCTGCACGCTCGAATCAATCTGCGTCTCCCCTCGTGGCAGAAGCTGAAAACCGAAGGGGACGAGCGCACCAAGCCGGGCGCAATCATCCAGACGACCTACGGCCGAATCTTGTTCAATTCCATCCTTCCCAGGGGCATGGATTTCTACAACAAGCCGATGAAGTCGGGTGACCTGGCGTCGTGCATTTCGGACTGCTACCAGCTCCTCGGCCGCAAGGCGACGATCAACCTGCTCGACGACATGATGCAGATCGGCTTCCGCGAAGCCTTCCGCAGCGGTCTGTCGTTCGCTACGGACGATCTCATCACGCCGGCCACGAAGGTGAACCACATCTCGACTGCCGAAAAGCAGGTGATGAAGTTCAAGAAGCTCTACGAGCGCGGTGTGATCACCGAGAAGGAACGCTACAACCAGGTTCTCGATACTTGGACCCACGCCCGCGAAGCCATCACCAGCGAAATGCGGGAAGCGATGCGTACCGACGATCGCGGTGGCACGGGCTACGTGAATCCGGTGTACCTGATGGCCGACTCGGGTGCTCGTGGTGGTATCGAACAGATTCGCCAGCTCGCCGGCATGCGTGGTTTGATGGCCAAGCCGACGGGCGAAATCATCGAAACGCCCATTAAGTCGAACTTCCGCGAAGGTCTGACGGTGCTCGAGTACTTCAGCTCTACGCACGGTGCTCGTAAGGGTTTGGCCGACACCGCTCTCAAGACGGCTGACTCGGGTTACCTGACCCGTAAGTTGGCGGACGTCGCCCAGAACGTGGTGATCACGGTCGCCGACTGCGGCACTACCCAAGGTGTGACCAAGGGGGTGCTCTATCGCGGCGAAAAGGTCGAAGTGAAGCTGTCGGCGGCGATCACCGGTCGCACCAGCCGCCAGAGCATTGTGAACCCGATTACCGACGAAGTCATCGTTCGCGAGAACGAGCTGATTACGCCGGAAATCGCCCGCAAGATCGAAGATCTCGGCCTGGAGCGAATCCAGGTTCGCAGCCCGATGACTTGCGAAGCGGCGCTCGGCGTGTGCAAATCGTGCTACGGCATGGACCTTTCGACCAGTGCTCCGGTCGAGGAGGGCATGGCGGTTGGCATCATCGCGGCCCAGAGCATCGGTGAACCCGGTACTCAGCTCACGATGCGTACGTTCCACATCGGTGGTGTGGCTACGCAGGCCATTGAAGAGAGTGAAACTCGGTCAAAGCGCGACGGTATCGTCAAGTTCACCCGCATTCGCTCGGCGAAGAACGAAGAAGGCCAGGACGTGGTACTCGCCCGTAACGGCGAAATCTCGCTGCTCGACGCCAAGGGGCGTGAACTTGAGAAGTACGACGTTCCCAACGGCGCCATCCTGCTCGTTCAAGAGAACGAGGAAGTTAAGGCTGGCACGATCCTGATTCAGTGGAACCCGCACTCGATTCCGATTCTGTCGGAAGTCGGCGGTAAGGTCCGCTACGAAGACGTGGTGGAAGGCGAAACGCTGCGTACCGAGAAGGACGCGAGCGGTCACCTTCGCCGCATCATCATGGATCACAAGGGCGAGCTGCATCCGCAGGTCGTCATCGAAGATGCCGACGGCAAGCCGCTCGACGTTTACTACCTGCCGGAACGCGCCCACATCGTGGTCGAAGAAGGCAAGATGGTGAACGCCGGTACGGTCGTCGCCACCACGCCGCGTGAAGCGGCTGGTATCTCCGACATCACCGGTGGTCTGCCGCGAGTCACCGAAATCTTCGAAGCTCGCAAGCCGAAGGACCCCGCCGTGATGGCCGAGGTCGACGGAATCGTCGAGCTCCTCCAGGAGAAGCGGCGCGGCAAGCGGACGATCATCGTTCGCAGCGAAAGCGGCATCGAACGCGAACACCTGGTGCCGCACGGTAAGCGATTCCTCGTGCACTCGGGCGACCACGTCAAAGCCGGTCAGGCCTTGGTCGACGGTCCGCTCGTCCCGCACGACATCCTGCGAATCTCGGGCGAAGAGGCGCTCCAGCAGTACCTCGTGCACGAAATTCAGAGCGTGTACCGCAGCCAGCGTGTGGATATCAACGACAAGCACATCGAGATCATCGCTGCCCGCATGTTGCGGAAGGTGCGCATCGAAACCTCGGGCGACACCAACCTGCTGCCGGGCTTGGTGATGGATCGGTTTGACTTCCGTCAGGTGAATTCGAACCTCGCCAAGTGCCTGAAGATCACGCACAAGGGCGACAGCGATTTTGCCGAGGGCTCGATCGTTCCGAAGGAAGCCCTGGAGCAGGTCAATTCGCAGATCGAGGCGCTCGGTGGCAACCCCGCCAAGGGCACTCGGCCGAAGCCGGCGACCGCCAGCACGCAGTTGCTCGGCATCACCAAGGCGGCCGTGCAAAGCTCGAGCTTCATCTCGGCTGCCAGCTTCCAGGAAACCACGAAGGTGCTCACCGAGGCGGCTCTGGCCGGCAAGGTCGACCACCTGGTTGGTCTGAAGGAAAACGTGATCCTGGGGCACTTGATCCCAGCCGGTACCGGTTTCCGCCAATTCCAGGATGCGGAAGTTCGGTACCGCCCAGAAGCCCTTCAGGCCATGGCCGCGGAGAAGGAGAAGGCTCTCGAGACCGCCTTCCCGCTCCTGCAGCAAGGCTCGGATGGCAACGGCAGCTCGGCGACCGCAACCGCCACTGGCGGCACGACCGGCACTGCGACGCTGGACAGCCTGCTCGGTGGTGGCGGAAACGACGAGTAAGTTTGCCTGATTTAACACGAGATCAACCCGGCTGGCGATGTCGGCCGGGTTGATTGTTTTGGCCCGAAGGAAATCGAAGCATCTCGAGGCGTTTTCACCGCTTCGGGTTGCCTTGACACCCTTTTCGAAGCCGATAAACTATTGGATTCCCTTCCGAAATAACTAGTTGCACGTCTGAAGCCGTATGCCCACGATTAACCAACTCGTCCGCAAGCCACGTCGTGCAAAGCGGAAGTTCAGCAAGAGCCCGGTGCTCGAGAAGTGCCCCTTCAAGCAGGGTGTTTGCCTCATCGTTCGCACGATGACGCCGAAGAAGCCGAACTCGGCTCTGCGTAAGATCACCCGCGTTCGCCTGTCGAACGGCCGCGAAGTTACGGTCTACATCCCGGGCGAAGGCCACAACCTGCAAGAACACTCGATCGTGTTGGTTCGCGGTGGTCGTATTCGCGATCTACCGGGTGTTCGCTATCAGGTGGTTCGCGGTGTCCGCGATACGCTGGGCGTGCAAAACCGCAAGCAGTCGCGAAGCCGTTACGGCGCCAAGGCGAAGTAGGTCGCCTGAGCGTCCCAGTCGGTCGATGGCCGGCTTATCCAATTCACATTGAGACATTTGAATCAGTTGTCAGGTTGATCCATGGGCAAGATTACGGCCAGTTCGACGCAGCTTCGTCCCGATCCGCGGTACAAGTCGCTGCTCGCTTCGAAGTTCATCAATTGCCTGATGTATGACGGCAAGAAGAGCGTCGCTCAGCAGTTGTTTTACGACGCGTTGGACGTGATCAAGGAGCGGATTCCGGACCGCGACCCGATCGAAGTGTTTCACACGGCGGTCGAGAACGTGAAGCCGCACATCGAAGTTCGCAGCCGCCGCGTCGGTGGCGCCGCGTACCAGGTTCCGATGCAGGTCAGCCGCAACCGGCAGCAGTCGCTGGCGATTCGCTGGATTTTGGCCGCTATTCGCGACAAGAAGGGGCGTCCGACCTCGCTGAAACTCGCCGACGAATTCGTCGCCGCCTTCAACCGCGAAGGGGCGGCCGTCACGAAGCGCGAAAATGTCCACCGTATGGCCGACGCCAATAAGGCCTTCGCCCACTTCGCGTGGTAGCCAGTCGAAAATCAAAAAAGCCGCGGTGTCTTTGCATCGCGGTTTTTTCGTGCGCCGACTGCAATAATTGAACTTATGCGCCACCAGCACCGAGGTGTCTTTCGCCTCTCCTGTACCTAGCCGGACCAACCATGTCGCGCCAGATTGAGAAGCTCCGCAATATCGGGGTGATTGCCCACATCGACGCCGGAAAAACGACGGTTACCGAGCGGATGCTGTTTCTTAGCGGCGCCAAGCATCGCGTGGGGGAGGTCGACAAGGGGACCACCGACACCGACTCGGATCCCGAGGAGCAAGAGCGCGGCATCACGATCTATGCAGCCGCCGTCACGTTCCCCTGGCGGGATGTCGTGGTGAACTTGATCGACACGCCGGGGCACGTCGATTTCACGGCTGAGGTGGAGCGGTGTCTGCGCGTGCTGGACGGAGCGGTTGTGGTTTTTAGTGCTCGCGAAGGCGTCGAGGCCCAAAGCGAAACCGTCTGGCGGCAGGCCGATCGCTACAAGGTGCCCCGCGTCGCCTTCATCAACAAGTTGGACCGCGAAGGGGCGGATTTTCACTCGGTTGTCGAGGAGATGACGGCCCGCTTGGGCGCCAATCCCCTGCCGATTCAGATTCCGGTCGGATTGGGGCCAGCCCATACGAGCGATCCGTTTCGCGGTGTGATCGATCTGGTCCAGATGAAGCTGCTCACGTTCCCGGGCGGCAGGGAGAGTCGGGAGTACGAGACTTCTGACATTCCGGAGGAGTTGCTCGACGACGCCAACGGCTGGCGGGAGATGATGCTCGAAAAGCTCTACAACTTCAGCAACGAGTTGATGGAGCTTGCTCTGGCGGAAGAGCCCATTTCGACTGAGCAGATCGTTCGGGCGATCCGCCAGGCGACGTTACACATGCAGGTTCAGCCGGTACTGTGTGGTTCCGCATTGCACGGCATCGGGGTGCAGCCGGTGCTTAACGCCGTCGCTGATTTCCTGCCCAGCCCGATCGATATTCCGCCGGTGGAAGGCGAAAACCCGAAGAAAAAAGACGCGAAGGACCATCGCGGGCCAAGCGTCGACGAGCCGTTTTGCGGCCTGGTTTTCAAGGTTCTGCCAGCCAAGACCGGCGACATGCACTGGGTGCGAGTGTACTCGGGGCAGCTGAAGTCCAACTCGCGCGTGCTCAATCCTGGCAAGGACGTGAAAGAAAACGTCGCGCAGCTCTGGCATATTCATGCCACGAAGAAGGAAGAGCAGGTCGATAGCGTTGAGGCGGGAGACATCGTCGGCATTATCGGTCTCCGGCATTCGATCACCGGCGACACCATCTGCGATACGCGCGAACCGATTTTGCTCGAAGCGATCAAGTTCCCCGAAACCGTGATTTCCATGGCCATCGAGCCGGAGAACAGCGCCGAGCGGAAGAAACTGAACGAAACGCTCGACATGCTGAAGCGGCAGGATCCGACGCTCGCAGTCATCAGCGGCGAAACCGGCCAAACGCTAATCAGTGGGATGGGTGAGCTGCACCTGGAGGTGGTTAAGAACCGGCTTCTGCGTGACTTCAACCTGAATGTGAAGTTCCACAAGCCGCAGGTCAGCTTCCGCGAGTCGATCGCCCGGTCGGTCGAAGTCACCGGCGAGTGCCATCGCATGATCGCCGGCCAGCAGCTATTTGCGGAATTGACGGTCCGCATGGAGCCGATCGAAGCGGCCTCGGCGCCGGTCGTTGTGCTGAATCAGTGCCCGCCGGACGTGCTGCCGCCCGAATTTCTGAGTGCGGCCGTCGACGAGCTGAAGGCCCTGGGCGAGGGTGGCGGACGCATCGCCGGCTATCCGCTCATGAAAATTCGAGTGACGGTTCTTTCGGGAAAGTGGAGCCAGGAGCATTCCGACGTGCGAGCCTTCAAGATCGCGGCCGCCGATGCTTTCGAAAAAGGATTGGAAGACGGAGGAAAGGTGCTCCTTGAGCCGATCATGAAGCTTGATATTGTTACTCCCGAGGACTACTTGGGGGACTTTGTCGGCGACCTTCAGCAGCGGCGGGCCATCATTGCCAAAACGGATCATCGTGGCAAAATGACCTCGATCGAAGCCCACGCTCCCCTGAAAGAACTGTTCGGGTATTCCAGCGCCATGCGGAGCCTCAGTCAGGGGCGGGCGGGTTGTTCCATGGAGCCCCTGATGTACGCTGCCGCGCCGCCGGAGGTCATGAAAGCTTTCGAGCTTTAGGCGGTTTGGGTTGTCTGGTGGGCCGGCGGCGACGGCCGTGGGTAGGTTGGCCCGCGCCGTGGCGGACCGCAATCCCAGTTTTTCGTAGTTTTCCTCTTCACCGGGTGTTGACCGCTTTCAGAACGATCTTTATAAGTAGTGGTTTCCCATTTGGTGTTCGGCGAAAACAGTGCAGTAGAAGTCCAATCGCGACGATCAATTTTGATCTAGCGCGGGAGTCGATAAAGTGGCAGCGGCAAAGGAAGTTATTCGGATTCGGATGGAGGCGTACGACCACGCGATTCTGGACCAAAGCGCCCAGGAGATCGTGGATACGGTCAAGCGTACTCACAGTGAAGTCCATGGTCCGATTCCGCTGCCGACCCGGGTTGAGCGCTACACGGTGCTCTCTGGGCCGACGATCGACAAGAAGGCTCGTCAGCAGTACGAGATTCGCACGCACAAGCGGGTGATCGATATCGTCCAGGCTACCGCCAAGACGATTGAGGCGTTGAACAAGCTCAGCCTTCCGGCTGGTGTGGATATCAAAATCAAGGCTTCGACGCGCTAGTAGTTGGTTTGCATTCTTTGGGCGTCGGGGCTTTCTCTGCTTTTTGAGGCAGTTATAGCTTGGAAGCCCGGTGGGTAAAGCGAGGGATAGCTCTCGTGTTCCCGCTCGGCAACAGATCACAGGGTACATTGCGATGGCAAAGGGAATACTCGGCCGCAAGGTCGGGATGACGCAGGTATATGACGAGGCTGGCAACGCCATCCCCGTTACGGTCGTGCAGGCCGGCCCTTGCCGCGTGCTCCAGGTTCGCACGGTGGAGCGCGATGGTTATGAGGCGGTTCAGCTTGGCTATCTTGACAAGCCGCGTCGCCTGGCGAGTCGCAGTGAACGTGGTCATGTTGCCTCTCTGGCGAGCAAGCGATCTAAGAAGCTGCAGGCTGCCGGCGTTCAGGTGCCGGAAAAGGCCAATTCAGAGCCCAAGCGGTTCGTTCGTGAGTTTCGTGGCGCTCCCGCCGGCCTGGCTGTTGGTCAGGACGTGACGGTTGAGGCCCTCGAGGGAATCAAGGCGGTTGACGTTACCGGCCTGACCAAGGGTCGTGGTTACTCGGGTGCGATGAAGCGGCATGGTTTTGCCGGTCAGCGTGCCTCGCACGGTGTGAAGAAGGTGCATCGTCACATGGGTGGCACCGGCGCTCTCGCTGCGAACCGCGGTGGTGGTCGTCCGAAGAAGGGCAAGAAGATGCCCGGCCAATACGGCCACGAGCAAGTGACGATTCGCAACATGAAGTTGGTGCGCGTCGATAAGGAAAACAATCTGCTGTTGATCAACGGCGCGGTCCCTGGTCCCAATGGCGCCTACCTGGTGGTCCGCGAGACCAACAAGGTTACCTAGGGTTGTTGGTCGGTCTCGGGTGTTGCTGCTGGCAGTTGGATAGGAATTGACGGAAATGGCAAGTCTTCCGATTTACAATCGCACTGGTGAGGAGGTCGGTAAATACGAGATCGACCCCGATCAGATTGCGCCCAAGATCAGTCAGCAATTGCTGCACGACGTTGTCGTGATGTACCAGGCCAATAAGCGGCAGGGCACGCATCGCACTCGTGCTCGCGGCGAGGTGGCTGGTACGACCAAGAAGATGTATCGCCAGAAGGGTACTGGCAACGCACGGGCTGGTTCCCGTCGCTCGCCGGTTCGCCGGGGTGGTGGTCACACGTTCGCCCTGCGAAATCGCGACTACAGCGTTCGCATGCCCATCAAGGCGGTGCGTGCTGCGACTCGGATGGCGATCGCTCGCAAGATCCAGACGCAGGATGTGGTCGTCATCGACGAACTCGCCTTTCAGGCTCCCAAGACCAAAGAGATGGCTGGCATCTTGAAGGCCCTGAAGTTGAGCGGCCTGTCGGCTCACGTCGCGACTGCTCAGCTGGACGTCAATGTGTACAAGAGTGCTCGCAACATCGACCGGGTGACGGTGTCGCCTGTGTCCGATCTGAACGCCCTTTGCGTGCTTCAGCCGAAAAAGCTGCTGGTCACCAAGGCGGCTCTCGATGCGATCAAGGAACGGGCTGCGAAAAAGCCGGCCTAAGTGCAGGGCTGTCGCACGGCCTACAGGAAACTAAGTGATGAGTACCGATAGCAGCGAACTGTCGACACCTGCCATTGAGCTGGCTCCCTACCAGGTCATTCTTCGTCCGCTTGTGACGGAGAAGGGCATGCATCGCTCGACTCGCAACAATCAGTATGCGTTCGAGATCAGCAAGCTCGCGACCAAAGATGACGTGAAGCGGGCGGTCGAAGAGTTGTTCAACGTCAAGGTCGAGAAGGTTCGCACGCAAAACCGGATTGGCAAGCATCGCCGGCACCGCTTCAAGGCGGGGCAGACCAAGAGCTGGAAGAAGGCGATCGTAACCCTCAACGAAGAGCACCGCATTAACTTCTTCTAGTCGTTCGCTCAAGTCGGCTGCGGTCGATAGGGTGACGATTTGGCGATGAAGCGAAGAAGGCAAGTCAAACATGGGCATTCGGCAATACAAACCGGTTACTGCAGGGCGTCGTAACGCCAGCGTCAGCGACTTCAAGGAGCTGACCAAGGGCGCGAAGCCGGAGAAGTCGCTGCTGCGTCCGAAGCGCAAAAAGGGTGGCCGCAATAACCAGGGTCGGATAACGGTCCGTCACCGTGGCGGTGGTCACAAGCAGCAGTACCGCGTGATTGACTTTATTCGCGCGAAGGACGGCGTCCCGGCGACGGTCAACTCGATCCAGTACGATCCCAACCGCAACGCCCGAATTGCTCTGCTGTACTTCGTGGACGGTGAGAAGCGCTACATCATCGCTCCCGATGGCATGCAGGTCGGTCAGACTGTGGAGAACGGGCCCGAGGCGCCTCCGGTGGTAGGCAATTGCCTGCCGCTGAGTCGCATTCCGATCGGCGTGCAGATCCACGCCGTGGAGTTGCTGCCAGGGCGTGGCGCCCGCATGTGCCGTAGTGCCGGTTCCAGCGCGACGCTCATGGCTCGCGAAGGCGACTGGGCGCAGGTGATGCTGCCGAGTGGTGAAATTCGTCGTATTCCCTCGCAGTGCCGGGCAACCATCGGCTCCGTGGGCAATGCGGAAGACATGAACATCGTGTACGGCAAGGCCGGACGCAAGCGTTGGCTGGGTATTCGTCCGACCGTCCGCGGTACGGCGATGAACCCGATTGACCATCCGCACGGTGGTGGTGAAGGTCGTACGAAGGGTGGTCGCCATCCGGTTAGCCCGACGGGCGTGCCGGCGAAGGGCAGTTCGACCCGCAAGCGTCGCAAGCCGTCGAATAGCTCGATCGTGCGTCGTCGCCGCTCGCGTCGGTACGGTCAGCTGAAGCTGCGGTAGTTGTCGGCTGTCGATCGTCAGTAATCAGTTGCTGGCGATGGACTGCTGGGGTCAGGTTGCTGGTAACTGAAAATTTTTGACTGAAAACTCCTATGGGCAGGTCGAGCAAAAAGGGTCCTTTTGTGGACCCCAAGGTGTACAAGAAGGTTCAGGCCCAGCTGGAAGGCGGCCCTAAGGACCCGATCAAGACTTGGGCTCGCGCCTGCACGATTGTGCCGGAGTTCGTCGGAATGACGTTCATGGTGCACAACGGCAAGCAGCACCTGAAGGTCTTTGTGACGGAAGACATGGTCGGTCACCGGTTGGGCGAGTTCGCTCCCACCCGCACCTTCCGTGGTCACGGCGGCAAGTCAAAGAAGTAGTCTGAAAACGTACAAGGTTAGTGTCGCGTTGAGACCTGGTTGGCAGGTGCGATGCGGCGAGGAACACAGGTCATGGCCTTTCGAGCACAGCACAGGTTCGCCCGGATCAGCGCCCGCAAGGTGCGTCCGCTGGCTGACATGATTCGCGGCAAGTTCGCCGACGAAGCCCTCGACATTTTGAAGTACCAGCCTGAGCGTGGAGCTCGGATGCTCGAGAAGGTGCTGCAGAGCGCCTTGGGCAATGCCCAGGACCCGGATCAGAACAAGAGCGGAACGGTTCGCACCGAGCAGCTGGTCGTCCGCGAAGCGCGGGTCGACGGCGGTCCGATGTTCAAGCGGATCAAGCCGGTGGCTCGCGGCATGGCATACATGATCAAGCGTCGCACTTCTCACATCACGGTCGAGTTGCAGGACATCGCCGAGGTCTAGTAGAGGTCGGTTCGGGGCTCTCGGCATCGGCCGACAAGGTGAGTGATACATTATGGGTCAAAAAGTCAATCCAATCGCGTTCCGCACCGGCATCATGGTCGGCTGGAAGAGTCGCTGGTACGCCTCGAAGCAAGACTTCGGGACCCTGCTGCTCGAGGACGCCAAGATTCGCAACTTCATCAAGAATCATCCGAGCAAGACGCAGTATCGCAGTGCCGGCATCGATCGGATTGAGGTGGAGCGGACGCGCGATGAGGTGAAGGTTGTGCTGCACGTGGCGCGGCCTGGTTTGATCATTGGCAAGAAGGGCCAGGAAGTTGAGATTCTGCAGGAAGAGTTGCAGAACCTGACTGGCCGTCGCGTGAATCTCAAGATTGAAGAGATCTCGCGGCCGGAAATTCAAGCCCAGTTGGTGGCGGAAGAAATTGCTCAGCAGCTTGCCAAGCGCTCGAGCTTCCGCCGCACGATGAAGCGGGCCATCGAAACGACGATGGACGCCGGGGCGCGTGGTATCAAAATTCAGTTGGCAGGGCGGTTGGGTGGATCGGAAATGGCTCGTTGCGAGAAGGCAACGGCTGGTTCGCTTCCGCTGAGCACCCTGCGTGCAAAAATCGATTACGGCTTCACTGAGGCGTCAACTGCCCAAGGCAACATTGGCGTGCAGGTGTGGGTCAATCAGGGAATGTACGAAGGGGACGCGACAAATGGCGCTGATGCCCAAGCGAGTGAAGCACCGAAAAAGCCAAAGAGGACGTATAAAAGGTGAGGCCACTCGCGGCAACCGTGTGAGCTACGGCGATTTCGGTTTGCAGGCTTTGCAGGGTGGCTGGATCAAGGCGACGACCATCGAGTCGGGGCGTATTGCTGCCCAGCAATACATCCGCGGTGAAGGTCGCCTGTACATCCGCATCTTCCCGCACAAGTCGGTGACCAGCCGTCCGCTGGAAACGCGAATGGGTAAGGGTAAGGGCGAGCCGGATCACTGGGTTGCGGTTGTGAAGCCGGGCACGGTGATGTTTGAGCTGGCTGGTGTGACCGAGGCCCAGGCCAAGTTGTGCCTGGCGCGTCTCGCTCACAAGATGCCCATCCCTTGCCGTATGGTCCGCCGTCGTCCGGCATAGTTGCCGCGCGATACGCATGCAGGGCATGCGGTGCAACGAACTCGAAGCGATCGAATTAGCGTTGGTGAGATATGAAGGCCGCTGAACTACGAGAAATGAGCGAAGAGCAGCTCACGCTGACTCTGAACGAAACGCAGCAGAACCTGTTTCGGCTGCGGATGCAGGCTCAGACCGAACGTCTGGATGCTCCGAGTCAGCTGCGGCACAACCGCCGGCTGATCGCTCGCATCAAGACGATCCTGACGCAGCGGCAACAGGCCAAGGCTTAGAACGGCCGGAGCCTGGCAAGGGGCTGGGCGTTAACACAAAGTCGAGTAGAAGTGCGCTGAGAGCAAGAGCGACTCGGCCAAGAAGTACACAGCAGGTTTGGTTATGCCTAAGCGAGTAGTAGTCGGCGTCGTAACACGGGACAAGGCGGATAAGACCCGTCGGGTGGAGATTCCGCGTCTCGTGCAGCACAAGACCTACGGCAAGATCCTTCACCGCCGGACGATTTGCTACGCCCACGACGAAGCGAACGAGTCGCGCAACGGCGACACGGTCGAGATCGAGGAGTCGCAGCCGCAGTCCCGCCTGAAGCGTTGGACGCTGAAGCGAATCGTCGCGAAGGCTGGCGCCGCCACCGTTGCTGCCCAGCAGGCGCCTCAGGAATAGTGAAAGCCGAGTCCCACGGGGCGAACGCCGTGACTTTCGGCGGCAGAGAACAAAGACGGGTGTAGCATGATTCAGCAAGAATCGCGAATGGCGGTGGCCGACAACACGGGCGCCAAAGAAGTCATGTGCGTGAAGGTCCTTGGTGGTTCGCGTCGGCGGACGGCTGGACTGGGCGACGTGATCATTTGCAGCGTCAAGAGCGTGATCGCCGGCAGCGAGATTAAGAAGAAGGCCGTCGTCCGGGCCGTGGTGGTTCGGACGAAGAGCCCGGTTCGCCGGCCCGACGGCAGCTACGTGAAGTTCGACGCGAATGCGGTGGTGTTGATCGACGCCGACAACAATCCGCGCGGCACCCGCATCTTCGGCGCTGTGGCTCGCGAGCTCCGCGACAAGAATTTCATGAAGATCGTCAGCCTGGCGAACGAGGTGGTGTGATGCATATCAAAACAAACGACATCGTCGAAGTGATCACCGGCGACGACAAGGGCGTCCGCGGCAAGGTGCTGAGCATCGACCGGGCTGCAGGCAAGGTCGTGGTCGAAGGCGTGAACCGCGTGTACAAGCACGTGAAGCGCAGCCAGAAAAACCCGCAGGGCGGCCGGCTCTCGAAGGAGATGCCGGTGAAGCTCTCGAACGTCCTGCTGTTCTGCAGCAAGTGCAACAAGTCGTCGCGTACCGGCGCCCGCTTCGCGGAAGATGGATCGAAGGAGCGTTTCTGCCGTCGTTGCGGTGGTTCGCTCGGACAGATCTCTCCGGCTCCCAAGGCGAGCTAAGACTGCAATCGCGGGCGGCCAGCTTCGCCCGATGACCCGAACAAGATTACCGGCGGCGCGGTCCGCCCCATGTGAGTGACTACGATGGCCAAGAAAGCAGCAAAGAAAGACGCAGCCGCCGAGCAGGCGACCGGACCGGGCGCTCCTGCACGGCTGCAGGAAAAGTATCGGAACGAAGTGCTGCCGGCGCTCGCTGAAAAGCTGGGCCGTAAGAACAAGCTCTCCCTGCCGCGGCTCGAGAAGATCGTCCTGAATATGGGCGTCGGCGCCGCGACCCAGGAAAAGAAGTTCCTGGAGACGGCCGTTGAGGCGATGTCGCAGATCGCCGGCCAGAAGCCGATCGTGACCAACGCTCGCAAGGCGATCTCCGCTTTCAAGCTCCGCGAAGGCATGGCGATCGGCTGCAAGGTCACGCTGCGTGGCCAGCGGATGTATGAGTTCATGGATCGCCTGATCTCGCTGGCTCTGCCGCGTGTTCGCGACTTCCGTGGCATCAGCCGCACCGCCTTCGATGGTCATGGCAGCTACAGCCTGGGCCTCTCGGAACAACTCGTGTTCCCCGAGCTCAACCCGGACAAGTTCACCCGCGTCCAAGGCATGAACATTACGTTCGTCGTGAAGAACGCCAACGACGACGAATCGCGCGAACTGCTTGCCCGGTTGGGCATGCCGTTCCAAGCTGAAGGCGCCGACAAGGCTGGCGCCGCGTAGGCTTCCGTAGTTCAAGCAAGTCACCAGTCAGGATAGGTATAGCGAGGCAAGGTTACACGTGGCCAGCAAATCCAAGATCGCCATGGCGAAGCGCGAGCCGAAGTTCTCGACGCGCATTCAACGCCGCTGCCAGATGTGCGGCCGACCCCGTGCCGTGTATCGCAAGTTCGGCATTTGCCGCATCTGCTTCCGCAAATTAGCCGACCAGGGGTTGATTCCCGGCGTGCGCAAGGCCAGCTGGTAAGAGGAAACGATAAGCCATGTTGAGTGATCCCATCGCCGATATGTTGACCCGGATCCGCAATGCGGTTTCTGTGGAGCGGCCGCACGTGGACATCCCGCTTTCGAAAGTGAAGCGCGGCCTGGCCGACGTGCTGAAGCGCGAAGGCTACATCTGGGACTGGCAGGTGATCGAAGGCGAGCCTGTGCAGCAGCTCCGCCTCGAGCTGAAGTACGGTCCCAACGGTGAGCACGTCATCCAAAGCATCAAGCGCATCAGCAAGCCTGGCCGCCGGGTCTACCGCGGTTCTCAGGAACTGCGGCCGATCCTGAACGGCATGGGCATCACAGTGCTCAGCACGAGCAGCGGCGTGGTCAGCGATCGCGAAGCGCGGCAGAAGAAGCTCGGCGGCGAAGTGCTGTGCGAGGTTTGGTAGCACATTTCCTGGCGACGGCTGTGGGCCCATCGGTCCCCGTCGCCTTGCATGAGTGGACAGGCCAGGGGGCCTGAGACAGAAGTAGAGCGGCAAAACAATGTCACGTATCGGCAAGAAACCGGTTCCCGTCCTGGACGGCGTTAAGGTCTCGGTTCAGGGGCGGAAAGTGCTCGTCGAGGGCCCGAAGGGGAAGCTCGAGTGGGAGCCCCGTCGCGAGATTGAGGTGACGCTGGACGAGACGGGCAAGAACCTCGTCGTGTCCCGCGCCGATGACGAGCGGATGAGCCGCGCTCTGCACGGCCTCAGCCGGTCGATCATTGCGAACATGGTGGTCGGCGTGAAGGACGGCTACGAGAAGCGGCTCGAGATTGTCGGCGTTGGTTACCAGGCGGCGCTCAAGGGCGACACCATCTCGCTCCGCGTTGGTTTGGCCAACGAGTTGCATCGGAAGGTGCCCGCCGGCCTGAACG
The DNA here is from genome assembly GCA_023430365.1 of Planctomycetota bacterium. GTDB lineage: Bacteria > Planctomycetota > Planctomycetia > Pirellulales > Pirellulaceae > JAEZAS01. The sequence goes on from JAEZAS010000453.1 coordinate 68,921, forward strand.
TCACCGTGCCGGACCAGACGCACATCGTGATTCAAGGTTGCGACAAGCAGAAGGTCGGCCAGTTCGCCGCCGAACTGCGGTCGCTCCGCAAGCCTGAGCCCTACAAGGGCAAGGGCATCCGGTATCAGGGCGAGCAGGTCAAGATCAAGCCAGGTAAGTCGGCCACGAAGTAGTCCGTGTCGCGGCGTGAGCGGTCGGTCACCTAGTAATACAACCGCCTCGGGAAGAACGAGGCACCATCGGGCGTCCTATTTTCGGATGCCGGCAGAAATCGCAGGGTTAACATCGTGCAAAAGAATCGACTTCTCAACGTGCGGCGCGAACGCCGCCGGAATCGCGTTCGCAAACGCGTGCGTGGCACTGGCGAGCGTCCTCGTTTGACGGTGACTCGCAGCCACAAGAACGTGTCGTGCCAGATCATCGATGATGCAGCCGGCCGCACGCTTGTGTCGGCCAGCACGCTCGACGCCGACCTTCGGGCCCAGGTGGCCTACGGCGGCAACAAGACGGCAGCTCAGGCGGTCGGCAAGGCGATCGCCGCTAAGGCCATTGCGGCGGGGATCACGCAAGTGGCCTTCGATCGCGGCCATTTCCGGTATCATGGGCGTATCGCAGCGCTGGCGGATGCCGCACGCGAAGCAGGCCTGAGCTTTTAAGACAAGCAGAAGTTTGGAGTACGACGCACGTGTCTAGTGATTCAAATCGCGGCGAATTCATCGACCGCACCGTGCAGATCAAGCGATGTGCCGCGGTGGTCAAAGGCGGTCGTCGCTTCAGCTTCGCGGCCATGGTTGTCGTCGGCGACGGCAAGGGACGCGTCGGCTGGGGCTATGGCAAGGCCAACGAAGTTCCGCCTTCGGTCGAGAAGGGGCAGAAGCAAGCCTCGCGCTCGATGATCACGGTGCCGCTGGTGGGCGACGCCACCATCCCGCACCCGGTCCGCGCGAAGTACGGCTCGGCGGAAGTTCTGCTGTTGCCGGCCGACGCTGGTACGGGCGTGATCGCCGGCGCCGCTGTGCGTGCGGTGTGCGAAGCCGCGGGTATTCACAACATCATCACCAAGAGCCAGGGCACCAGTAACCAGGTTACGGTCGTCAAGGCAACGATTAAGGCCTTGAGCCAATTGCGGACGCAGGCCGATGTCGAGCGTCTGCGGGGAGTTGCCCTCACATGAGCTTGCACGAAATCAACAAAGGCATTCACAAACACACCAAGCCACGCCGCCTCGGCCGCGGTTTGGGCACCGGCACCGGCAAGACGGCCGGCAAGGGTCACAAGGGTGCCAAGGCTCGCGCGGGCTACTTCGCTCTGTCGATCTTTCAGGGTGGCGCCATGCCGCTCGTGCGACGGGTGCCGAAGCGTGGCTTCACCAACTCGTTCGCGGCAAAGGTCGCGTCGATCAACGTTGGCGACCTGAACGACCTGTTCAACGACGGCGACGTGATCAATCCGCAGACGCTGCGTGAGACGGGCGTTCTGAAGCGTCGCTACGACGTGTTGAAGGTGCTCGGAGACGGCGAAATCACCAAGAAGCTCACCGTTGCCGCTCATCAGTTCAGCGCTTCAGCTCGCGAGAAGCTGGAAAAGGCCGGCGCCAAGATCGAGGTTCTGGCTGGCCCCACGCCGGTAGAAGAGAAAAAGGCCAAGGCGAAGCAAGCCAAGCAAGGTAAGTAACGCTCCTGCCGAGCGAAGTCCCTTTCAGGCCGGGCGGAAGTCGCATGGCGGCGCAATCGCCCTTCTGTTAATCTACGCAATCCCGGCGGCGAGTTTCGCCGTCCGGTGCGCCGGCAACCGGACCAGGATGGAATCACTGCGATGTGGGAAAAATTTCGTGCGATCTTCACGATCCCGGAACTGCGTCAGAAGATCTTCTTCACGTTGATTCTGCTGGCCGTCTTCCGCATCGGCTACGCCATCCCGCTGCCTGTGATCAACCAGGACGCCGTAAGCGCCTCGCAGGATGAAGGCGGTCTCGGCCGCTTCCTGCAGCAGGTGTCCATCTTCAGCGCCGCCGACTGGCGGCGGATGACGATCTTCGGCCTGGGGATCATGCCCTACATCTCGGCCTCGATTATTTTGCAGCTCCTCGGAAGCGTGTACAAACCGCTCGAGGAATTGCGGAAGGAAGGCGAGACGGGCCGCAAGAAGATCAATGAATACACACGGTACCTTACCGTCGCGATGTGCCTGGTTCAGGGCGTCATCTATATCAACGCGATGACCTCGGGCGGCATGGGCATGCCCCAGGACATGATCCACTCGGAATTTCTTGTGGGGTCAGGGGAGTCCAGACATCTCGCCTGGAGTTGGTGGTTGACCACCCTCATCATGATGACCTGCGGCACGATGTTCGTGATGTGGCTCGGCGAGCAGATCGACGAGTTCGGCATCGGCAACGGCATCAGCTTGCTCATCATGGCCGGCATTCTGGCTCAGATGCCGGGCGCCTTGTTTGAGTTCCTGGGCAACATGCGGCCGCAGCTGACCGGTTTTACGGAAATCGGCGTCGAGCACCTGGTGGTGTTGTTGGTTTTGTTCGTGCTCGTCGTGATGGGCGTCGTGTTCATTACGCTCGGCCAGCGGCAGATCCCGACCCAGAGTGCGAAGCACGTGCGCGGCCGCCGGGTGTATGGCGGCAGCCGGCAGTACCTGCCGCTGCGGCTGAATCAGTCGGGCGTGATGCCGATCATTTTCGCCAGCAGCTTGCTCATGCTGCCGTCGATCCTGTTCGGCTGGCTGGCGAGCGTCGCTCGCGGTCAGGCTGGCGACGGAGGATTCTGGGCCACTTCGGCGACGCAGCTGGAAAACTTGCAGCTGATGTTCAGCACGGGGACGTCGTTTGTTTACAACCTGTCCTACGTTGCGTTAATCTATTTCTTTGCCTACTTCTGGACCGCAATCACCTTCAACCCGAAGGAGATGGCGGACAACCTGAAAGACTTTGGCACGTTCATTCCGGGTTATCGCCCCGGACGACGGACGGCGGAACACCTTGAGAAGGTCATGGTTCGCATCACGTACGTGGGCGCCGGCTTTTTGGCCATCGTCGCGATCGTGCCGACCGTGATTTCCAGCGCTCTGGGTGTGTCGCCGAGCATGGCCAGCTTTTACGGCGGAACCGGCCTGCTGATCGCCGTGAGCGTGGCGTTTGACTTGATTCAGAAAATCGATAGCCACCTGGTTATGCGTGACTACCGCGGGTTGTTGGAGCCGTAGCGCAATTGGCCGGCGACGCCTCTCCGCGGCTGGCTGAAAGCGCTGATCAGGACCTAGGGTGCCGAGGGGCGTCATGCTGATCGTTTTTATCGGTCCCCCCGGGGCAGGAAAGGGCACACAGTCCAAGCGGCTGCTGGAGTACCTGAACATCCCGCACCTGTCGACTGGCGAGTTGCTGCGGTCGGCCAAGCAACAGAACACTCCGCTGGGCAAGCTGGCCGCTCAGTACATGGATCATGGCCGCCTGGTGCCCGATCCGATCGTGCTGAGCATGGTGGGCGAGAAGCTGAACGAGCCCGGGTTCTGCGGCGGATGCATGTTCGACGGTTTCCCGCGAACGATTCACCAGGCCAAGTCGCTCGATGAATCGCTAGAGCAGCGGGGAACTCCGCTCGACCTGGTGATCGAACTGCACGCGGATCGGGAAGAACTGATCCTGCGGATGCTGCGGCGGGCGAAGGCTGAGAATCGGGTGGACGACAACCCCGAGACGATCAAACAACGAATGGAAGTTTACGACCGGCAGACCTCCCCCTTGCTCGATTACTATCGCCAGCAGGGGAAGCTTGTCTCGGTCGATGCGTTCGGTACGCCGGACGAGGTTTTTGAGCGGATCCGCCAGCATGTTGATGTGAAGCGGGTGAACGCCTAGGGGAGGGTTAGGGCGAGAAGTCGGGAATGGGGCGAAACCCCTCTCCGGACGATCAGCTCTGCCTTCTGCATTTGAAATGCCGCGGTGGGACGTCCTGCCGTTGGCCGGCCGCTTTTTTGGCGACCGGCCCTTGAATGATATTGACACAAAGCGGTATACTAACGCGCTTTAACCCGACGAAACCGGTGGTAGTCATGAAAGTTCGGACCAGCGTCAAGCGCATCTGCGAAAACTGCAAGGTGGTGCGGCGCAAAGGGAAAGTGTACGTCGTCTGCACCAACCTGCGGCACAAGCAGCGTCAGGGCTAAGTAGGCGCCCGGCGAGCTGCATTGGGTCGCCGCAATTCCGCTGGCTATCGCCGGCGGGCATCCAACCATTCACGATTTGAGAGTCTGACCGCTAAGGAGCGGTTTAGGAGTTCGCCAGATGCCACGTCTTTTGGGTGTCGACATTCCCAACGACAAGCCAACCATCTTCTCCCTGCAGTACCTGTACGGAGTAGGTGACAAGGTTGCGCGAGAGCTGTGCCACAAGGCCGGTGTGGACGGCGCCAAGCACGCCCGCGACCTGACGGAAGAAGAGCTCGCCCGCATGGCGACCTTGCTGGAACGCGACTACACGGTCGAAGGTCCTCTGCGCCGCCTGGTGCAGCAGAACATCACCCGTCTTCGCGACATCAAGAGCTATCGCGGCCTGCGGCACCGTCTCGGTTTGCCGGTGCGTGGCCAGCGGACGAAGACCAACGCTCGTACTCGCAAGGGCCCGAAGAAGACGGTTGCCGGCAAGAAGGGCGTGAAGGATCTCCGCTAGTCGTTAGCAGCGGGTTCCTGAATCCAGTACCAGACAAAGTGGGCGGCCGCCCACGGAAGAACCATAGCGGAAGTCAGCGATGTCGAAGCAGAAGAAGCGGAAAGCACGTCGTAACGTCACGGTGGGCATCGCCCACGTGAAGGCCACGTTCAACAACACGACGGTGACCATCACCGATACCAAGGGCGACACCCTGTGTTGGGCAAGCGCCGGAACCAGCGGTTTCAAGGGAAGCCGTAAGAGCACGCCGTTCGCCGGTCAGTGCGCCGGTCAGCAGGCCGCCGAGAAGGCCGCCAAGTACGGCGTGAAGGAACTCGAGGTTCGCGTGAAGGGGCCGGGGTCGGGCCGCGAAAGCGCCATCACCGCCCTGCAGTCGGCCGGCATGACGGTCAAGACGATCGAAGACACCACGCCGATTCCGCACAACGGCTGCCGTCCGCCGAAGAAGCGCCGAGTCTAAGCATCCGCTTCGGCCGATTGGGCCGCTGGAAACCCCGAGCGGCCGGCGATTCGGCCGCGCTCCATACACACACAGGCCGCCGTTCCCGTAGCGGTGGCAATGGCTTTTTAGAAGGGCTGCGAGGAAAGCATGACGATGCACATTCGCTGGCGCGGTTTGGAACTCCCGAGCATCGTGAATGTCGATGCGGCCACCCTGAGTGGCACGTACGGCAAGTTCACGGCCGAGCCGTTCGAGCGAGGTTTTGGCACCACGGTTGGCAACAGCCTGCGGCGCGTGTTGCTTTCGAGTCTCGAAGGTAGCGCGGTTACGCAGATCAAGATTCGCGGCGCTCAGCACGAATTCACGACGATTCCGGGCGTCCTCGAGGACGTCACCGACATCGTGCTGAACGTCAAGTCGCTCGTCGTTAAGAACCACAGCGATTCGACCCGCGTGATCACGGTCGAGAAGAACACGACCGGCGTGATCACTGGGGCCGACATCCAGACCGATTCGGACGTCGAGATCATCAACAAGGACCACGTGCTGGCCACGTTGACCGACAACGTGCCCTTCATGATGGAAATGGTGGTGGAGAACGGCCGCGGTTACGTTCCCGCGACCGAGCACAGCACCGGCGATCACGAAATCGGCATCATTCCGATCGACGCCGTGTACAGCCCGATCACGCGCGTCCGCTACGAAGTGGAAGAGACGCGCGTCGGTCAGAAGACCAACTACGACCGGCTGACGCTGGAGATCTGGACGAACGGCGCCGTTCATCCGGAGCTGGCGATGGTCGAAGCCGCCAAGATTCTCCGCAAGCACCTCAACCCCTTCGTGCAGTATGCGGAGCTTGGTCCCCGCGTGCACTCGCCCACTCGCGGCGGCTCGATGGGCGTCGATGGCGCTATGGAGTCGAAGCTCAACATGAGCCTGGCCGAGTTGAAGCTGTCGGTTCGAGCCATGAATTGCCTCGAGTCGGAGAACATCCACACGGTGCGTGACCTCGTCCAGAAGACCGAGGATTCGCTGCTGGAAGTTCGCAACTTCGGCGAGACGACGCTCAACGAGGTGAAGGAAAAGCTGCAAGAGCTTGGCCTGTACCTCGGCATGCGTGTTCCGCCGGCCGGCGTGGCCCGTTAATACCCTAGTCCCAGAGCGGCCGGCTTGCCGGCCGATATTCAACGAACAGAACATCGACCTCGGGTTATCTCGAGGCTTTGGCGGCCGAAGCAGCCGCGTTCATCGAACAGCAACTTAAAGGCGAAATAGCCATGCGACATCGTAAGCTCGGCCGCGTGCTCGGCCGGTCCCCCAGTCACCGTAAGGCCATGTTCAAGAACCTGGCCAGCGCCCTGTTCCTCACGGAGCGGGACGCGGAGTTGGACGAGAACAAGCCGAAGGTGAAGGGGCGCGTGGTGACGACGGTGCCGAAGGCGAAGGAAATTCGCCCGCTCGTCGAGAAGTGCATCACGCTCGCTTGCAAGGCGCTGAACCATATCGATGACGCGAAGCAGTACGGCACCGACGCCGAGCGCAACAGCGACGCCTGGAAGCAGTGGCGCAAGAGCGAGAACTGGGGCAAGTGGGCGGCTGCGATGGCTCCCGCCGTCAACGCCCGCCGCCGCCTGATCCAGATGCTCGGAGACAAGCAGGCCGTCAGTGTTCTGATCTCGGAAGTGGCTCCCCGTTTCCGTGACCGCCGCGGTGGTTACACCCGCATCGTTCGCCTGGCCAAGCCCCGCTTGGGTGACGCCGGCGCCCGAGCGATCATCGAGTTCGTTGGCGTTCGTGATCGCGAAGTGCAGAAGAGCGAGAAGCCGTCGTTCTCCGATGAGTCGACTGGCGCTGAGAACTCGTAAGCGTCCCGATTCGGTTTTTGGCTCCCGCCGTCTGTCGGCGGGAGTTTCATGGGGGATGATGGATGTCCCCAGCCCGTAACGGCCCGACATCTTCCACGTTGGCCAAGACCGGGCGGCAGCGCTTGCCGCTCGTTCGGGCGTTTGATTTCACGCAGCGGATGCGAGACGTCTGCCAGGACGTCGTGGCTCGCACGCCCGAGCTCGCACACGTCGACCTGTCGCGTGTGGCGTTCTCTTTCTGCCAGGCCCGCCGCAGGACCTCCTGGGGCATTTATGCGTCGCTAACGCCGCTCCGCTTCAAGGGCGGGGCGCTCACCGAGGTGCGACGGCGACGCACCTATACGATCCAGCGGCTTTTTGACCGCGACGGCAAGGAGATGCTCTATATCCTGAGCTTTTACCTGCCCCGCTTCATGGATCTAAGCCTGGACGAGAAGCTGGTCACGGTCCTGCACGAGCTGTGGCACATCAGCCCCGCGTTTGACGGCGATCTGCGGCGGCACGAGGGGCGGTGCTACGCCCATACGCACTCGCAGGCCGAGTACGATGCCCGGATGGCCGTCCTGGCCCGACGATGGCTGGCCCAGAACCCGCCGGAACCGTTGTGGGGCTTTCTCCGCCATAGCTTCGACGCATTGCTGCGCGAGCAGGAGCGGGTTGTAGGGGTTCGGATACCTCGACCGAAGCTGCTGCCGGCGCCGATGAGTAGCGGAACGGCTTAAGCGTTGTGGCGGCGGGACCACTCTAGTGAGTCGGCTGATTCGCCAGGGCGCCCCCCACATTTGTGGTATAGTAAAACTCAGGGGCGATGGCGTCCTTTAGGGGCGGGACTTGTCAACCGATCTCCCGGCGTATAAAATACTTAAGAGTTGTGCGATAGTTCGGAGCAGCAGCTTTGCTCCCTCTAGTAAGATTCGCACAACACTCAACGAATCTCTGGTGCAATTGGGCTTGGACGAGGCGTAGACGATGCCGCTCTATGTGTACGAAGTGATTCATGAGGACGGAACGGAAGGGGAGCAGTTCGAGCTCTTTCAGAGCATGTCGGATGCTCCACTGACCCAACACCCCGAGACCGGCCAGCCGATAAGGCGGGTTTTTCAGCCGCCATCGATCGGCGGCAAGTGGTCCGATTCGGCGATGCACAAGTCGGTCGCCGACGATAAGAAGCTCGACCGGCTTGGGTTTACCAAGTATGTGAAGTCGGGTGATGGGACGTACGAGAAGCGCGCGGGGAAGGGCCCCGACGTGATCTCGGCGGACAAGCCGTTCAAGATGGACTAGCACTTAGGGCCAGTCGGCGACGTTCAGGCTGCGTCGGTAGGCGAGTTGTTGTTTGTCGCGGCCAAGGCGGTCGGTAATCTGTTCCCACTTGTCGGCAGCCGATTTCAGGGCCTCGGCCGAGGGTTGCTTGCCGGCGACGACGGCTTCCACCGCTTCGTCGAGCGCCGCGAGATATTCCTGGTTTCCGGGAATGCGCAGCGACATGACGGAGCGCTGCTGGGACAAGGATTGTTCTAATGCCCCTGCACACGAGTTGGCCGATTGGTCCTCGAGGCCTAGCCAGCGGCCGGTCTCCGCGAGTTGAGACTTGCGAAAGGGGGCCGTTGCCGGGCTGGTGGGAGACGTCCGGCCGCTGATCTCGCCGCTGCTAAGCCAGACGAGGAAATTGAGGGCAGCCTGGCCCTGTTTGGCGCTAGCGCTAACTGCCGCCTGTCGGCCAGGAATGCCCACGAGAGCCGCTCGGGTCGGTTCGCCATCGCGACGCGATTCCCATTCGCCAACCGGGAAGTTATAGATCTTCGCGGAGCCTGGCAGCGGGGCAAATCGGAGCTTGGTTAATGTCTCCGACTTCGAAGAGCTTACCGCCACCGCTTCCGGGAAACCGATGGCCAGCCCTGCTTTGCCGGCTGCCAGTTGTTCGAGGGTTTGAGCAGCCGTAAGCCGTTCGGGCTGCCCCTTGTTGGCGGACGCGAGCTCTTCGAGAGCTTGAACGAAGGGGGGCTCCGCGATCAGCGGAGCCATCGTGTCGGGATGAAAGAGTGCTGCGACCTGATCCCGATGCGTCACGTAGGCCGCCGCTCGCGCCAGTAGCAATCGGCTGGCCCAGCCCGGGGCGAGCGGCTCGGCGGTCGGTTGCCAGGCTTCCGGAGATTCTGGCTTGAAGTCGCCCAAGGCATTTGGGTCGCGCAATTGTTCGACCAAGTGCTGATAGTCTTCCCAGGTTTCTGGCGGCTGCAGATCCAGGGCCTCGAACAAATCTTCGCGGTAGGCCAGCAGCAATTGTGGGGAACCCAGAGGAACCGCCGCCGGCTGGCGACCCCACCGGACCTCGGCCATACGCACCTGGCCAAAGACATCGCGTTCGTCGAACTCACCGCCGCGGAGCGTTTCGGAAGGAATGGGGGCAATCAGGCCGCGTTCGGCGAGTTGGCCAAGCAGCGAGGAGGGAAACACGACGACATCAGCGGGCAGACGCTGGGCACTGGCGATCCTTTCGTACGTCGCGTGCTGCACGTCGATCTTGCTTTCGGTTCGTGCGATCCACTGCCGAGCAATGGCCTCGCCCAGCGGTTCGTCATCGACGACCAGAACGCGCAGCGGGGACTGCTCGGTCGGTTTGGAAGTGTTGCTCGTAGATTCCGGGGAATCTGGACGGCAGCCGACGGCGAGCGTGATCGCCGCGAGGACTGCGAAGAACTGAAGGGATGCGAGCAGGCTTGGATGAAAGTGGGATCGCATTTCGACGGTGTGTAAACGAAGGTTCCGGGGCTATCGCAAAACCGGTTCAATCGAAAACTTGGATGGCAGCGGGACGATTCCAAGGAGCTGCGGTTGTGAACTCCAGCGGCGGCCCACGCCAGGCTGCCGTCACTCGCTGTTGCAGGGATTCGGCCGCGGACTGTTCGCGGCAGACAACAAACAGCGTCGGGCCCCAGGAGGTCTGTCCCACACCGACTCCGCCCGCTTCACGAATGCATTCGACCAAGGAGGCGAGCAGCGGGCCGTTATAGGCTCCGCCCTGACGGTGAGCGAAGCAAAGGCCGGCCTGGTGCCCGTATCGGTACAAGCTCGCGGCAAAGACTGCAAAGTCGCCGGTGGCCGCCGCGGGCACCAACTCCTCGCTGGCGACTCGTTTCAGATCGTTGCAGAGCACTCGCAGCTTGTCAGCTGGAGGAGGGAACGAAGCCGCTTCCTCGTCGCCACTCAGTCCAGACATGCCCACGGGCCGTACCAGCAGGAACCGCCATTCCGCAGGCAGATCGATGCGACAATCGAGCGGCGATAGCGGCTCATGCGGCAGTTTGCCCTGCTCGACGATCAGGCCGCCCAATACGAAGCCATGGGCTCCCACGGCGGAGCGTTCTCCCCGCCCGACGCTAACCGCGAGTTCCAAGGCGCTTGCCGCTGGCAAGCCGAACAGGGCGTTCAAACCCGCGGCCACGGCGAGGCCCAATTGCGTGCCGACCCCCAGCCCGACGTGCTCCGGCGGAGCGGATTGAATTTCAATCCGGCCGGCGGCGGGCTGTTGATTCGACTCAGCCCAGTGGGACGCGAACTTGATCGCGCGCTGAGCGAGTGGTCCCGACGCTTCGAGCGAACTGGATTCGGAGATGCTCAGCTTGAGCCCCGGGGTATCGATCATCGCCCCGACGCCGCCAAATCGCCGTTCGCCCCAGCCGGGGGATAAGAGGCCGAAATGCAATCGGCTAGGAGCGAATACTTCGACGCGGCGAGGCATGCAGGAGTTTAGTGTTCGTATTCGAGTCTTGCGAGGCGCTCTTCAATATAGCCTTTCAGAAACTTCATTGCTTCGCGCTCCTGACGACCGGCTGTCTTGGTTACCGGAGTCTGAAGTCGGTCGAGCTGCTCGCGAATTTCAGCTGGGGCGAGAATGCCAATGCGAGTCGCAAGAATGGCCGCTTCGAGCACGGCATGCTTGGCCCGGTTCCAGCCGAAAAAGTCGCGGCGTGTGCCCTGATCGGCGACGGAACATTGAATCTCGATCCGTTCTCGCGAGTCGTCGATGTGGTCGACTCGCAATTCAAACCAGCGGCAGCAGTCTGCCAGAATCCAGCCTTCGCCGCTGGGCGTCGGGACCAAGGGCGGCGGCGAATCGATCTCACCAACGGCGGCGCGGGCGAGCAAGGCAATATCGTCAACAATGTGGAAGACAAGTGATTTTGTACGCTTGAGGTTTTGATAGGTCTGCGAAGTGTGATAGGGCCGGAGCCGGAAACTTCTAAGATTCCGGTCGACCATGGGACCCATGGGCGCTAGATGAGGTGAACCATCCGGAGCAGGGGTGAGCGCAATGCCCTCCAGCACTAGGAAATCGGGCTCGTGGTTTTCGGCTGCGGGAACCATTCAAGCTTCGACCAATCGCTCAGAAGGTGACTGGTAGCAAGGGAGCTTGGAACTCCGGGGGGAGCGTTGGCCGCTCATCCCAAGGGGACGGCAATTCGGCGCCCGGATTCAGGCCCGCTTCCTGCAGGAAATTGGCGAGGATCTGATAACCACAGTCGGTCAGGATCGATTCCGGATGAAACTGCAGCCCAAATAACGGCAGTTGCCGATGAGCCAGGCCCATGATCGTGCCGTCAGCCGCCGTGGCGGTGATTTCTAATTCGCTCGGCAGTGTTTCTCGATCCACAACGAGCGAATGGTACCGGCCGACCTGCAAAGGGTTGGGCACGTTTCGGAACAGGCCGCGTCCCGAGTGATCGATCATCGAACTGCGGCCGTGTACCGGCTCGTTCGCCCGGATGATCGTTCCGCCGAGCGCTGCGGCGATGGTCTGGTGGCCCAGGCAGACTCCCAGGATTGGAAAGCGCCCTGCCAGTTGACGGACGACGTCGAGCGAACAACCTGCCTGCTTTGGCGTACAAGGTCCTGGGGAGAGGACGATCGCCGCAGGAGTTAATTGCGCGATGGCCGATGGCGTAATCGCGTCATTGCGCACGACGTGGGTTGTCTGACCGAGACGCTCAAAGTATCTCGCCAGGTTATGGACGAAGCTGTCAAAATTGTCGATCAGGAGAATCATCAGCAATCAACTACCGCAAAGACCGCAGCAGGCCGGCCGCCTTGTGCCAGGTTTCTTCGTATTCGCGATGCGGCTCGGACTGCGCCACGATGCCGCCGCCCACTGGCATCTGCCACCAGCCCCGACGGGCGGTGATCGTTCGAATCAGGATGCTCAGATCGAGCGAACCGTCAAAGCCATAATAACCAAGCGAGCCGCAATAGGGACCGCGAGCGGTTGGTTCGAGTTCGGCAATGATCTCCATCGCCCTGACCTTCGGGGCGCCGGTGATCGAGCCTCCCGGGAAGGCTGCCCGTACAAGATCGAGTGCCGTTTTGCCGTCGCGGAGAGTTCCTTCAACGACCGATACGAGATGCTGGACAAACTGGTAGGTCTCCAGGCCGCAGAGCTGAGTCACCCGCACGCTTTCGGGGCGACAGACCCGCGATAGATCATTGCGCAGCAGGTCGACGATCATCAGGTTCTCCGCCCGGTCCTTCTCGCTGAGCAGGAGTTCGTCGCCGGCAAACAGGTCGGCTTCGGCTCGAGCGGTCCTCCGCCGGGTTCCCTTAATTGGTCGGGCTTCGACGCGGCCCTGATGAACCGAAACGAACCGTTCGGGCGAAGCGCTGATAATTTGCCCTCGACCGAAGTCGAAGTAGCCGGCGAATGGAGCCGGGTTCCTGCGACGCAACCGCAGATACAGATTCAGAGCGTCGTCAGCGGCTGGAAAGAGGAGCCGCTGCGACAGATTCACCTGGAACACGTCGCCAGCATAGATGTAGTCGATCGCCCGTTGAACCGCATCGCGATAGTCGTCCGCAGTGAAGTTGCTCAGCAGCCCCCTTACATCGCCAATCGGATAGGAAGGCGCCAACTGCTCGGGGGAAAGCAATGGCTCATTTTCCGAATTGTCAGTCCACCGACTTGGAATGGCACTCGTCGAAAGGAGGCAGCGAAATTGGGCCAATCGTTCTTCCGCCCGTCTCCGCCGGGCCGAAGGCGTTGTCTCCGGGAAACCTTGCGAAATAAGCCAGGCTTTGCCCTGCAGGTGATCAAACGCCAGGACGACGTCGTACAAGCCGAGAGCCATCGCAGGACAGCCGAATTCATCGAACCGGGGCCGGGGAATCCGCTCGAAGCTGTGAGCAAGGTCATAACTCAGGAGCCCCGCAGCGCCGCCTTGAAAGGGAGGCAGGTTCGGCACGGTCCCGGCGACAAAGCCTTGCATTCGCGTTTCGATCGCCTGGATTGCGTCCTGGCAATCCGCGGGAACTTCGATGAACTCGAAGGGATCGGCGGCCAAGAACGAATAGCGTCCCAGCTTGGCACTCTGCTGGGCGCTGTCCAAGAAAAGGCAGTAGGGGAGTGAGGCGAACTGCTGTAGGCAGCGTTCGACGTCGAGCGATCCAACTGCCTCCACAAGCGGGAGACCGTCGATGTCCGAGCTTGGAAGCGGTTTACTCATGGCTGTCTCCTCCAGCCGAGAGTTGGTCCGGATCGCTGAGTGAGACCCCTTTCCGGACTCGTTCTTTGCGCAAGCGGTGACTCGTTTCCCGGCGGGTCAGCAGACCCCAGTCCAGCGCCTCATCCTGTCGGTATTGCTTTCCGAGCGTGAGGGCAGTGAGGGCCTTAGCCATCTCGAAGCCAAGATAAAACGCATGCGAGGCGTCGATCTCGGCTGGCGGATGTTTATCGTCGGCGCCCCCGAAACCGGGATGCAGCAGACGTTCGAAGACGAGAAACGGATCGTCAGCGTGCAAATGTAAATCAGCGCCGATGAGGTGCACTTCTCCCTCCTCGGCAAAAATGCGGTAGCTGCGGTCCCGGATCTGATCGGCCAATTGCTGTAGGGCCGCCGTCCCGAAGTTCACGACCTTAGGGTCACGCAGCATGACCAGGCGAGGATCGATGTTCTTGGGCGGCGTTTTCGATTGCACGGCAGCGTACACAAGCCGCCGGCCGACGTCGCACTCCCGGACGCTTGTGCGCGCCCAGTTGATCACCTGCGTGGTCAGCACGCTCCGAATGCCCAGTTCCTGGCAGACGCCAAGCAGCAGCAGGTTCACCCCTGCCGAATCCACGTCGCTCAACTCGGTCAGATTGCCGATGCCCATCAGCATTTCCGCATCCGGATACATCTGACGCACGCGGTGGTATCGTTGCAGGCTTTCGGCAAAACCGCAGCCGATCGGTTCGAGCACCGGATCGATTCTCATCCGCACGCCGGCACTGGCCAGGTAGTCGATCGACTCTTCCAATCCGCCGAGGGAGGGAATGTCGTCGGGAATCACGACAACTTCGCACCCCCAGTCCCGCGCCGCTTCTCGGTTCGAACGATTCACCGAGAGCACAAGTTCCGCGCCGGCCCGAACGGCTGGGGCAATTTCGGCTGGGTTGAGGCTATCAATGGAGACCCTCAGACCGAGGTCCTTTAACGCCTTCACACAGTCTGAGACTCCGCTCCACGGTTCGCCCGGATCGCAGCCGACGTCGATCACGTCGGCGCCGTCTTGTCGCAGCGATTTCGCCTGGCGAAGAATGTCCGCAAGCTCCAGCCGTGGAGCGTGGTTGATTTCCGCAACGATTTCAATGTCGTACTGGCCGTAGTTCTCCCGGGTTCGCTGCTTGCCGCTGAGATACTCTTCCAGCAGCCGCAAATCTCGTGGGCCTCGCTCCATCGGGACCGGACTCATGGCGGCGACAGGCGTCAGGTCTCCGTCACAATATCCCGGCAAAATCACTCGAGTCGCAGCCGGCGGAATGCGAATATGTTTCGCGACCCAGCCGGGCGTCATGAGAGCGGCGACCGTGATCGGCAAGACATCGATCGTGTACGAAAACCCCAGGCTGGCAGAGAGTCGTTCGACCTCCGTGCGCAAGGCATGCTCGGCGAGTCGGCCGGTAACCAGGTGGAGATGGGCAGCGGACATGCGAGGGCCGGTCACGATTGCGTTCCGCCATAACGGAATCCGCCGTTTACGTTGATGATTTGCCCAGTGATGAAATCCGCGGCAGGAGAACTCAGAAAGCACATCACACGAGCGACATCCGCGGGTGTTCCCCAGCGCTCAAGCAGCGCTTCGCTCTGGGCACGCTGCTGCCAATACTCCGACGCCTGTTCGCCCCAGGCCGTGCGAATCCAACCGGGAGCAACGCAGTTCACACGGACCAGCGGAGCCAGCGACTGGGCCAGGCTGCGGGTGAACGACATGATCGCACCCTTCGTGGTCGAGAACATCTCGCCGCTGTCCCCTGCCATGCCTTGCTCGGCCTGATCCCAGCCCACATTGAGAATCACACCTCGCGTCTGAGAACCCTTCATCCGCTCGCCGACGAGTCGCGACAGGCGAACCGTTCCCAGCACATCGACACGCCACAGCAGGTCTAGCTTTTCTTCGAACGACCAGGCCGCCGTTTCGCCGGTCAGCACATCGGCCCCCGCATTATTGATCCAGATATCGGCCCGGCCGAAGCATGCCCAGGCGGCATCGACCATAGGTTCAATCGAACCCAAATCAGCAAGGTCGCCAAACACGCTTGCGACACGATCGCCTGCCTCAGCCACTAGCTTTTCAGTGGTGGCGATATCCTCGCTTGGCCTGCGGGCATGCAACACCACACTCGCGCCGACGCGGGCTAATTCAAGGGCAATCGAACGTCCCATTCCCCGCGACGACCCGGTCACGACGGCGACCTTGCCGCTGAGCGATTCGGACCTGGCATGAGCTGCGTCTGACACGGTGCACCGCAAACAAACCGAAGGGTTCTAACTGGAAACAACTGCCGCCAGCGTCTTAAGGGTCAAGGTGAAGGGCTACTTCGCCTCTTCGAGGGCGAGTTCAAAGCAGGCCGCCTCCTGCCCGTTGCGGACCAACAAGCGATTTCCACTCAGGCAAAGGTTGTTCCAGGTTTGGCCTTCGATCGCATCCATCTGGCCCAACTCGCGATGCTCCTCGGGAGTCGCTTCCAGGTGGATCAACTTGCCATCTTCGGAAATCACGAGCAGCGTCGAGTTGAGGCCTAGCAACTGACCGTTGCGATAGCGCCCCTTCTTCCACTGGCTCTTGCCAGTCGCGAGATCGGCACATTCCAAGATGCCGTCCGAGAGGCCGTAAACATAGCCATCGATGATCGCGACGTTCGTAAACTTGGTTCGCAGGACGCGGCGATTGCTCCAGACCTCGGTCGCCGTCCAACCTTCGTCACCGTTGTTCTTGATCTGATACACAGCCGAGCCATAGCCGTATCCCTTGGATACGAAAACCTGGTCGTTGCCGATGGCGATCGCCTGGGAACAACTGGCGTCGCCGCTGCTGGAACCGGGCCACGGGAACGTCCAGAGTTCCTCGCCGTTTTCGTCGCGGTGTCCGGCAACGGTTTCCTCGTTCACGATGAGGATTTGCCGCTGGCCGCCCAGCGTCGCGAGGGCAGGGGAGGCGTAGGAGATTTGTCGTGGTCCCTGCATCCAGGCGACTTTACCGCTGACTTTGTCAAAAGCGATTAGCGAGTGCTCCGCGCCCTCTTTGCCTCCCAGCGGCATCACGACACGGCTATCGACGATCAACGGCGAAGCGGAGCGACCAAACGAAACTTCCGCAAGGTCCTCGGCGACCGTCATGCCTATCACTTCGAGCAGGTTCTTCTGCCACAGCAGCTCGCCGGTGGCAGCGTCCAGACAACTCAGCACACCCGTCGCCCCCAGGGCATAGACACGTCCCTCATCGATCGTGGGCGTGCTGCGCGGGCCAATGCCACCGAGCTTGGTCTCGTACCGGGCTTTGATTGAATATCCCCAAACCGGTTTGCCGGTTTTCACCTCGTAGCAGGTGATCCATTCCTCTTCGCCTCGTTGCTCGAGGGTGAAGGCATAGTCCTGGACGACCGAAAAGGCGGACCAGCCGGCGCCAATGGGCTGCTTCCAGAGCAGCTTCGGGGGGTGCGCCTCCCAGTCCCGCTTCAAGTGAGTCTCCGGCAGTCGGCAACTCCGATCGGGGCCGAGAAACTGAGGGAAATCGCTGGCGGTGGTTTGCGTCAGGTCGACCCCTGGCGCCGATTGGACCTCCGCTTCAATCGGTTTCAGATGGTGGTCTGCGCTGGCGCTCCAGCGCCAGGCAAAGTGCGGCCTCAGGTTCCCGTCGACGCCATCCAATCGCACCGCCACGATCAGCGCCACGAGGAAAACGAACAGGCCGATGGCGGACCAGCGCCTGAATCGGCCCGAATATCCGCTGAACCCGACAAACCAACCGAACAGGGCGACGAAGGCCAAGAAGCCGACGATCAGCGTGACAATATTGATGATGGCGGGGTCAATCACCGGGATCAGCGATTGAACCTCGGTGTCGAAGTAACGAATCCCCGCGATCACGATCGCGCAGAACGCCACAAAGGCCAGAACCCACCGGTTGGGAAACCGTTTGCCCCGCGTTGCTGAGGTGGTTGAAGAAGTCGCGGACTCATCCGCAACGGTATCACTCGTAGTCTTGCCGGTCATGCTCTTCTCAGTCTGCGTCCGTGGAATTGGTCTCTCTTGCGGCCGCTTTTAGCGACGAGGCTTGAGGGTTTTCAGGTAAGCGAACAGGTCAGCCAGATCCTGGTCGCTGATATCGTTAAGCAGCCCGCCGGGCATGAGCGAGATCTTGCTTTTGCGCATGACGAGAATCTCGTCGCCGGTGATGCGCGTGGTCG
>JAEZAS010000457.1 GCA_023430365.1 Planctomycetota bacterium
GACGTGGACGGCATCTACACGACCGACCCGCGCGTGGTGCCCGAAGCGCGGCGGATGAATCGCATCAGCTACGACGAAATGCTCGAACTGGCCAGCCTCGGGGCGGGCGTCATGCACAGCCGCTCGATCGAGTTCGGCAAGAAGTTCGATACGCCGATCCACGTCCGCAGCAGCTTCACCGATCAGCCGGGAACGATGATCGTCGACGAGCCGGAACGCCCCGACCAACCGGTCAGCGGCGCGGCGATTACCAAGGACGAAGCGCTCATCACGGTGCACGGCGTGCCTGATGTGCCGGGGACCAGCCTGGAGATTTTCTCACGCGTGGCGGCCAAGAACATCGCCGTCGACATGATCGTGCAGAACGTCGGCGTGTCGGGCAAAGCCGACATCTCGTTCACCGTGACGCGCGGCGAACTCCCCTCCGCCCTGGAAGCGGTGCAGGAGGCGGTGAACCTCGTGGGGGCCGATCAGGTGAGCTCCGACGACAACGTGGCCAAGGTGTCGGTCGTGGGGCTCGGCATGGCCCGGCAGACCGGCGTGGCGCAGAAGATGTTCGACGCCCTGGCGGAGGCGGGCATCAACATTCACATGATCACGACGAGCGAAATCAAGATTTCGGTGCTCGTCAACCGCGACGACTCGCAGCGGGCCCTGCGCATCGTGCATCAGACGTTTGAGCTGGAGAAGGAAGCCCCCGTCTCCGCCGTGACGACCAAGGCCAACGAGCGGGCCGCCGATGCGGCGACCGTGGTCGCCCGGCTGCAGGGGGTCAACATGGAAGACCTGACGATTGACGACATCGAGCTCGACGCCACGCAGGCCCGCGTGACGATCCAGGGCGTGCCCGATGAGCCGGGAATCGCCGCTCGCGTGTTCAAGGAAGTCGCCGAGGAGGGGATCTTCGTCGACATGATCGTGCAAAGCCACCCGAAGTCGGGCCGCGGTCAGGCCACGCTCAGCTTCACGGCCCCGCGGGAACAACTGGAGCAGAGCCTCGCGGTCGCCAAGCGAATCAGCGAGACGCTCAAGTGCAAAGGCGCGACCAGCAGCCCGGCCATCGCCAAGCTGTCGGTCAGCGGCGTCGGCCTGCGAACGCACGTGGGTGTGGCGATTCGGATGTTCAAGGCGCTTGCCTCGGCGGGGATCAACGTCGAGATGATCAACACGAGCGAAGTGCGCGTGAACGTGGTCGTCGAAGGAGACAAGGGAGAGCAGGGGCTCAAGCAACTGCAGCAGGCGTTCAAGGACGTGCTGCGGTAGGCAATGTCGTCCACACACTCCGTGTGCGGACAGTGCTGCGAGTTGGCGCTGCGGTGCTGTTGCTCTTGGCCTGATTCTGTCGGCGAGGTCTTTCTGCGAGGCTGTCGGCACACGGAGTGTGCCGACTACACTGCGTCGATTTCTTGGCGCGTGGGTAGGGATGGTTGGGCGCCTGGTTTGGTGGTGGCCAGGCTGGCGGCGATGGTGGCCCAGTTGGCGGCTTCGAAGAAGCTGCGTCCTTCGGCCAGGGCGACGGCGAGCGCTCCACTGAAGGCGTCCCCGGCGCCCGTCGCGTCAACGGCGGCGACCTTTCTCGCCGGAATGATGTCGGCGTCGCTGCCTTGAACGGCCACGGCCCCCAGGCTGCCGAGCGTGATGATCACGCCCCGAGGCCCCGCTTGCTCGATCCAGCGGGCTGCGGCGATCGCCGAATTGGCGTCGCTGACACGCAGGTCGGTTATCAGTTCGGCCTCGGTTTCATTTGGCGTAAGGATGTCGGCCAGGGCCAGCAGATTGCCGCACTGACGCTGCGGAACGGCTGGCGCCGGGTTGAGGATCGTCGTCAGGCCGAAACGCTTCGCGCGGGCGAGTCCCGCCTCGACCGTTTCCAGCGGCAACTCCTGCGAGGCTAGGAATACCTGCGCCTGGCGAAAGACCGAGTCGGGCACCGCGTCGATATGAGCCGGGGACAGGGCCAGGTTGGCTCCGCTGGCGACGCTGATCGAGTTCTCTCCCGCCGCATCGACCATGATCAGGGCGACTCCCGAGGCGTGCCCCGGAAGGACCGAGATGTAGGACGTGTCGAGGTTCTCTTTGCGCAAAGCTTCGAGCGACTGCTGGCCGAAGAGATCGTCTCCGACGGCGGCGAGGAAGGTCACCGGCGAGCGACCAGCCCGCGCGGCGGCTACGGCCTGGTTGGCTCCCTTTCCGCCGGAGGCCTGCAGGAACTGTCCGCCGATCACCGTCTCGCCGGGGCGAGGGAGGCTCGTGGAGCGGACGATGAGATCCGTGTTGATCGAACCGAGGACAATGACTGACATCGTGCCGCCGCTCCCTATTTTCGTGGCTCCGAGCAATCTCGCAGTAGCTGCATTCGCTGTGAATTCAGCGGCTATCGAGTTGAGACCTGGTTTGTCGGAATTCTGGCGAATTCAGCTACCTTTGTGCCATCCCTGTTGGCTATTTGCCGATGCAGAACCGGCTGAAGATGCGGTCGAGAACATCATCGGTATAGATGGCGCCGACGACGCGCCCCAGATCGTCGAGGGCCGAACGGACTTCGGCGGCGACCAATTCCTCGCCCAGGCCGGCGACCGCAGTATCGCGAGCTCGAGCGAGGCTCTGCGCGGCAAGCAGCAGACTCTCGCGACAGCGGGCGGCCGTGCCAGCGACGACGCTCGTGTCGGCGGCCCCGCTTTGCAACTGACGGGCGATTGCCTCCTTCAGCTCCGCGAGCCCTTTGCCGGTCTTACTGCTGGTGAAGTAAATGCTCGACGCCGGCGGGTGGTCGTGTGCGCGCGCGGGAGTCGTTGCGTCGAGCTTTGTGTAGACGATGAGGCGCCGGGCATGTTCGCTTGCGAGTTGCTCACGCTCCCACGGCGACCTCGGCTGGGTGGCGTCGAGGCAGAGGAGAGTCAGATCGGATTGCTGCGACTGCCGGCCCGTCATCGTTTGGGCCGCGGCGGCGATCGTGTGGGGATCGCCCGCGTCGTCGACGCCCGCCGTATCGACCAGCAGGCAGCGCAGGCCGGCGATTTCGAGCGAGCGGGTGACGTAGTCGCGCGTGGTTCCGGCGACTTCGGAGACAATCGCCGCCGCTTCGCCAGCCAGCGCGTTGAGCAGGCTGCTCTTGCCGGCGTTGGGCAGGCCGATGAGCACGACCCGCGGCTGAGCGGTCGCTTCGCCGCGCGACTGCATCTGCTGGGCGATGGCGTCCACGCGACGGGCCGCGGCGTCGAGTTGCTGGGTGAGTTCGTCCTGCGTGATGAACTCGATGTCTTCGTCGACGAAGTCGAGGCCGGCTTCGAGATGGGCCAGCAGATCGAGCAGTTCGCCGCGCAGGGCATGCAGCGGACCCGCCAGGCCGCCGGCGAGTTGGCCGAGGGCGGTTTGCAGTTGGCTGGCGCTTTCGGCGTCGATCACTCCCAGGACAGCTTCGGCCTGCGTCAGGTCGAGGCGACCGGCGAGGAAAGCTCGCAGCGTGAATTCACCGGGACGGGCGATGCGCGCTCCGTGGCGAACGACGGTGGCGAGCGCCGCTTCGAGGAGCGGCGGCGATCCCGGGAGGTGCAGCTCGGCCGCGATTTGCCGCGTGTAGCTGCGCGTGGTGGGCCAAAGATAGGCGAATGCCGGGATTGGGCCGCAGAGTCCGCCGACGTCGAACTGGCCGGTGACGATGGACGTTTTGCGAACGTCGCACAGGCGGCCGCCGTCGCCTGCGATGAACGAATCGGCGAGGCAGTCGATAGCCGCAGGTCCGCTGAGTCGGACGATGCCCCTCGCCGCGCCGCCGGGGGCGGAAGCGATGGCGGCGATGGTGTCGTCGACTTGGAGGGACATGGTCGCTGGCGCTGGTCGTTTCGGAGGCGGAATGCCTGGTGCTGCGGGCCTCCCTCACCCTAGCCCTCTCCCGCCGGGAGAGGCGAGGACTCATTAGCTACGCCTCGGCGCCGGGGAGCAGCGCCCATCAGCCGTTCGTCCGTCCCCCTTGGCCTCTTTGCCTCTTAGCCCCTTCGCCCCTGGCTTCAGCCGCCTACCGCCGCTTCGGCTTCTGCTTCTTGGCTGGCTTCGAAGACGTAATCGCGCCGTTGCCGCTGGTCTTGGGAGCGGTCGTCGTGGTCGATGAGGCGACCGTTGTGCCGGCTGGCGGCTTCGGCTTGGTGATCAGCTTGCGTTCGACGACGCTCCAGAGGCTCGACGTGATGAAGTACAAGCAGAGTCCGGCCGGGACCTTGTAGAACATGATGCCCATGAACACGGTCATGTAGGTCATCATCGTCTGCTGCATCCGCGTCTGGTCGTCGGTCGCGGGTGGCGTGAACATCTTCTGTTGCAGGATGAACAGAGCGATGGTGAATAGCGGCAGCACGTTGAAGTAGGGGCCCAGCCAGCCGTGGGCTTCGCCTGTGATGACCGGCCAGGTGATCCAGTCCTTCCAGTACCAGAGCATGTCGGGACCGGCGAGGTTCGACGCCCAGGACAGGCCCGGAATGAGCGACGCGTCACGCAGCTCAATATCGACGCTCAGGCAGCGATAGAGCCCGATGAACACCGGCAATTGGAAGAGCAGCAGCAAGCATCCGCCGAATGGATTGAAGTTGTGCTTGGCGTAGAGCTCGCGCATCGCGCGGCCCTGCTTC
This sequence comes from Planctomycetota bacterium, assembly GCA_023430365.1. Lineage (GTDB taxonomy): Bacteria > Planctomycetota > Planctomycetia > Pirellulales > Pirellulaceae > JAEZAS01. The sequence goes on from JAEZAS010000457.1 coordinate 4,623, forward strand.
TCCATGTCGTCGGCGTACTTCTCCTTGATCTTGGCCATCTCAGGAGCCAGCTGCTGCATCAGGGCCGCGCTCTTCGCCTGCTTCAGGCTGAACGGGACCATGCAGCCGCGGACGATCACGGTGAGCAGGATGATCGCGATGCCGTAGTTGCCGACGATCCTGTAGAGCGTGTCGAGAATGAAACGCAGGGCCCGCGCCGGCCAGGCCGCATAGACCCAGCCGTATTCAATGAGCGAACCGATGTGGTACCTGGCCAGGACGGCCGGATCCTTCGGGCCGAGAAAGATCTGGTAGTTGTGCTTGATGCTACCTTCCGGCTTGACGACTTCGGCCTGCGGAACCATGCGGACCGTGACATTGCAGGTCTTGCTGCGGGCCTTTTCGAGGCGGGCCACATCCTGAAGCGGCATGGCGGTCAGGCGAGTGAACAGCAGCGGTTTCTCGGCATTGGGCGATTGCGGCAAGACGACGGCCGAGAAGAACTGGGTGTCGACGCCGGCAAAGTCGATGGCTTCCGGCTTGCCGCTGGCGAGCAGGCCTTGCTCGACCGGTTGCTTGGCTTCGATCGCCTCGCGGGCGTCGCTGACCAGTTCGGGGCAACCGAGCAGGTTGTAGGTCTGCCCCGTCGGACGCCAGACGATGTCGCGGGCGCCGGCGCCTTTGAACATCTGGGGGTGCAGTTTGACCGAGTACCACCAGCCTTCGAGCGGCAGGCCGTTGGGACCGTCGAGTCGGTAGGCGATTTCCTTCGGCTGCTCGCCGAGGTTTTGGATCTCGATTTCGAGGTTCAGGTCGTAACCCGGATCGCCGTCCTTCTCGGCCTTCTTGAGCGTGTAACGCTTGATGACATTCAGCGGCGTGGGGTCGGCGCCTTCTTCGACCGGCGGAGCGTCGACTTCCATGCTGAACGCGACAAAATCGTCCCCTTCGTCCTCCACCTTCCAATCATTGGTGAGCAGCGAAGGGATGTTCTTGAACTCGTTTTCGGTCAACTTCAGCGACTTGCCGCCGAGCGTTTCGAACGTCATCAGCATCGATGGCGGCGACAGCCGGCCGAATTCGAATCCGCCGCCAGGCAACTGGTTCTCCGGACGCTCGGGACGCAGCATTTCGAGCGGCCGGCGAATGAGCGTCACTTCATAGACGAGGTTCTTCGTCGCGTCGTCCGCGGTGCGCGAGACGCCGATCTCGATCTTGTCGCCGGGCTTGGTGTCTTTCAGAGCCGTGTCGACGGCGAAGGCGCCGGCGATGGGTTTGCCGGCGATCGAGGTAATCACGTCGCCGGTTTGGAAACCGTCTTTACCGCCGCCTTGAACGGGCCTGGCGAGCGCGGCGGGGGTGCCGGGACCAACCACGTTGATCCGAGCGCCACCTTCCGCGTCGGTCAAAGCGAGCTGGCCGAGGTAGCCGTTCTTGTATTCCAGGTCGCGGTATTTGTTCAGTTCAGCCCGCTCGATGCCGGCGCCGCGGCTCGATAGCGTCACGAGCATCCGGTAGGGGCTCGCGGGGTCGAGCGAACCGAGCGTCAGCCGGCGCTCGGGATTCTTGGGCGTGGCCGGGGTGGACTTTTGTGAGCCGGTGGCGGGGACTTTGACGGTGTCGGTCCCTTCGCTGGACGACGGCTGGGATTCGTCGTCGTTGTCGGCCTGGGCAGGTTTCTTGGCCTCCGGGCGGTCGTCCGCTTCGACTTTCTTGGCGTCGGCGGGCTTCTTGGCCACCGGCTTGGGCTCGGGAGCGAGCCAGATCTGAAGTCCGACATAGCCGAGCCAGATCGCCAGCGCGATGACAACAAAACTGACGAAACGACCTTTTTCCACGTCCTGGGAACCTCACCGCGCTGGGACTAAAGAGCGTCCCCGCTTGCGGGGGAGGCCTGCGATTCAATTTTCTGCCGCGCCGAACAAACCGTTTATTCTCCGCCTGAGGCCAATTCTTGCAAGTGCAGCGAGCTAGAGAGCGGGGGAGGGCGGAAAGCGGAAAGCGGAAAGCGGAGGGCGGAAAGATCCGAAGCTGGTGCTGGCTGGCGGCTTGGGCCCGACCTCTGTCCCCTGAACTCTGAATTCTGCCTTCTGAACTCTGCCTTACCGTCCGTCCTTCAGCCGTTCGGCCAGAAACGGGTCGAGTTCGGGGATGGCCAGGATTCGCTGCATCGTTTTTTCGAAGGCGTAGGGGACTCGGCGGAAGTAGACCGTGTCGTCGGTCAGGATTGCGTAGCACGACCGCGGGTCGCCGTCGCGCGGCTGGCCGACGCTGCCGACGTTGAACATCGCCTTGCCCGGGGAGCTGAGTGAGTACTTGCCGCCGATCTCGTCCGGCGAAAGAAAGCGGCCGTCCTCGGTAAAGACGCCCGGCACGTGGGTGTGCCCCTGAAAGCAGAATCGCTCGACCAGGGCGAAGATGCGTTCGAGCTTGCGAGCGTTGTAAATGTCTTCCGGAAAGACGTACTCGTTCAGCGGATTGCGGACCGACCCGTGGACGAAGGTGTACGGTCCTTCGCGATGGGTGCGGGGCAGATCGCTGAGAAAATCCCAGCGGCGGGCCGATTGCTCGGGATCGCCATCGGGCGTTTCGAGCTGCTCGCGGGTCCAGAAAATGGCCCGCTCGGCGCCGCTGCTGAACCCCTCGGGATCGTAGAGCGCTCCCTGGTCGTGGTTGCCCAGGATCGAGAGCTGAAAGGTCATCGCCACGTCGACACACTCGCGCGGCTGCGGCCCATAGCCGACGATGTCCCCCAGGCAGTAGATGCTGTCGACGCCTTGCTCCTTCGCGTCGGCCAGGACCGACTGGATGGCCTCGAGATTGCCGTGGATGTCGCTGACGATCGCGCGTTTCATGGGGAGTGTCTCGTTCCCACGCTCCGTGCGGGAACGCACGTTTCGACGCCCAGCGTCGTGTATTGGCCGTCTGGTTCGAGTCCGAGGCAGGTTCGACGTCGCGGCAGGTCCGGCGGGGGACGCAGAGCGTCCGGGGCTGGCGTGACGACGCAATCTGTCGTCACGAGGGGGAACGAGGAGGGCTGACGCCTGTTTCCTGTCACCTGACTCCTAACGCCTGACTGCTGCTCTATCGGCCGGTCAGCAGGCGATCGCCCAGCATGTCGGACAGGCTCGGATTGTCATGAATCTTATGACAAGTCTCTTCGGCTGGATAGTCGAGGCGGCGGAACGTGACGAGATCGTCGTCGATAACGACATAGCAGGCCCGGCGGTCGCCGTCGCGCGGCTGGCCGACGCTGCCGACGTTGATCATCACCTGGCTTTCGCCCAGGCGATACTGATAGTTGATTTCCTCGGGGGGCAGGAAGCGATAGTCGGGCAAAAAGACGCCCGGCAGATGCGTATGCCCCTGGAAGCAGTACTTTTGGATCCTGCCGAACAGGGCGTCCATCTTGCGCTGGTTGTAGACGTCTTCGGGAAAGACGTACTCGTTCGTCGGCTCGCGGGGCGAACCGTGGACGAACAGAAAATTCCCTTCGTTGTGGGTCCGCGGCAGTTCGCCGAGAAAATCCCAGCGCTTGTTCTTCTGGCTCGGCGTGCCGGGGCCGACTTCGAGCTGCTGCCGGGTCCAGTAGACCGCCTGCAAGGCAACCGGATTGAACCCTTCGGGGTCGAAGAGCACGGCCTGATCGTGGTTGCCGAGGATGGTGACCTTGCAGCGTGCAATGACTTCGTCGAGGCATTCGCACGGATTGGGCCCGTAGCCTACGATGTCACCCAGGCAGTAAATCTCGCGAACGCCTTGCGCGCGAATGTCGTCGAGCACGACGCGCAGCGCCTCGTAGTTCGCATGAATGTCGCTGATGAGGGCACGCTTCACGCCGCGGACCTTTACACTGGCACTGCTGAGGGGCAAACGACGGCCGCGGCCATCGCGTCGGAAAGGGCGATCCGCCTGTCTCGTTCCGATGCGAAGATGGGGGCCGTTCAGGTCTGTCCGCTTTACCTGCGGCAGCCCTGGCATCGTCGGCGACTGAACAGGGGCTTTATGACTGGCAAGTCTAGGACTGGCTTAGGCATGGGTCAAGGCGAAGGACCGGGCCGGGCCGGATGACCGGCCTGGCGGGTCGCTAGAGTTCAGACTTCGACGCTTTGGGAGTCGGGTTTGGCTGAATTCTCGGCAGTTCAGCGACAAGTGTTGTCCACCGCACGGCGGTCGCAGCAATTTTCAGGGAGAGTACAGGGAACGCGATGGTGCTGGTTTTGGCGATTGAAACGTCGGCGCTCGGGGGGAGCGTCGCCCTGGCGGAGGACGCCGGGCTGCTGGCTGAGCGCGGCCTGGCGGCGGGGCAGCGGTCGGCGCAGGGCCTGATCCCAGCCATCGACGAGCTGCTCCGCGACGCCGGCCGAAGGGTCCAGGACGTCGGGCTGATCGGCGTCACGATCGGCCCGGGATCGTTCACGGGGCTGCGCGTCGGCGTAACGACGGCCAAAACGCTGGCCTATGCCCTTCAATCGCCGACCGTCGGCCTCGATACGCTCGACGTGCTCGCCGCCCAGGCTCCAGCCGGTTCGCCCGGAGGTCGGCTGCACGCGATTCTCGATGCCCAGCGGCAGGAACTGTTTGCGGCGACGTTCGCCTGGCAGGGGGAGAGTTGGTCGCGGACAGGAGCGACCGCGATCGTGCCGCTTGCCGCTTGGGTCGATTCGCTGTCGGCCGGCGACCTGGTGACCGGTCCCGCCGCGGGTCGATGGGGGGCGAAGTTGCCCGCTGGCGTGGCGCTCGCGCCGGAGTCGCTGCGGGAACCGCAGGCCGCCACGGTCGCTCGCTTAGCCTTTGCCAGATATGAGCAGGGGCAGGTCGACGACTTCTGGAAGCTCGCTCCCGCCTACTACCGCCCGAGCGCTGCGGAGGAGAAGGCGAAGGCATAGCGGTCGCCTCCGGGCTGGCCAGACTCCGAGCAAAACGTCGCCCCGAAAAACTCTAGCTTTGCCGCCTGGTCGAAGGTAAATTGGCCCCCCGAGCGGGTTGTTCGAGTGGGCGGCAATACACAGCTCATCCGAGCGCTTCGCGGAGTGAAGCTTCTCCTCTCTTCAGGTGTGAATCATGCGATCGACGTTCGGCTGGAAGCTGGCCCTGGTGACGGTTTTGGCCGCTGCGACCTGGGCGCCGAGTGGGGCTCAGGCGGATGAGCTGGCCGACGCGAAGGCGAAACTGACCGAGGCGGGCCTGCGGCCGACGAGCAGCGGCGTGATGATGCCCGCCGAGGCCGCGCTCTCGAAGGAACTGGCTAAGTCGCTCCAACTGCGAAAGCTGCTGGCGATGGCCGTCAAGGAGCAGCAGGCGGTCCAGCAGCAACAGACGCTCGGCCAGCAAACGCTCACGGCCCTACGGCAGCAGCACGTCGCCTTGAACGCTCAGTTGGCCAACGTGCGCGACGTGGCGACCAACAACCGGATCGTCGGCGCCCTGGAAGCGACGCGTGGGCAGCACGAATTGGTGCAGCAGCAGATTGAGCAACTCGAAACCAAGATGAAGGAAGCTCGGGCCAAGGCGAACGAGGCCCGGGAGAACTACCTGCAGTTTGTGCTCGACACGCGCAAGCTGGCCGACAAGATCATCGCCGACTACGAGGCGGCCGCCTCCGATCCGGAAACGAAGGCCGCCCTCGACCTGCTCAACAAATCGTTCAACAAGCAGCTGGCGATTGCGCCCACCGCGGCCTTTCAAGCGAACCTGAAGAAGCTCGAAGATCTGGAAGAGACCGTGCTCTCAGAATCGATTCCGCTGCGCGTCGAAGGGGCCAACACCTACATGGTGTCGACCGTGATCAACGGCAAGCACACCCAGGAAATGGTGCTCGACTCGGGCGCCTCGCTCATCAGCCTGCCCGCTGCGATGGCGGAGACGTTTGGCCTGAAGCCGAGCAGCAAGGACCCGAAGATCCGCCTGCAACTGGCCGACGGCCGGGAGATCGAGGGGCACCGGATGACGATTCCCTCGGTGCGCGTCGGCAAGTTCGAACTCAAGAACGTCGAGTGCGCCGTCCTGGGCCCCGAAGCGATCCGCGCCGAGCCGCTGCTGGGGATGAGCTTCCTCGGACAGTTCAAGTTCGAAGTCGACGCTTCGGCCAATTCGCTGACGATGGTCAAGATCGAGGGGACGGAAAGCGTGGCCCGGGCGAAGTAAGATGGGCGCATGACGCTTCTCGTTTCGACCTGGCGACGACTGACCTGGCGGCAGGTTCTCTGCGGGCTCGTCGGGTTGCTGATCGTGAAGGTGACGATCGGCGTCGTCCTGCGCTATCGCGACTACTTCCCGCCCAATTTTGATGCCGAGTTTCTGTGGGGGCGGGACAGCTACTTCTGGGGCGCGTACGCGGCGGCGTTCTACGCCCATGTTCTGACCGGGCCGCTCACGCTGCTGCTGGGACTGGTGCTGATGGCTGAGCCGCTGCGGATGAGATTTCCGCAGTGGCATCGATCGCTGGGGAAAGTGCAAGCCGCCCTCGTGCTGCTGGTGCTTGCGCCGAGCGGCTTGGCGATGGCCTGTTGGGCGGGAGCGACCGCCGGGATTCCCCTGGCGTTCCTGGCGCTTGGGACGGCCGGCTGTGTCGGTCTCGGCTGGCGGGCGGCGGTGCGGCGACGGTTCGCCGAGCATCGGCGGTGGATGACGCGTTGCTTTGCCTTGCTCTGCTCGGCGGTCGTATTGCGCGTGATCGGGGGCCTGCTGCGGGTGACGGGGCTGGAGGGAGCGTGGAGCTATCCGCTGGCGGTGTGGGCAAGTTGGCTGTTGCCACTGGCGGCGGTGGAGTGGAGCAACTGGCGGACGAGTATTCGCCAGTCCGTAGCAGCCCAGCCCGTCAGAGTTCAGTCAGCCTCGGCGTCGTCGTTGCCGGCGATTGAGACGAGGGCCCGGAGTTGACGGGCCGACAGGTCGGCCGGCTGGAAGTGAACACTGCCGTCGGCCAGCACCGCGTTCCGGCCGCCCGGGTGAGGCGATTTCGAATCCGCACGGCCGCCAAGCAGCAGGTTCTCGTCCGCGTCGGTGGGCGCCATCCAAGGGACGGCGTGCTGCGGATCGACTTCGACGACCAACAGCGTGTTGTTCAGACCGTCGGTGATCTCGGAGAGGCTGCGCGGAGCGGCGCCGAGCGCACTGTCCGACGCCAGGACGACCATGTAGGTCGTTTCATTCTTCTCCAAGCTATTCTCCGCCAGCCCGGCCACCGACGGGCACTGATAGGCCTTGATGCGGGTTGTCCGAGCGTGGGCGTTGGCTGGATCGTCCCAGGGCTTGGAAAGGTCGATCGTGCTGTAAAGCGGGTTGGCCTCGAGAAAAGGCAGGATCAGCGTTCGCCAACTGTGCAGGCGATTGCCGTCGGCATCGACCGTGTAGGCGGGAGGCAGGGAGCCATACGTATCGGCATAGTTGTGCAGGGCGATGCCGATTTGCTTGAGATTGTTCGAGCAGCTGGAGCGACGGGCGGCCTCCCTTGCCGTTCGCACCGTGGGGAGGAGCAGAGCGACTGCCACTCCCAAAATCGCAATGATGACCAACACCAACTTGATGAGGCCCCAAGTTCCGCTTTTAGGCCGGGACACTGGCTCGCTCGACTCATCGGCATTGGGACTGCGGTAGGGACCGTCACTCATGGAACTTGCCAACCGCTCTGGAGGTGGTTATCGCAACCCAATCAGCACCGGCCAGTCTGAACGAGACCCAGAGGCTGCACAAGCGCGGCCCGAGGCCAAGAGGATCCGAAGCCGCGACCGACCGGCGAGCGGGACGCGTAAGCGTCCCGGTAAAGTCCGGAACACATCCCACTACGAGACTAACCGGCCGGCTGGAAGCCGGCGGGACGAACGCGATGCTGCGGTTACTTGGCGGAGACGCCAAACCGCTTGTCCAGCTTCGTGAGTTGGCTGGAAAAGCCTTCTTTTTGCATCTGGGTGAATTGCTCGTTGTGCATGCCGTGGAGCGTGACGACCATGCGGACGCGGTCGCCGAGCGGGAAGAACTCCGCCACGATCGTGTTCTCGTAGGGTTCGACACCGGGGATAAAGTCGATGACGTGCGTGAGTGTGAGACGCTGGTGGTGCTTCAGTTCCGAGAACGTGCCGCGGGTCTTGTGCGAGATTGCCTGCCCCATCTGCTGCATCGCAGCGACCATTTCGGGAGTGTCGGCGATCATGTCGTAGTTCAGCGGGCCGCCGACCCGGGCTTCGAGCGCGTGGACCTCCACGCGAAACCCTTCGGGCCCCCACCACGATTCAAAACCGTCTTTCGTCGTCCATAAGTCCCAGAGCTCGTCGATCGTCGCCTGGTAGGTGCGCTCGATGACGATTTTGGCCTTGGCTTCGCCGGCCGGTGGTTGCGGATTGCTCACGGAACTCACTCCTGTTGGTGCTTGGGGGACTTGCTCTTGGAAGACTGGCGACGTTTCTCGAGCGCCGCGCCGAACCGGTCGAGGCGGGCTTCCCACAGGCCTCGATACTGCGCCAGCCAACGATCCAGCTCGCGAAACGGCTCAGGCCGCAGGGCGTAGAGCCGCCGCTGCCCCTCGGGACGCATCGAAACGAATCCCGCCTCGTGCAGGATGCGCAAGTGCCGCGAGACGCCCGACTGGTGAATGCCCGCCCGCTTCACGATGTCGCCCACTGGGCGCTCGCCCTGGCGAAGCGCCTCGACGATGCGGCGACGAGTGGGATCGGCGAGAGTTTCGAAGGTGGATGATTGCATGGCAGTGTATATGTATAGGCGTGCATATTCAGCGGGTCAAGACTTTTTGCAAGGGGGAATGAGGTCCGGCCCACCGGCATAAGCCCGTGGCAGACTGCGCCGGCTGAATCCGGCGAAGGCCGTCTTTTTCAGGTGTCGTTCTTAGAGCGGTTTCCAGGGACGGCTGCCTACGGGCACGGACTTAGCGCTGCCGAGGTAATGTGTGTTCAATTGCCGTTAAATGTTGACGAGTTTGTTGTGAGTTGATAATATTGGTGTGTGGCAAATTAACCCTGTCGCCGGTTGGGGGACGAGGGGCAGTTGTTGCTGCGCGGTTGGGTTTTGGGGCTAGTTCGAATGTCATGTGATGCAGGGCGGCAGGTGTGCGGGCTTCGTCGATCCTGGCTGAGGTGTTGTGGAGCTTGCGAAGTGTTGTGAACGGGACGAGGGGTTGTGGACGGTGGCCGGCTTGCGGAAGTGTTGGGAGACGCGGAAAAGGGGTTGTAGGAATTGGGAGCTGGTTTGACGTAAGTTGGAATCGAAGGCTTGCCAGGCAATATCCAAGCGGTGCAGGGAAGACAACTTGTGGCTGGCGGAGGATTGCGGCTTCGTCCAAAGGGCCGGCTGAACGAAGTGTTGTATTGAGACCAGTCTCAATTGGTTTGCGGGGCGGTTTTCGCTCTGCGATGGCCCTAGCGCAAGTGTTGTGAAACGGTGTCGGCCGACGTGGGCAGGGTTGGCAGTTCGGCTGACTGGGAGCAACTGAGCGGTGATCGGCAAAGTGGCGAGATTCGATTCGGGGAGGCGGCGGAGTTAGACTGGGCGGAGTTGCTCTGCTTGCCGGGAGGAGGTTTTCTGATGATTCGACTGACTTGGTTTTGCTCCGCTGCGGTGTTGTTCGGCTTCTTGGTGAGTGGCGGAGATTTTGCCGCTGGTCAGGATGGCCCGCCGCCGCCGGCCGAGAACGAGCAGGGGGAGGAACGGTTCACGCCGCTGTTCAACGGCCGCAACCTGGACGGCTGGGTGATCGTGAACGTGGCGCCCGAGACGTTCACGGTGCAGGACGGCATGATCGTGAGCACCGGGAAGCCGACCGGGACGATCCGGACGGAACGGATGTATGAGAACTTTGTGATCGAGCTCGAATGGCGGCACATGAAGCCGGGGGGCAACGCCGGCTTGTTCATCTGGGGCGATCCGATCACGCACGTCGGCCAGCCGTTTTCGCGGGGCGTGGAGGTGCAGATTCTCGACGGGCGGAATACGGAGTCGTACACGAGCCACGGCGACGTGTTTCCGATCTGGGGAGCGAAGATGACCCCCGATCGTCCGCATCCCAAAGGGGGTTCGCGCTGCCTGCCGAGCGAGCATCGCTGCAAACCGTCGCCCGAGTGGAACCACTATCGCGTCGTTTGCGACAACGGAACGATCAAGCTGTCGGTGAACGGCAAGGAGGTGTCGGGCGGGAGCATGTGTTCGCCGCGCAAAGGGTATATCTGCCTGGAGTCGGAAGGTTCGGAGTGTCACTTCCGCAATATTCGCATTCGCGAGCTTCCCTCGACCAACCCAACACCCGAAGAAACGGCGCTGGAGGCCCAAGGCTTTGTGCCGCTCTACACGGGCGTCGATCTGCGCGGCTGGCGGAACGAACTCGGCCATCAGGGACACTGGCAGCCGAAGGATTGGATTCTCGATTACGACGGCAAGAGCTCGGCGCCCGACAAGAGTTTGTGGACCGAGAAGGAGTATGGCGATTTCGAACTAATCTGCGACTGGCGGCTGACGGGCAAACCGAAGAAGGCGCTGCGGCCGGAGATTCTGCCGAGCGGCGAAGAGGCTCGCGGCGAGGACGACAAGCCGAAGCTGGTGGAAGTCGACGACGCGGGGGACAGCGGCATCTATTTGCGCGGTTCGCCCGATGCGCAGGTGAACATCTGGAGTTGGCCGATCGGTTCAGGCGAGGTGTGGGGCTATCGCACCAACAAGGAACTCCCCACCGAGGTGCGCGCCGCCTGCACGCCGAAGGTCCGGGCCGACAAACCGGCCGGGCAATGGAATCGCTTCGTCCTTCGGATGCGGGGCGATCGGCTGACGGTACAACTGAACGGTCAAACGGTCATTGAGAACGCGCAATTGCCTGGAGTGCCGGCGCGAGGTCCGATCGCGCTCCAGCATCACGGCGATCCGGTGCAGTTCGCGAACCTCTTCATTCGCGAACTGGAGCCTGAGAACGAAGCAGTGAGCAGCGATGCTGCCAGCCGAGCTAATGAGCGGCTGCCGGACTAGTTGACCGATAATTGACCGCGCTGCTCAGAAGTTGAGCTAGGCGGGTTCGAGTTGGGAAACTCGGGGAAGCGGGAGCGATACAGCAATCGCTCCCACCAGCGGGCTGGGCGGAGTCGGGGATCGTCCCAGCGAACGAGGCGGCGCTTGCCGCGGCGAGTGATGGCGGCGATGGTGCCATCGTTGCGGACTTCGCTCACGCGCCAGAACTTTTTGACGTCGTAGGAGTAACCTTCGCCATGCGGTTCGGGCTGAACCTTCTCGGCGCGCGGCCCGGGGTGGGCGCTGTGCTTATTGGCAATAAAAACGACGCGGTCGCCAAGTCGGTACATTTTCCTACAGCCTCTCCTATTGCTTGGTTCCGAGAAGTGGGCGGTCAACCGCCTTAGGGTGCAAAACTCGGGCCATCGCTCGGTACAGGCTTCCTACGCTGCAAAGACAACGTAACCCGACGCCATCGTAATTGATGGTGGTTCCCACCAACAAGAGCGAAACGCAGAAGGAGGAGCGATGACGGGCGGGCGGATTTGGCGGAGTCGGCCGTCAGATAAGGGTGTGATCGCCTGAATTTGCTTTACATTGCCGGGCGAGTCGGTTTCAATTGCGGGGTGACATTGCGCAAACCGTCGCTGATGGTTACTGCCCGCCGGGAGGAGCGTCGCTCGCTCCCATGGTTTGCCTACCTGCCTTTCCAGGAACCTCCGCTATGCGTGCGTGGTATCCGCTGCTGGTCGCCTGGACATTTGTCGGCTGGGGAGTCTTCGCCAGCCCTGCGGTCGCCGAACCGAAGCTCGACTTCAACCGCGACGTCCGGCCGATCCTCTCGGACGCCTGCTTCAAGTGCCACGGTTTCGACCCGAACACGCGCGAAGCGGGGCTGCGTCTCGACACGCTCGAAGGGGCAACGGCGAAGCTGGACTCGGGAACGACGGCGATCGTTCCTGGCAAGAGCGGCGAAAGCGAATTGCTGCGAAGGATTACGTCGAGTGACGCCGCGGAAAAAATGCCGCCGGCCGATTCGGGCAAGTCGCTGTCGGCAGCACAGATTGAGATTCTGAAGCGGTGGATCGACGAGGGGGCCGAGTACAAGCCGCACTGGTCGTTCATCACCCCGGTGCGTCCGACGCCTCCGACCGTTCCCGAGGGAAGCGTCGTCCGCAACCCGATCGACAACTTCATTCTGGCCCGCCTTGCGCAAGAAGGACTAAAGCCTTCGTCCGAAGCGGACAAGACAACGCTGCTGCGGCGAGTGACGCTCGATCTGACCGGGCTGCCGCCGACGCCGGCCGAGGTCGACGCGTTTCAGGCTGACGACTCGCCCGAAGCCTACGCCAAGGTAGTCGATCGGTTGCTCAAGTCGCCGCGCTACGGCGAGCACATGGCCCGCTACTGGCTCGACGCAGCCCGCTACGGCGACACCCATGGCCTGCACCTCGACAACGAGCGGTCTCTCTGGCCGTATCGCGACTGGGTGGTCGAAGCCTTCAATCGCAACTTATCGTTTGACCAGTTCACGATCTGGCAAATCTCGGGGGACCTGCTTCCGGATGCCACGACGGAGCAGCGAATCGCCTCGGGCTTCAATCGCTGCAACGTGACGACGAGCGAAGGCGGTTCGATCAACGACGAGGTGCTCGTGCGCTACGCGGTTGACCGGACCGAGACGATGTCGACGGTGTTTCTCGGGCTGACGCTCGGCTGTGCAGTCTGCCACGACCATAAGTTCGACCCGGTCACGCAGAAGGAGTTCTACCAGCTCTACGCCTTCTACAACGCGTCCGCCGACGCGGCGATGGACGGCAACGCTCTTGCCCCGCCGCCGATCCTGAAGCTTTCTTCCCCCGAGCAGGATTCGCAGCTCAAGGCGTTCGACGAGCAGATCGCCGCGGTGCGCAAGTCGATGGCCGACGAGCTGGCGAAGATCGAGTACACCGATCCGACGCCCGAGGGAGAAGCCGTCGCCGCCGCGGCCGAGCCGAAAGAGTATGTCTGGGTTGAAGACGCCGCTCCGCCGGGTGCGCAGTTGCAGGGCAATACGCCGTGGCAATTCGTCTCCAGCCCCGAAGGGCAGGTCTATAGCGGCGAGAAGGCGACGACTCGCAAAGGGGAGGGGATCACCCAGCACTTCTTCACCGGGGCCAATCCGCAGCTGAAGATCGGCGAAGGCGACAAGCTGTTCGCCTACTGCTGGCTCGACCCCGCCGACCCGCCGAAGACGGTGATGCTGCAATGGAACGACGGCCAGTGGGAACATCGGGCCTACTGGGGCGAGGATGCCATCGCGTTTGGCTCGGGCGATACGCCTGGCCATCGGCACATGGGCCCGCTGCCGGAACTGGGCCAGTGGGTTCGCCTGGAGGTCGATGCGGCCCATGTTGGCTTGCCGGCAGGGACGAACGTGAACGGTCTCGCCTTTACGCAGTTCGGCGGCAGCACCTACTGGGACAAAGCGGGAATCGTCACGCGGACTCCGCAGGACAATCAATCGTTCGAATCGCTCGCCGCCTGGGAAGCCTTCGAGAAGGCCCTGAAGAAATCGTCCGCTCCTGCCGACGTTCAGGCCGCTCTGAAGGTCGAAAAGGACAAGCGCACCGAGGACCAGCAGAAAAAGCTCCGCAACTACTTCCTCGAAAACGTCTACGCCAAGACCAAGCCGACCTTCGACAGCTTTCGGCAGCAGATCGCCGATCTGGAGAAAAAGAAAAAGGATCTCGACGCGTCGATCCCGGTCTCCCTCGTGATGGCTGACCTGCCGACGCCGCGCGAGACGTTTGTCCTTATCCGTGGGGCTTACGACAAAAAGGGCGAAAAGGTCACGCCCGCAACGCCGTCGATCCTGCCGCCCATGCCCGAAGGGGCTCCGCTCAATCGCCTTGGTCTCGCCCAGTGGCTCGTCGATCCGTCGCACCCTCTCACGGCCCGCGTCGCGGTCAACCGGTTCTGGCAGCAATACTTTGGCACGGGGTTGGTGAAGACCTCTGAGGACTTCGGCGCTCAGGGAGATTGGCCGACCCATCCGGAGCTGCTCGACTGGCTCGCCCGGGAGTTCATCGAGAGCGGCTGGGATGTGAAGGAACTGCAGCGGACGATCGTCATGTCGGCGACCTACCGTCAATCCTCCAAGCTGACGCCCGAACTGGCCCAGAGCGACCCGGACAATGCTCTGCTGGCCCGTGGTCCCCGCCACCGTCTGGATGCCGAAGCGATCCGTGACAGCGCCCTGCTGCTCGGCGGCCTGCTGGTAGAAAAAAACGGCGGCAAAGGAGTCCGCCCCTATCAGCCCGAGGGCATCTGGGAGGCGGTGGCCTTCCAAGGGAGCACGACCCAGAACTACAAGCAGGATTCCGGCGCCGCCCTCTATCGCCGCAGTCTCTACATGTTCTGGAAACGCACGGCTCCGCCGCCGGCCCTGATGGCCTTCGACGCTCCTTCGCGCGAGTCGTGCGTGGTCCGTCGTTCGCGCACCAACACGCCGCTGCAGGCCCTCGTGCTGATGAACGACAAGCAGTACGTCGAAGCCGCCCGCAACATGGCCCAGCGGGTTCTGCTCGAAGGCGGGGCCTCCTCGGCGGAGCGACTCGTATACGCCTTCCGTCTCGCCACGGGCCGCAAACCCGCGGAGTCGGAAACGACAGTGCTCGAGCGTGTGTTTTCCGCTCATCTGGCCGACTACCAGGCCGACAAGGCCGCAGCTGAGCAACTGATTGCCGTGGGTGAGTCGCCGCGAAAGTCGGAGCTCGATCCCTCCGAGCTCGCCGCCTACACCATGGTCTGCAATCTGATCCTGAACCTCGACGAAACCGTGACGAAGGAGTAAGCCATGGACGAGCTACGTGCACACATGCAGCACCAGACCCGCCGCTACTTCTTCGGCCGGATGGCCGCCGGACTGGGAACCGCCGCGCTCGGCTCGCTGCTCAATCCGAGCCTCTTCGCAGCCGAGTCGACCGCTGCGCAGACTCCAGCCGATCCGCTCAACAGCCTGGGCGCCATGAAAGCACTCCACCATGCGCCGAAGGCCAAACGGGTGATCTGGCTCTTCATGGCGGACGGACCGAGCCAGCTCGACCTGTGGGACTACAAGCCAAAACTCCAGGAATACTTTGACAAGGACCTGCCCGATTCGATCCGCATGGGCCAGCGGATCACGACGATGACCTCCGGCCAGGCTCGCTTGCCGGTGGCTCCGTCGAAGTTCTCGTTCGCCCAGCATGGTCAGCACGGCGCCTGGGTCAGTGAACTGCTGCCGAACCTCGCAAGCGTCGTCGACGATCTCTGCGTCATCAAGACGATGAACACCGAGGCGATCAACCACGACCCTGCCATCACCTACATCCAGACCGGCAGCCAGATCCCCGGCCGGCCGAGCATGGGCGCTTGGGTCAGCTACGGCATCGGCAGCCCGAACCAGGACTTGCCGGCGTATGTCGTGCTGCATTCCCGACTTGCCGCCGGTTCGCAGACGCAGGCTCTTTTCTCGCGCCTGTGGGGCTCGGGGTTCCTGGCAACAAAACATGCGGGCGTGGCGCTGCGGTCGAGCGGCGATCCGGTCCTGTATCTCTCGAACCCTGCCGGCGTAACCGCGGAAACACGGCGCAAGATGCTCGACGGGCTCGCCGAGCTGAATCAGAAGCGGTTCGACGACTTCGCCGATCCCGAGATTGTTTCGCGCATTGCGCAGTACGAGATGGCGTTCCGCATGCAGTCGTCAGTGCCGGAACTGGTCGACATCTCCCAGGAGCCGCAGAGCGTTATCGACCTGTATGGCCCCGAGGTGCAGCAGCCGGGGACGTTCGCCTACAACTGCCTGCTCGCTCGCCGGCTGGCCGAGCGGGGCGTGCGGTTCACGCAGGTCTTTCTCCGCGGCTGGGACCATCACGGCAACCTGCCAGCCAACATTCCGCAGCTCAGCAAGGCGATGGACCAACCCGCCGCCGCGCTGATCAAGGATCTAAAGCAACGCGGGATGCTCGACGACACGCTTGTCGTCTGGGGTGGTGAGTTCGGCCGCACGGTCTATAGCCAGGGCACGCTCACGAAGGACAACTACGGCCGGGACCACCACCCGCGGTGCTTCACCATGTGGCTCGCCGGCGGCGGAATCAAGCCGGGCATCGTCCACGGCGAAACGGACGACTTCAGCTACAACGTCGTCGACAAGCCGGTCCACATCCACGACCTGAACGCAACGATCCTGCACTGCCTCGGCATCCAGCACGAGCAACTGACCTACCGCTTCCAAGGCCGCGACTTCCGCCTGACCGATGTCGAAGGGACGGTGGTCAAAGACATCCTCGCCTGATGGGCAAACGGTAGCTGAATTCGCCAGAAGTCAGACGCCCTGCGACTGGAGAGCGGATTTGTCTGAATTCTGGCGATTCAGCTGTGATGAATTCTTTGCCGAACTCATCTGCTGCCGCCGAATGGTCCGATGAACGCCACCGACGAGAGAACCGATTCTTCGCCGAAGCTGCCAACGCGTTCGCAGCTGCAAGCCGAAGCGTTCGGACTCTCGCCGCGCACGCCCGAGTGGATGAAAGCCCGGCGCAGTGCTGCGTCTGGCAAGGGCCCGACGCCAAAGCCGCCATCCGCCGACGACACGTGGGTGGTCGCCGCCAGCCGGAGCGATGGCTGGCAACTTGACCGATTCGCAGTGCTCCTCGAGCGGCATGCGATTGACGCCGAAGTCGATCGCGTCGCCGGTGTGCTGCGTGTGCGTCGCCC
>JAEZAS010000009.1 GCA_023430365.1 Planctomycetota bacterium
ACCGCATCCACCCGTGGCCCAGCCTGCTCCAGCGCGAAGCGATAGAGCTGCCACACTTCTTCGGGAATCGGATGCGAATGGCTGTCGATATAGGTGCCCGACTGAGCGTCGAAGAAACCGCCCGCCAAATGCATTTGCACTCGCGATGCGTCCGGCATCACACGCCCAATAAAGTCGTAGGGATCGAACTGAAAGTTCACCGCATTCGCATACACGTTCGTCACATCCAGCAGCCAGCCGCAACCGGTGCGTGCGAGTAACCGCGTCATGAACTCGATCTCGCTCAGTTCGCCCTCGAAGCGGAAGAGATAGGCGATGTTTTCGAGGTAAAGATGCAGCGGCGCGAAGTGCTTCTGGATCAATTCCACATTGCGGCAGGTGGCTTCGAGAGCGCCGAGTGTGAAAGGGACCGGAGCGAAGTGACCCATTTCCATGCCGTCATGCGTATCGCGGGTGAAACCCAAGTGATCGCTGACCGAAGTCGCTCCGTTCTCCAGGGCGATCGCCCGTATCGCATCCATGTAACGCTGGGAAGGCGCATCGGGACTACCGGGCGATAGTTTCAGGGAGTGCACGCTGACGTAGTCGAAGTCGGCGTCCCCCAGATACCGCTGCGTTCGCAGCGGATCGTCAGCGCGCTCGAACGTGATCTCAGCCGCGTTGATGGCTGGCTCTCGGGCGAGCAGGTCTCGGTTCTGTTCACGCAGTGCATAGCCAATGGCCGGCGCCATACTCGTTTCCTTACACAGGGCCTTGAGTTCAAACGTCCGCTCGTCAGTTCGGGTTCACCGCCTGAGCGCTCGTACCGCGCGACAGCGGGAAACCGGCGCCTCGCACGAGCGAAGCACCGTCGCAGCGGCTCGGCGGACCGAGCATGTGCCTACCAATGACGGCAGCACCGACAGCAGCGGCAACAACGCCAGAGCTTGTCGGCCGAGCGCACGTTTGGCGCCGTGCGTAAGCCTTTGAGTTCACGGACCACGGGCCGGCGGCTGGCCAAAGATTGTGACTGAGGCATCGTTCACACTCCTCTCTGTGGGGCAGCGCCCTGTTCCATCGCCTCCAATCGCCTTGTCTCGTCCAGGGAGACTGCGACGGGGGACAAATGCCCGAACCGGCTGGGCTGCACGCCCTGCTCGAGTCCAAGCGAAGGTGTCCTTCACGCATCCCCTGTGCCATCCCTGCCGCCTCACACGGGAAAGTCCTTACCCTGCCTTGCCTTACAACCAACTTCACCCCGCCGACGATCCTCCAAGAGGCCTCCATTCTGTCATCAAACCGACGCCGACCCCGTCCAAACCGAGACATCACGGGATTTGACTTAGCGAATTTCCACAACTCCGGTACGTGTTGATCAACCTGAGGGGTTTTTCAACACCACCCCCGGGTACAGGGGCCCCCAACTTGTTGATTTACCTGCCGAGTTGATCAACACACACCCGCACGCTGCGATTTACCTAACTTGCTCCAACCGTCGAACACACTTTCCGGCTGAAGAATGCAAACTCACCGCCAACAACCGGAGAACCCGATCAGCAGCGGCCCGGCGACACAGAATCTCAACTTACCACAAACCCAAAATTTCATCAATAGTTTTTCACCAGCACAAACAGACGTCGTTTACATTTTCCCTTGCATGTGACCAGCCCATCGCCTGTAATGAGACCGCACTGCCCGCTCTTCCGCGTACGCCCCATCGCAGAAAGCCGAGCCATGCCTGCCACCAAGACGTTTCCCATCGTCCCGCTCTGCGAGATGACCGACGGCCAGGAAGCCGACACCTTCGTCCTGCTCGCCGCCAAGTCCGAGAGCAAGACGAAGGATGGCAAGCCGTACTGGCGGATTACGCTCCGCGACGCGCAGCGGGAAGTCAGCTTTCCCATCTGGAACGAGACGCCGCTCGCCGAGCAGTGTCGCGATCAATGGCGCGCTGGGACGTTCTACAAGGTCCGCGGCGTCTACCGCGAAACGAGCTATGGGCCGCAGCTCGACATTCGCAAGATTCGCGAAGTGCTGCCCGAAGACAAAGCCGTCGGCTTCGATGAGTGGATGTGTCAGCCGCGGAGCAAGTTCGATCCGCTGGAAACATTCAACGCACTACTGGCCCTAGCGCGCGAGGAAATAGCGGCTCCGTCGCTGGCGGATCTGACCTGCGAACTCCTGGAGCAGAACCGGGACGCCCTGCTCCACTTTCCCGCTGCCCGGAGAAACCATCATGCGTTCACGGGCGGCCTGATCGAGCACCTCTGGAGCGTCGCCCGCAACGCCATCTTCCTGGCCACGAAGTACGCTGCCGACTATCCCGAGATGCAGCCGCCCCTGGATCGCGACCTGGTGATCGCCGGCGCGATCCTGCACGACATCGGCAAGGTTCACGAGCTTCGTCCGACGCCGACGGGTGCGGAGTACACGGCGAGTGGCGAGCTCATCGGCCATATCCTGATCGGCCGGGACATGCTTCGCGAAGCGGCGACCCGGCACAAGCTCGACGCCGAAACGCTCCTCCGCCTGGAGCACATCATCGTCTCACACCAGCGCCTGGCCGAATGGGGAGCCCCCAAACCGCCGATGACGCCCGAAGCACTACTGGTGCATTACGCCGACGATGTCGACGCGAAGTTTCACACGGCGTTCTGCGCGCTTGCCGATCCCGCCGACGGCGAATTCACCAGCAGCCGCAATCCGCTGCAGTACCGGATCTTTCGCGGGCTAAACGGAGACGACTAAGAAGCCCCGTAGCCGGCGGCTAACAGCCGCCGGAGAACATCCCTTGGAGCGTCAACTCGCAGGCGGTCCGAACTCGCCATTCTCCGGAGCGTGTTACGCTCCGGCTTTGACGGTCGTGACCTGTTCAAACCGGGCTTAGAACCGCAGTTCGCCACCGAAGCTCAGGCCCTGCACCCAGAAATCGCTGTCGTTGAAGGCAAAGGCCGGCTGGGCGGGGCCGACGATCGGGCCAGGGTTCTGGCTCAGATTGACTCGCGGGTCGATCTGATTGCCCGCCAGCAGAATGTCGTTCCAGTAGATGAACGAGTAGCCAGCCGTGAGCGACAGTCGCGAAGTAACCTGGTAGCCGACCGTGAAACCGATTTCTGGGATGAACGAAAAGACGTCCCGCTGATAGTCGCCCGCGTTGGTCCCTTGCACCAGCAAGCCGCTGTCGGTGACCGTCGGCGCCCCGAGCGGCTCGGTGCGAACCGTTTCTCCCGTCAGGATTGCCCGCTGACGCATGTTGCCGATCGAAACCTTCGTCAACAACTCGAACCAGGCCCGGCCACGCCTCCACTCCGTGATAGCGCCAATCTGCCCGCCGTGAAACTCGTTCTGCATGCGGAACATGTCGACCACGGTGAACGTCGTGCCAACCGGGTTCGTGGACAGCGGATCGACCGAGGTGAAATCGCTCGCAATCCCGATCCCGTCGTCGACGCGGGTGAACTGATAGCCATAGAGGAAGTCGATCCGCTTGCTGGTGTCCCAGTAGAAGATGTTGCGCAGATACACGTCGGCGCCGATCACGCTGTTGCGGGTCTGCACTTCGATGCGGCCGTCTTCGGCGATGCCCGGAAAGGCAACTAACAGGGCGTCTTGCGCTCCGAGCACTGTGTTGACGAACGGACGAGCCAGGATCGGATCGCCCGTCGCCGAAGTGAGAAACAGGTCGTCGCGTCCCTCTTCCAGGCCGAAGAACCGGCCGTTGAGCGAGAACTCGCCGGTGTTGCCGATGGTGCGACCCACCGTCACGCGACCGCCGTTCCGCATTTCGCCTCCGTAGTCGCCGCCAAACAGCACCTCGGTGTCCGGTGCGCCGATCACCCCCGCATCGGCTTGCGCCGTTCCGGTCGGGCTGGTGGTCACCAGCGGCGGCGAGTTGCGGGCGTTGCCCCACCACATCAGATACTCGACGCGAGCATAGCCGCGGTCGTAGCAGCACGAGGTAGGACAGCAGGTCGAGCAGCCGCACGCGGCGCCGCAATCCGCACAGTCACCATAGACGTTGCCCATCTCGGGGCCGTACATGGCATCGCTGTAGGGGTTGGCCATGACCGCCGGAGGGGCCGTCGGTTGGCTCGGAGGCGCCGATTGACCAAACGCTGCCGTAGAAAATCCAGCCAGCAGCAGGGCGATGCCCAGTCCTTTGGTGACGCTCGAGATCGCTCGCATGCTAGGTTTCATCGCTGCCGCCTCACGGTACGAAGAGGAACTTTTTCGCCAGGTTCGAACACGCCGGTGCTGCCGGACGTGACGGTCGTACTAGCCGTTCTTCCTCTGTCGGCTCTAACGATTTTGCGTGTGCAACAACTTCCGCGTCGTACCGGTCATGGAAGATGCGCAAACTTTTCCAGCTAGCACTGAGCTGGCCCATAGCCCCCCATTCCGCGACAACGCGATGCACTGCTTGCATGCAACGCGCTCCGACGTAGGTTTGCTCGTCCTAAGTCCTGTATTTCCGGCGAGGTCCTGCGTGGCGCTGTTCGTCTTGGTGGTCGGCCTGCTGAATATGGCCCTGGGCTTTGCGCTCGCCGTCGTGCTGGCCAACCCAGTCGGCTGGCAGCTGCGCTGGCCCAGATGGATGAAGCGCATTGCCTGCGGTCCCCTCGCGCTCCTGACACGCAAACAAGCCGACGCTGAATCCGACTCCACCGAATCAGCGCCTGGCAGTTCCGCACGTGGCGCCCGCGAGAACCTACTGACCGCCGAAGAATCCGCCCTCGACGAACTGCCGCGCAGCTGGCTGGAAGAACTGAAGAGCGACGGCGTGCA
>JAEZAS010000049.1 GCA_023430365.1 Planctomycetota bacterium
GTCCGAAGGCAATGCGGACGTTCCCGGTTCCTTGCGTGTAGTGGAACGTGATGCCGCCATCCCAGGCGTTCAAGTGAGCGAGGATCTTGTTGCGGAGCCCCTGGCTCGTCGGCTCCAGGAAGCTGACCGTCAGCCGGCGTGTACGCGGCCTCCAATACTTGGTCGTCATCACCGCGATGGCCAGCGGGTCGAGCGTCTCGCCGGCGCCCACCTGACGCTGTGGCTCGGCGGGAGCATTCTGCGGATTGTGTTTCACAGCCGTTGCGGCGGCCGTTACTTGAAACTCCGTCGGCAGGGCTTTGGGAATGCACGCCAGCGCGGCGGACGGTTCGCCATCGAGCTCCGCCTCGTTTTCGACGGCTCCGCCCCGAGATTCACCACCGACCACTCCGATCGTCGGCATATCGGCCAAGGACATGGCCAGGGTTCCGATCGACGCCAAGACCTGACGAAGACGTTCGGCTTCGGTAGACATAGCCCACTCCCGTACAGCGGAGAACGATACGCGGCCAACGGTGATAAACGAGACAGGTTTATCGAGATACCGGCAGCGGGGGGCAATCTAGCCCATCCGGGGTATGAACGTCAAACAATTTCGCGGGTTGAAGGCGGAAGGCGTTAGCGTGGCTCCGGCGAGCGGGAGACGTAAGTCTCCCGGTGGAATGCGCTCGATATCGGACGCAATAGCTGCGCAAAACCTGGACTCTCACGCGTCCCGCTCGCCGGCGGAGTGCGTCGCAAACCTTATTCGCGAGCGGCGATTTCCACTTTCGCGGGTCGGCCCGGGACCTGGCCGAGGTTGCGATGGGCGACCAGTTCGGCGGCGATGCTGACGGCGATCTCCGGCACCGTCTGACTGCCGATGTCGATCCCCAGCGGGGCATAGACCTGCTGCAGGGCTTCGACCGGGATTCCTTCATCGGCGAGGTCCTGAAAGATCATCTTGATCTTGCGTCGGCTGCCGATCAGGCCGACATAGCGGGCGCCGCGATTCACAAGGTGAAACAGTGCTTCCTCATCGTGCTGATGACCGCGCGTGACGATCAGCACGTAGGTGCTCGGCGTGATCTCGATCTCGCGGAGCGTCGGATCGAGCGGACCGGTGATCTGGCGCTCGATGCGCGGAAAACGTTCTGCCGAAACATAATCCTCGCGGTCGTCGTAGACCCAGACCTCAAAGTCCAGGTCGACGGCCAGATCGGCCACCGCCTTGCCGACATGCCCGCCGCCAATGATGAGCAACCGGCAGCGGGGAAGCAGCGGCAAGTAGGCGACGCCGTTGGCCGCATACGCTCTCGGCCGGGAGACGAGCGGTTTTAGTTCATCGACGAGCCATGCGGGCGCAGCATCCGCGTGTAGGGAAGCGAGCAACTTGCCGGCATCGTCGAATAGGAAGCTCGCCGTCGGCGGGATGTCCGCCAGTTCGTCGGCAAAGCCGACGGCTTGGGTGAGTCCCTCGCCGCGTTGGGCCCGCTGGACGAGCTGGCGATAAAACGCTTTCGAAGCGTCATCGAGCACCGGCTCGATGAGAATCTTCATCCGGCCGCCGCAGATCAGCCCATCGTCCCAGCCGTAGTCGCGATCGAGCTGAAACGTGCTAATTTCGCTTCGCCCTTCGGCGAGCAGCGCGAGGGCGCGGCGCTTCACTTCCGCCTCGACACAGCCGCCGCCGAGCGTGCCCGCCTGCGTGCCGTCCTCGTAGACGAGCATCAGCGCCCCCGCCTTTTGCGGCGGCGAGCCACGCGTCTCCACGAGCCGACAGTAGGCGACCGGCCGGTCGGCCTCCATGGCGGTCAGCAACTGGTGGAGAACTTCGCGCATCCGGGAGTCAGCAGCCAGGGATCAGGCGTCAGGGGGCGGGAATCAGGAGTTAGCGATTCAACTGATTAGCCTGCCGGTTCCAGGATCTGCAGCGTCGTTCCCTTCACGTAGTCCTTCACCTTGTTGCGGTAGGCGACCATGTGGGGAGCGATGAGATGGGCTTCGAGCGCGGCGACGCTTTCCCATTTCTCGACCACGACCACGACATCGCTACGAGTCGGCTTCTGCGCCGAAAGGGCCGTTCCCACATCGATGGCTGGGAAATACTCGATGCACCCCTCCTCCGCCCGCACAGCCGCCAGATTGTCGCGGAACTCGGCAAGGAAGGGATCACGCGTGCCAGGATTCAGTTCAATGGTGGCGAGAACAACGATCATGGAGAGAACTTCGTGGTTAAAGGTCGGAGCGGAGAGTTCAGAGAGCAGGCCTCAGAGATAAAGCGACTGTTTTCTGTCTACCGTCTACTGTGAACTGTTTACTCCGAACTGAAAACTAACAACTGACAACTGATTACTTACCGGCCCACCGCTTCCCCTGCCAGGTGTCGCGGCGCTCGAGTTCTTCGCGGAGCGCGAGGAGCACGGCGGGCTTGTCGAGGCACCAGCTGGGGCCGATGAAGTAGTCGGGAGGGGCGTCGCCGCTAATGCGTTCGACGATCATCGACGGCGGGAGGATTTCGAGGATGTCGACGAGCGTGCGGATGTAGTCGTCGCGCTCAATGAGCGTCACTTCGCCCCGCTCGACCTGGTCGGCTAGCTTTGTGTGCTTTACGGCGTACAGGTTGTGGAGCTTGATCGCGTCGATGTTCAGCCGGGCCATTTCGCGGGCCGTGGCGAGCATGTCCTCGGACGTTTCGCCCGGCAGGCCGAGAATCGCGTGGGCGCAAATCTCAAAGCCCCGCCCTCGGCTCCGCTCGACCGCGTCGAGAAAGGCGTCGTAATGGTGCCCGCGGTTCATCCAATCGAGTGAACGGTCGTGCATCGTCTGCACGCCATACTCCACGGACAGATACGTCCGGCCCGCGAGCTCCTCGAGCAGATCGAGCACGTCGTTGGGGACGCAGTCGGGACGGGTTCCAATCGCCAGGCCGACTACCTGCGGATGCTCGAGCGCCCGCTCGTAGAGCCGGCGAAGCTTGTCGACCGGGGCGTAGGTGTTCGTCGCCGGCTGAAAGTAGGCGATGAACTGGTCGCAGACGTACCGGGTCTTCAGCCGACGAATGCCGTCGGTGATCTGGTCCAGGATGTCGAGGCGGCGGACGCGGCGACTCGGGCTGAAGCTCCGATTATCGCAAAACGTACAGCCGCCAATCGCGACCGTCCCATCCACATTGGGGCAGGTGAAGCCGGCGTCGAGGCTGACTTTTTGGACCCGCCCGCCGAATTTGCGCCGCAGGAAAAAGTTGTACGCATGGTAGCGCAGCCCGGCCGAGCGCCAGTCGCCAGGCGAAGAAGTTGCGGCGGGAGTGGGGGCGTTGGTTGACGTGGTTCTGCCGGGGGGATAGAGTGACAAACGAGCGAATCAGGAAGCTTGGAAAGCGATCCTGGTCGATCTTGCATTGCAGTCAGTTCGGGCGATTTTTCACCGTTTTCAAACCGTCGTGAGCATCGTCCGTCGTCTGCAACCGCGGGTCTCGTGCGACCTGCGGTGGTCGAGGCACGCAACGATCGATCCGTTCGATGATAGGACGCTCAGGCGAACCGCTCAAGGGACAGGGGTATGCTTGGTGAACTGATTCCAATAGGCGGCGGCGATCCGATCCCGCTACTCAAGGAAAGTTTGCTCGTCGGCCGCCGCGAGAGCTGCGACGTCGTGCTCCGGTTTGGCAACGTCTCGGGCCAGCATTGCCAGTTGACGCTGGAAAGCGGTTACTGGTTCGTGCAGGACCTGGGAAGCCAGAACGGCACGAAGGTGAACGGCAACCGCGTGATGCGCAAGCGGCTCGATCCGGGCGACACGCTCTCGGTGGCCAAACACACCTACGAGGTGTCGTACAACCCGACCGACCTCGGCGCCAGCGGTCCGCCTCCGAGCGACGAGAACGACTACGATCAGATCATGGGCAAGTCGCTGCTCGAACGGGCAGGCCTGTCGCGACGCCCGCTTGGCGGCAGCGGCAGCAGCGCCTACAACCCGAACGACAACTCGGCTGGTCAGCTGAAAAAGAAGCGAGACTTCGAGTAAGCTGCGTCCGCCGCTTCGTCTGGAGCCCGCGACTTCGCTCGACGGGCTCCCCCGCGTAGCTGAATTCGCCATAATTCAGACGCCCAGCACATGGAGGCCGGGTTTGTCTGAATTCTGGCGAATTCAGCTACCTTAGTTGTTCCGCTCCGTGATCCGCTTTGATTTTCTCACCACGGTTTCTACGAAAGGTTTCTGCATGCTCGGGCACATGGTCTATTTCCGTCTCAAGGATCGTTCGCCCGAGAGCGTGCAGAACCTGGTCGCGGCCTGCAAGAAGTACCTCACCGGCCATGAAGGCCTGGTGTTCTTCGCCGCCGGCACGTTGGTCCCCGACTTGACCCGGCCCGTGAACCAAACCGATTTCGACGTCGCCTTGCAGACAGTCTTCGTCGATCGGGCCGCCCACGACGCCTATCAAACGGCTCCGCGGCACCTGCAGTTCATCGAAGAAAACAAGGCGAACTGGGAAAACGTCCGCGTCTTCGACGCCTACGTCGACTAGGACTCGTCGCGCGGCCCGCAGCCGGGAGCTAACAGCTCCCGGAGAACGGCGACTGGACGCCGCTTCGCAAAAAGGTGCTCGAAGCGGCCTTTCCCCGGCCCAACCACTTCGGGCACTTCTCGAATTGCCCACTCTTCCTGCATTTCTCCGGAACCTGTTAGGTTCCGGCTCTGGTGGGCATTCTTCGCAGCGGCCCCTTGTCGGCTGCTAGCGGCTTCGGGCTTGACCCTTTTTTCCGCAATTGATACTTAGCCCACGCTGGGAAAGGTTCGATTGCGTCTGCCTCGTAATTGCGAGCTTGGGTCACGTGCGTTTTGGGTTCCAACTTGCCGCGGTTTGGCTTGCGTTTGCTGCGCCTGCGGCGACCGCCTGGGCCCAGCCTGCGATTCAATACCCGCGCACTCCGCCAGCCACGTCGCCGGCGATTCCGAGCACCATCGCCCCCGCCCCAACTCCCGGCTGGAATGCGACGACCCCGCCGACCCTCTCGGCCCCGTCGATCACCATGCCAGGCGCGACCGCCCCAAGCGTGGCCCCGTTTGATCCTTATTCCTCCTCCGGCGCCGCCGCACATCAGTTCTGGTCGATGCCCCCTGCCGGAGCGCCGGTGACGCCGTCGACTCCGGTCACGCCGATGCCCGGTTCGCCGCTCGTACCGCAAACGCCGCCGTACGCCGCGCCGCCCCCGTCGTATGGCTCGCCTTACGGCCCGCCGGTTCCGGCCACGCCGCAGCAGCCCAACGTGATGTTCCCCAACGGCATCGGGCCGCAGTACGACTACGCCAACTCGCTGCGGCTGATCCAGGACGTTCGCCTGCGCCACACCTACATTTGGGGCGACGGCAAACCCTACGACCTGGCCATCAACGACACCGAGGTCGCCGTCACGTTCACCTGGCCCAACTTCCTGACGACCGCCCAACCGCTGTTCATCAGCCCCGCGTTCGCGCTGCACCTCTGGGACGGTCCTGCCGATATCGCCGCCGACCTGCCGGCGAACGCCTATAGCGCGTACCTCGATTTTCAGTACCAAACCAATCCGCAGTATCAGATCGGCGCCGAGCTCGGCGCTCGCGTGGGTGTCTACACCGACTTCGACACCCTGACGACCGACAGCATTCGCCTCCAAGGGTTGCTGCTGGGCGTCGGCCGATTGACGCCGACCCTCACGCTCAAGCTGGGCGTGATTTATCTCGATCGCAACGACATCAAGATTCTGCCGGCCGGCGGTTTGCTCTGGCAGCCGTCGCCGCAGGTCCGCTGGGACATTTTCTTCCCGCAACCCAAACTCGCGCAGTATCTCTCGACCGTCGGAGCGTACGAGGTCTGGTGGTACGTCGCGGGCGAGTATGGCGGCGGCGCTTGGACGATCAAGCGAGCTGATGACACGACCGATCGCGTCGACATCAACGACATTCGAGTGTCGCTCGGTCTGGAATGGACCGGCCCGCGGGGCTTCATGGGCTTCGGCGAGATTGGATATGTGTTCGAACGCGAGCTGTACTACGTCAACAATCGGCAGGACAACACCGACCTGAACGACAGCTTCATGCTGCGAGCCGGCTTCTCCTGGTAGAAGC
>JAEZAS010000222.1 GCA_023430365.1 Planctomycetota bacterium
ATGTCCAACTCAACGGGCCGACGCTCCCCCATCCCTACGACGCCCCTTGGACACCCGCCGAGCTTCGACTGCCTAGCAATCTCAACTGCACGTTTCCCTATGTCGACGGCGAGGCCCTGATGATCAGCATGCGGGACGTCGCCGTCTCGAGCGGCAGCGCCTGCACTTCAGCCAACCCAGAACCGAGCCACGTCCTGCGGGCCCTCGCCATGGGGGACGACCTGTGCCGGGCGAGCCTCCGGTTTGGGCTCGGGCGGTTCAACACTCCGGAAGAGGTCGACTTTACGGCGTCGGTGGTGGCCGAAAATGTCCACCGACTCCGCCGACTGAGCAGCATGGCGGGCGAGCGGGCTTCGCCCTCAGTAGACAGTAAACAGTAAACAGTAAACAGTTTTCAGTTCCGGGAGGTTGCGGGCGGGGTGCTTTTGCATAGGTATTCCGCATTTCCTATTCCGAATTCCGCATTCGCCCGCGATGCCGGGCCTATCGCTCTAGCCATTCCCGTTCGGGGCGGTATATTTAAGACATACACGCTTGTCGAAAACGGCGTTTTACTAAGACGCGAGGAGTGGAGTTTCCATGACGATTACGATGACCGAAGTCGCGGCCCAGGAAGTTCAGCGGTACAAGGAAAACGTGCAGGCTGAGCCAGACACCTTCCTCCGCGTGCGGATCACCGCGGGCGGCTGCAGCGGCCATAGCTACTCCCTGACGCTCGACCGCAACTACGACGAGAAGGCCGACACGAAGTACAACTACCACGGCGTGGACCTGGTCGTCGACAAGAAGAGCGAGCTGTACCTGGAAGGCGCCGTGCTCAACTTCATCGAAGGCCTGGAACAGCGGGGCTTCCACCTCGATATTCCAATGGCGAAGAAGACCTGCGGCTGCGGCAGCTCGTTCCAGGTCTAAACAGAGTAGACAATAAACAGTTTTCAGTAGACAGTTTTTGGGGGATGGGCTTCGCCCATTCGTCTTAGTTCAAGGGTTGTCGGAGTGGCGGGCCAAGTGCTCGCGCTCCGGCGGCCGACAAGTTCCTAACACTCGTGAAGCGGAACGCCGCGGCTTTACTAGTCGCCGTCCGCAGGCTGCCTCATCCCGAGGCGGTTCACGAGCCGAGTCAGTCCGAGCCCGGCCGATTGGTCGGGCTTGTGCGTTTCTTGGCCCGGCGCCGGCTAAGATAGCGGCCTGCGAAGCTCTGCCGGCGCGGTCTCGGCAGACGAATTCTCCTTCCACGCCGAGCCAACTCTCATGCTGTTCCGCTTTCTGCTCCTGGTCGTTTGTGCTGCGCCTGCCACCCTATGGGCCGAGGACGGAATTACGCGGACGGTGGTTCGCCGTCAGGGGCAGGACGGTGTGCATACGTATCGCATTCCGGGCCTGGCGACGACCGGCAAAGGGACGCTGATCGCTGTCTTCGATATCCGTCATAAAAACTCTGCCGACCTGCCAGGGGATATCGACGTTGGCCTCTGCCGGAGTGAGGACAACGGCCAGACCTGGAGCCCGATGCGGACGATTCTCGACTTCGACGCCGCCGAGCCGACAGCGCGAGGCAACGGCGTCGGTGATCCTGCCGTGCTCGTCGACCGGCAGAAGGGGCGCATCTTTGTGGCTGGGCTCTGGTCCTATGGGGACCGGGCCTGGAACGGCTCAAAGCCGGGGCTTACCCCGCAGGAGACCGGCCAACTCGTCCTCACGCACAGCGACGACGATGGCTTGACCTGGTCGAAGCCGAGAAACATCTCGGCGGAGATTGCCGGCCGCGATCCGAAGTGGCGGCTGTTGTTCCAGGGACCGGGCAGCGGGATTCAACTCCGGGATGGGACGCTCGTGTTTGCCGCCCAGTTTCGCGGCCAGGACGGGACGCCCCATTCGTGCTTCCTGTCTAGCGCCGATCACGGAGAAACCTGGGCGATTTCCATGCCGGCGATCCCCACCCGGCCGCCGACGAGCGAGGCGCAAGTCGCTGAGCTGAGCGACGGTGGGCTGCTGATCTCGATGCGTGACGAATCGCGGAGCGGCCAGCGCGCCTGGGCCCGTTATGCGTGGAAGGACGATCTCGCCCAGGGGAAATGGAGCGAGCCTTGGTCCGACCTGCCCGATCCGACCTGCATGGCCAGCCTGGTGCGATATCCGAGCGGCGTGCTGCTGTTTTCCAATTGCAACTCGGCGACTCACCGCAAGGACCTGACAGTGCGTGTGAGCGGCGATGACGGCAGGACCTGGTCGAAAGGCCGGCTCATCGATGGCAGGCCCTGCATGTACTCCTGCCTCACGGTGCTGGAGGACGGCACGATCGGCGTGCTCTACGAGACGGGCGAGAAAACGGGGTTCGACACGCTGACGTTTGCGAGGTTTTCGTTGGAGTGGGCGAAGGGGGAGTGAGCTGCCTCGAGCGGACTCTGGTGTGGCGCGAAGGGGGCGGGATCATTTTTCGGACAATGTCGCTTAGCCGTCATGAAATGGTCTCGCCGAAAATTGATCCCGACCCCTGCGTTCACATGCTGGGACGAGCACAGGGAATCTGTTGGGCAAGGACCTGAGGAACTTGACTATTCCTCGCGTCGCACGGGGCCACGCTTCGCTTAGGCGCTGCCACCCCGGATCACTCGGTCAAAAGCGTAGTAATTGTTGACAAGCTGATAAATAGGCGATAAAAGGATACAGCTAAAGCCCCGTCGCGAAATGCGGCGCCGGGGCGTTTGCTGCTGCGCGGTCGATAGGCTTGGCTGGATAGGGTGTCGCGCGGCGGGATTGTCGTTGGAGGTGTTGCGGGGAAGTGCAGAAGGGTTGTGAAAGGGGTTGTAGGTTCGCGGATGGTGAACATGGTTCACCCCGGTACGGAGGTCGGACTGTGTTTGAAAAAGGTGTTGTGAAGATTTGGGGCGGGTTTGGCGGAAGGTGCTGGTGGGCTGGGGGTTGTGAGATTTTGAGTGCTGTGCGCATGTGTTGTATTTCGGGTTGTGGAGCGTCAGGTGGAGTGCGGCTGTTGCGAGCGCGGCGGGCGGTTTAGAATCCGTCGTAGCTGTTGTGAAGGCTGTGGCAAACGAACGAGCCGGACAGCAGGCAGCCGAGGTGTTTTGAAAGGGAAGGCCGAACAGGCATGGAAAAAGTGCAAATTCTCGGTATTGGCGACGACGGCATGGAGGGGCTGACCCCGGCGGCCCGGCAGCTGATCGAGCAGGCCGAACTGCTGATTGGTTCACGCTCGACGCTATCGCTGGCGCGTGCCGGCAAGGGGGAACGGCTGGAGGTTGGCGCCGACCTGGACGGGATTGTGAAGCGAATCGAGGCGGCTGGCGCCCGGCGGGTGGTTGTGCTGGCCAGTGGCGATCCGCTGTTCTATGGGACGGCCCGCTATCTGTGCGACCGACTCGGGAAGGAGCGGTTCGAGGTTGTCCCACACGTGAGCAGCATGCAGCTGGCCTTCGCCCGGGTGAAGGAAAGCTGGGACGACGCGTATCTGATGAACCTCGCGACCCAGCCGCTTGACGTGGCGGTCGAGAAGGTGCGGACGGCGACGAAGGTCGGGCTGTTTACGAGCGAGACAAATTCGCCGCGAGTGGTTGCTCGGGCTTTGCTCGACCGCAACATCGACTACTTCACCGCTTATATCTGCGAGAACCTGGGCGCGCCGGACGAGCGGGTGACGCATGCCGAGTTGTCTGAAGTCGCTTCGCACGAGTTTTCGCCCCTGAACGTGATGATCCTGGTACGCAAGCCGTCGGTACCCGATCGACCGGCGGCGATGGTGGGCAAGAAGCTGTTCGGCAATCCGGACGAGGCGTTTTTGCAGTCGAAGCCCAAGCATGGTCTGCTGACGCCTGCCGAAGTGCGAGCGATTGCCCTTTCGGAAATGGACATCGGCCCCACGAGCACGGTCTGGGACGTCGGCGCCGGAAGTGGTTCGGTCGCCGTCGAAGCCGCATTGCTGGCCTCGGGTGGGGCGGTCTATGCGATTGAAATGGACCCCGAAGACTACTCGCTGATTGCCGCCAACGCAGAGCGGTTTGGAGCGGCCAGCCTGACGCCGGTGCTTGGCCGAGCACCTGAGGCTTGGGAAAATTTGCCCAAGCCCGACGCGATTTTTGTCGGCGGAAGCGGGCGACATATCAGCCGGCTGGTGGAGTTAGCTTTCGACCAACTCAAGCCAGGCGGGCGAATTGTGGCGAATCTCGGCAGCGTCGAAAACCTGGCTGCGGTTCGAGAGGTACTACAGCGGAAGGCTGGGGAGATGTCGACCCTGATGATCAACCTGGCCCGCGGACACGATCAATTGGGAAGCTATCGGTTTGATGCGATGAATCCGACGTTTCTGCTCTCAGCGAAGCGCGGGAAGTGATTCGCGCCACGAGAACCTTCTTTGACGGTGTTTGCTGAGGTGTTTTCGGACCACAGGCTCTTCAATACGGTGACAATCATGCTGCGACGGTTCTTGGGCGGGGTGCTGGTCTGCTTGACGGTCGGTTGCACGGCTTGGGCTCAGCCAAAGGTGCCGGACGGTGTGGTTTATGAAGCGGATGTGGAGTACGGAAAGGGAGGCGACGAGTCGCTGAAACTCGATATTGCCCGGCCCGAGAAGGTCAGCGAGGCCGCGCCCTGCATCGTGGTGATCCATGGCGGCGGCTGGCGGGCTGGGAATCGAAAGCAGCACGTCGACGCGATCCTGGCATTGGCGAAGCAGGGTTATATTGCGGCGACAATCTCGTATCGGTTCGCACCGAAGCACGCGTTCCCGGCTCAGATCGAAGACGCCAAGTGTGCGGTCCGGTTTCTGCGGGCTAATGCTGAGAAGTATCAGCTCGATCCGGAGCGAATTGGCGCGGTTGGATTTTCGGCGGGAGCGCACCTGTCGATGTTGCTCGGCACGATGGACAAGGATGACGGCATGGAAGGGGAGGGAGGCCACGCCGATCAGTCGAGCAAGGTGCAGTGCGTTGTGGCGTTCTTCGGGCCAACGGACTTCCTGGCGGATGATATTCCGGAGCAGGTGGTTGGGCTTGTGGATGATCTGGTCGGCGCCACGCGGGAGGAGAAGCCCGAACTGCGCAAGGCGGCATCTCCGGTGACTTACGTCTCGTCAGGCGATGCGCCGACGCTCATCTATCAGGGGACGAAGGACGTGCTCGTGCCTCACACGCAGGCCTACAAAATGGCTGACGCCCTGAGCAAAGCTGGTGTGCCTGGCCGGGTCGAACTGCTCCTCGGCGCCGGGCACGGCTGGGGCGGCGCCGAAATGATGCGGACGCTCGAGGGAACGACCAAGTTCTTCGCGGCCGAATTGAAAAACGGCAAGTAAACTGCCCAGGACGCAAGGGATTCTGAGTGTGCGTTGAGAGCTTAAGGATCGCAACGCACGAATGGACGGATTCCAGGCGGCTGGCGTTTAGCCGAAGCGGCCCGTGACATAAGCTTCGGTTTCGCGAAGCTTGGGGCGGGTGAAGAGATCCGCCGTGGGGCCGTATTCGATCAGTCGACCGAGGTACATGAACGCGGTGTAGTCGCTCACGCGCGCCGCCTGCTGCATGTTGTGGGTGACGATGATGATCGAGAAGTCGCCGCGAAGCTCTTGGATCAGGTCTTCGACCTTGCTCGTGGCGATCGGGTCGAGCGCGGAGCAAGGCTCGTCGAGCAGCAGCACATCGGGTTCCCCCGCCAAGGCGCGGGCGATGCATAATCGCTGCTGCTGACCGCCGGAAAGACTGAGCGCGCTGTCGTTCAGCCGGTTCTGCACCTCGTCCCAGAGGGCCGCGCCTTTGAGGCTTTGCTCGGCGACCGTCTGGATGATTTTCTTATCGCGCTCACCATCGATCATGAGCGGATAGACGACATTGTCGTAAATGCTCATCGGGAACGGATTGGGCTTTTGGAAGACCATGCCCATCCTTTTCCGAAGTTCGATGACGTCGACGTGTTTGCCGTAGATCGAATCGCCATTGAGCAGCATGTCGCCGGAGATGCGAACGCTCTCAATCAGATCGTTCATGCGGTTGACGCAGCGCAATAGCGTGCTCTTGCCGCAGCCGGACGGGCCGATGATCGCAGTCACTTTGCCGCGCGGCACGGGCATGTTGACGTTGAAGAGCGCTTGCTTCTGGCCGTACCAAAGACAGAAGTCCTGCACCTTCAAAACCGAATCTTCGGCGAGGACCGCTCGATGGATGACCGAGTCGACGTGCTCGCCGCGATTGATCGCGTCCAGACGGCTGCCGCTGGACAGGACGCTCCCCTTTGGTTCCGGCTTGTTCGACGGAGGCTGGCCGCCCTGGGCCCTCTGCGGATCGGAGAGCGGCGGTACTGTCTCGTTTGGCATGCGGTTGCAAAGTAACCGTGAGGAGGATTGGGTGGCGAGCGTCGGCTGATGTTGTTGTCGGCGAACCAGCCCGGGTTAAGTGCATCCTAAACTTTTGGGGCAGGATGGGGGAGCGGCGGTTGGTTAAGAATGGTGGAAGACCGCAAGAAATGGGGGGCGGGGACACCGACTTGCGTCGACTACAATGGGGCCAATAGTTCGACTAAACTGCGACGGAGGCTCAACGTGCGACGCTTCCAAGTTTCTTGACCCAAGAGATTTACTCGATGTCCGATTTTCGTAATTCCAGCCGCCGCGGCTTTTTGCAGACAACTCTGGCCGCCGGCGCCCTCGTTTCGATGCCCGGTCTGTTGCCCGCCGACGACAAGAGCGCGGCCAAAGAACCCTTCAAGATTTCTCTGGCCCAGTGGTCGCTCCACAAGACGATTTTCGGCGGCAAGCTGAACAATTTGGACTTTGCCAAGGCGGCGAAGGAAGAGTTCGGCATCGACGCGATCGAATACGTGAACCAGTTCTGGAAGGACAAGGCCAACGACCAGAAGTATGTCGCCGACCTGAAGAAGCGGGCCGAGGACCATGGCGTGAAGACGCTGCTGATCATGTGCGACGGGGAAGGGGCGTTGGGCGATCCGGACAGCGCCAAGCGGACGAAGGCCGTCGAGAACCACTACAAGTGGGTCGAGGCTACGAAGGAACTCGGCGGACACTCCATTCGCGTGAATGCTCAGTCGAGCGGGGAATATGAGGAGCAGCAGAAGCTCGCCGCAGACGGACTTCGCCGGCTGAGCGAGTTCGCGGCGAAGCACGGCCTGAACGTGATCGTCGAAAATCACGGCGGACTGTCGAGCAATGGCGAGTGGCTCGCGGGCGTGATGAAGCTGGTCGATCTGCCGAACTGCGGCACGCTGCCGGACTTCGGCAACTTCAATCTCGGCGGCGGCAAGACTTACGACCGCTACAAAGGCGTCGATGAACTGATGCCGTTCGCCAAGGCGGTCAGCGCCAAGAGCCACGACTTCGACGAAGAAGGCAACGAGACGCGAACCGACTATTTCAAGATGCTGGACATCGTCGTGAACAAGCACGGCTATCACGGCTATTGCGGCATCGAGTACGAAGGCAGCAAGCTGAGCGAAGCCGACGGCATCAAGGCGACGAAGAAGCTGCTCGAGCGCGTGCGGGAGAAGATGGCCGCCAAGTAGCGGCTTGATCGAGCAAAATGCGATGAACAAAAATTAGGCGGGGCCTGAAACAGGCTCCGCCTTTTTGTTGCGCGTGGATCACCAACTGACGTTATTGGCCGTTGGAGCGAGTCCGCGGTTCGAAGGCCAGGGGCTCATCGGAAAGTGGATCGGCGATGCAGATCGACAGATCGCCGGCTAGCAAATGATCGATGACCTGCCCTACCACTTCGGCTCGCCAGCCCTGGGCCAGTACTGGTACTTCGCCCTCGGCGAAACCTCCCAAACCAAGCCGGTAGGCGATCAAGTCGCGGACATCCTGAGCGGTGCCCACCATGCTGGCGGCGACCGACGCCCGGCGGCAGATGCTGCCCAATGCTGTGCTCAGAAACTGCCCCAGCAGATTGAGTTGCGGCCGGGAAGGGTGGCGGTCCTGCCGGGGAAGCTCCGAATCCGGCAGCTTCATCGCGCGTTCGACGCTTTCCGAAATCTTAGGAATGTGCTTCTGGATATCGCCGCGCTCCAAGCCACGCAGGGCACGAATGCTACGAACATCGGACGACTTGCGCTTGGCTAGTTCGACGATCAGATCATCTCGCAGGATCCGCCGGGGCGGAATATTGCGACGCTGGGCTTCCGAGTCGCGCCAGTTCCAGATTTCGCGAACCACCGCCAGGCTGCGGGGCGACATTCCGGAGATTCCCCCGACTCGCTGCCAGCGCTCGCCCGATTCGTATTGCTCGATCTGAGCTTGCCAGTCCTGCAATTCCGATTCGAGCCATGCCAGGCGACCGAGTTTCTCCAGACGCTGATGCAGGATGTTCCGCATCGCCTCCAGATCGGCGACGTCCTGCAGGGCGTATTCCAATTGCTTCGCCGAGAGCGGCCGACGCCGCCAATCGGTTCGCGTTTCATCCTTCGCCAGGCTCTTGCCCAGCAATCGCTGGGTGAGGGTGCCGTACGAGGCGGGATATTCCATCCCAATGAGCCCCGCCGCCAGTTGGACGTCGAACCAGCGATGCGGCCGCTTGCCAGTGGCCCGCAAGCAGAAGCGGAATTCCTCCCGGCCGGCATGGACGAGCGTCTCGCGCCCTGGCTCCGTCAGAAGATTCCAAAAGGCCGACAGGTCGTGAACTTCCAGCGGATCGATGATCGCCAGCCGTCCGCCGGCCGCCACTTGCACCAGGCAGAGCTCCGGAGTGTAAGTGTCCTCGGAAACAAACTCCGTATCGAACGCGACGATCGGCGCGCTCGCAATGACCTCGCAGAAGTCCTTGAGCTCGCGCTCGGTGGTGATGCTCTCGTATTGCACAGGTGGCCGAGGATGGGTTAGGTCGGAGGCAGTTCCCGATAAGTTCAGGCGCGGGCGATAGCTCGCTGCGAAGCAATCTTAGTGAACATTCGCACCCTTCGCCAGCACGGAAAGACGTCCACCGTCTGGAGAAACCGCCGAGCGGCGCTGCGGCCTGGCCACTTTCCGCTTCCGCTGCCAACCATCTATGCTGGTCGACTCCCGCAACCCTCCGCCCTGCTACCGCCGATCCGCCCCAGCATGCCCCGCATCCCAGTAGAGCGCTTCGACGACCCTCGCCTGGCCGACTACTACTCCCTCAACGAGCGAAATCTCACGCGCCACTCCGGCAAGTTCATCGCCGAGGGGGACAAGGTCGTCGAACGGCTGGTCGCCAGTTCCTTTCCCGTCGATTCTCTCCTGGCCGAAGCCTCATGGGCCGATCGGCTCGAACCCCAACTCCCGCCCGACACTCCCATCTATATCGCCGAGCGCTCGGTGCTCGAGCAAACCATCGGTTTCAACTTCCATCGGGGAGTGTTGGCCGTCGGTCGCCGTGACCAAAAGCAAGGCTTAGCCGACATCCTACTCTCGCTGCCACCCACCGCCACGATCGTCGTCTGTCCCGACGTCCACGACCCAACGAACCTCGGAACCCTCATTCGCACCGCCGCGGCCTTCGGCTGCGCTGCGATCGTGCTGGGGCGGGAATGCGCCTATGCGTTCTCGCGGCGAGTGCTGCGAGTATCGATGGGAGCAGCGCTCCAGATTCCCATCATCGAATCGGCCGACCTGTCCGCCGACCTGCACCTGTTGCGGCAGCACCAGTTCGATCTGGCCGCCACGGTGCTGCATCCCGACGCCGAGCATCTCGCCGGCGCTCAGCGAGTTGCGCGACAAGCGCTCCTGTTCGGCAGCGAAGGCCACGGCCTGGCGGACGAGTGGCTCCGCCTCTGCGACCGCCGGATCACGCTACCCATGCACAGCGGAATCGATTC
This sequence comes from Planctomycetota bacterium, assembly GCA_023430365.1. Lineage (GTDB taxonomy): Bacteria > Planctomycetota > Planctomycetia > Pirellulales > Pirellulaceae > JAEZAS01. The sequence continues at coordinate 9,787 of JAEZAS010000222.1, forward strand.
GCTCAACGTCGCAATCGCCGCGGCCATCTTCCTCTATCACTTCACCCAGTCGCAGCCGCAATCCAACCGAAGCCCGTAAACTCCGGGCTTCGAACCATCAGGCGACATGAGCTGACGCCCGCTTAACGCTGGATCACATCGGGTGCACTACCCTGCGGCAGCAGCGAAGGCTGACGCGCCGTCCGAGCGGCAGCGTCCATGCGGCCCGATTCGGCGAAGAACCGTGACGCTCCTTCGGTCACCAGCCGGGTCTCGTTGTCGCTCGAGGTCACCTCCACGCGGAACGCATGGGTGCCCTCCCGATCAGCGGCCGCCTTCACCCGGAAGGTCACCTTCTCACCGGCGGCCAATTGCGGCAGCGGCTCACAGACAATCTGTCCCGGAACAACGCGTGCTTCGGCTCCTTCGACGGCAACCGGTTCCACGCCTTCGCCAAACTGCATCACCACTCGCACACCCGAAGCCGACTTCTTGCCGCGGTTCACCAGTGTCAGTTCATACGTGGCGTCCGATCCCACGGCGATCGGTCCCGCCGGGTCGTTCACCGTCAGTTTCAGATCGGAAACAGCTTCCACCGACGTCTCAGCAACGGCCGTCACCGCCACGCCCGACTCATTATGAGCCTGCAGCGCCAGCCGGTTCACGCCCATCGTGTTGAGCTGCAACTTCATCTGATAAATCCGTTCGCTTCCTGCCGGCAGGCCAGCCACTTTCCACTTGATGGCGCCGGTCGACGTCGTTGCTCCCTCAACACCACCGAGATACTTCGACCCTGGCGGCAGCGTGAGCGACGCGGTCAGGTCTTCCGCCGGAGCGTCGCCCGTATTTCGCAGAACCACGGCATAAGTCGCGTCGGTTCCGGCATACTTCAACTGCGGGCCTTCGATGGCGGCCATCACCGTTGCCCGGCGAACCATCACTTTGCCAACGGCTTCCGCTCGCAGGCCGCCATCTGCCGCGGCAGTGGCCTTCATGCTCATTTCTCCCGCATGATTGGCGACCACCTGGACCGGAATCTCTTTCTGCATGCCTGCCGGAATCGCTCCGACGTCGATCTGCTGTGGCCGGTTGTCGCCCGAAGCGATGCTCACCACCACGCGATCGGCGTCGCCGCTGCCCGGATTGCTCACCGTCAGGGTGAACACCTTCTGCTGGCCAAAAATCATGTCCGCCGGCCCCGCCAGCGAGATTTCGAGTTGCGGTTGCTGCACGGCAATCGTCGCCTTGGCCGACATCGCCTGCATGCTCCACTCCACGTCGAAGTCAAACGGCCGACCTTCCGAAGCGGTGAGCACAACGCGCAACGTCTGATGCGATTTGGCGGCCACACCGGGCACCGTCCAGAGCAAACGCGACGAGCCGCGACCATCGCTCTGCACCGTGGCGTCGCCATCGGTGGTTTCGCCCGAGCTGACCTTCACCCACGACGGGATCGACGCCTTCACCATGACCTGGCTCGAGTCGGTGTCTCCATCGTTGAACAGGTTCACGACATACGTGACCGGCTTGCCCACGGTGACCGACTGAGGCCCAGCCACCGAGACGCGAAGGCCCGGCGAGCGTCCCGTCAGCGACAGGTCTTGGATCGATCGCGACGAATAAGCTTGTTCCATGCCCGCGGTCCGACGGCCCGACTCGCTGGCCTGGCCATCGATCCGGGTCGAGGGGACGGAGAGATCGTTCGACGAACGCCGGGCCGAAATCCCCGCCGGAGCCAATTCCGCTTCCGCGTCGGATGCCGATTCGGCGAGTTCAGCCCCGCCCGGATCGTCGCTCGCCACGACGGGCGACGTTGCGTCGTCCATCACGGGGCCCACATCGCTGCCCGATCGCTTCAAGACCGAGCGCATGCCGGGCGTCGGAGCCACGGCCGGTTCGGCGCCTTGTTCGTTGCTCGCATTGGCGGTGTGGTCTTCGGTTTCGTACGGCGCGCCGAGCGTCGCTTGAGTGGTCGGGGTCGTGGGTTGAACTGCCCGCCCGCCGAATCGATCCGCGACCTGTGCGGCTGGCATCTCTACAGTGGGCGGAGTGGTCGGAACTGGCGCATAGACGGCGCCCGGCTGACCGTAAACCGAGGCCGAGGGCTGCGCCGGGGCGGTTGCCGCCTGGCGTCCGCGGTTCGGATAAGTCGGCTTCGGGCGAACGCTGCGATACTGAGCCGACTTGATCGTGCTCGTTCCAGCTACCTGGGCGACCTCCCCAGAGTATTCGGTGGTGACGTCGGCGGTCGCTTCACGCAGTGCCGCCGACAGCGAACCGTTGCCGCCGCTCGTCGGCATGGCCGGGCGGGCCGCCGGGTTGGCGGGCAGCATGCCCGGCTGACGGTAAGTCGTGGGGAGACCATTCGTTGCGCTGTCTTGCGCTTGCACGAGGGCGACGATGCACCCCACGGCGAAGAGCAAACTCATAGCGATAGCAGCTTTGCGAATCATCCTAAATCCCCAAACACAAATCGCGGCGGAACCCGGGCGCAGAGTCGGGTATCGGTTGCCAGGAGCGTTACGGTTGAGAAGATTTTCCGGATTACACGCGATTGGCGATTTGGGCAATATCTAACGGCGGCCAGCCGCGGGTGCTCCCGGCTTCGGCCCAGCAGTTCCGTCGACGACTTCCATTCCGCACACCCTGAGTGGCTGTTCAAAATTTCCAGGGGTTTTTCATCACCCACCCCGGCCCCAGGGGACCCGAAGTCGGTGAAAAACCCCCGGTAATTTTGAACAGCCATCCGTCCCCTCGGTGATGCAAGTCAATCGGGCGAATTGCAGGGTCTCGCGTCCGGAGACACAAAACATTCGTTGACACTTATAGTGAATTGTGTAATAATTGTCAAGTCCAAGAGGCTTTAGGTGACAGCTCGCCGAGGCGGTCGAGCGCTGGCCTGAGCCACATCGGGGTTTTGCAGCACAGGAGACAGCGTCATGGTCTGGTTTCAGCAAAAGAGCGTTCTGGTTCCGATCGATTTCTCGGACGAATCGTTTGAGGCGCTCGATGTCGGGCTGCAAATCGTGGAGGACGCCAGCCAGGTGACCGTGATTCATGTCCTGCAGGACCTGTCGCCGATGGAGGCGGGGGAAGTGTGGGGCGTCATCGATCCGCAGACGCGTTTGGAAAACGTCACCAAAGCGCTCCGCGAGCGACTCAAGGACGACAAGTACGCCCGCGTGCGCATCGAAGTCCTGCTCGGCGACCCAGCCCACGGAATCGCCAACTACGCCCAGCAGGAAAAAGTCGAGTTGATCGTCATCCCCTCGCACGGCCGCACCGGCCTGACGCGCCTTCTGATCGGCTCCACCGCCGAACGCGTCGTCCGCCTCGCCCACTGCCCCGTCCTGGTCCTGCGAAAGTAGGCTCGCGCGGTGCGGCATACGGGAAACGATCTCAGGAATCGCCAGCCTTCGCGAACAATCGGGTGGCACGCCCTGAAGCCAAGCGAAGGGCGTAGCCGAACCACGCCCGCCGCCTGCAATGAGAACAAAAAAGCGACTCACCCGTCGGTGATCTACCCACCCAAGCTTGGTTACACCCAAAGAAAGCAGCCGGAGGCGAACCGCCTCCGGGCCCGCCCCGCGCGAGGAGCACGACAGCGAGCAACCGTAGGGCAGGCCCCCGCCTGCCATCAACCACGGTCACCCTCTAAAGCTCCAAGAAAGGCAGGCAGGAGCCTGCCCTACGAGTACTCCACGGCCAGTCTTCCGCCCGCGCGACGAGGCCGGAGCGAACGGGGTTCAGGTGGATGTAGTCGAGCTTCTCGCGGAGTTTGGCCTCGCCGTGCACGTGAAACGTGTACGACTTCGGCTGCCAGAACCGGTCCCCTTGGCCGAAGCCGGCGAAGTATCGCGGAGCGTGCTGGGCGTACCAGCGACGAATCGTGTAGCTGCTGATTCGCTTCCAGCCGTGGAGAAAGCGGGTCAGGTCGGCCGGCTCCGGCAACCAGATCAGGCTGTGCACGTGATCGGGCATCACGACAAAGCCCAGACAGCGAGCCGCCATCGCCTCGAGTTGACCGTTGAGCACCCCGTGCACGATCCGCTTCGGCTGATCGAGGTCGAGCAACCGCCGCCGCTGCGCCACGCCGAAGGTGACGAAGAAGACGCGGGCGCTGGTCCGCATAGTGCTGCCGCTGGTCGCCCATGGGGTTAGTATGGGGAGGCGCGGGCTGGGTTGGCAAATTGCCTCTTGGCTGCGCCCCAGGTTGCGAGCAACCTGGGCTACCCACTTGATCGAAACCTGTCGTTCGCGAGGCAGAAGCCGCCTCACTCGCCCCCCCCTCCGAGGACGAGGACGCGGGTACCGGAAGAGAAGCGGCGTTGTTAGATGGTTTCGACGCACCCTTCGGCCAGCCTTACCACCGCGTCGCCGCGATCAGCGATCGACTGGTCGTGAGTCACCATGATGATCGTCAAAC
>JAEZAS010000241.1 GCA_023430365.1 Planctomycetota bacterium
GGCGTGGGACGTTAACGCGATTCTGCCACGCCCTTCGCTGCGCTCCAGGGCGTGCCACTCCTTGGGGAGTGTCCCTTTCGATTACGTTTCGCGGCTTTCGCCGCCGGGGCCTTGGCCGAGCATCTCGCGCAGTCGGCGGACCGCGCGCAGGTAGCGCATGCTGGCGGCTGGTTCGGTCAGGCCGAGGGCCTGGGCGATTTCCTGGTTCGAGAGCTGCTCGTAGTGCCGCATGATGATGATTTCGGCGTCCTGATCGCCAAGTTCGGCAATCGACCGCTCGACGGCCCGGGCCATTTCCTGCTGGGTGGCCGCGGCGGCGGGAGTCAGCTCGGGATCGCGGAGCTGGTCGAGCAATTGCATCGTCGAGTGATCGTCGGCGGCCTGCACGGCGAGCGGCTTCTCGCGATCGACGCTCCGCTTGGCCGAGCCGCGGTGCCGTCGGTGGGCGTCGATGATCCGGTCCTTGGCGATTTGCCGCAACCAGAGGTGGAACGACATCTGGGGATTGGCCAGATAGTCTTGCAACCGGCGGTTGGCCTCGACGAGGACATCCTGGACGACGTCGCTCACGTCGACCCGCCGCTGGATCTTGTTGTCCAGCCGCATTTGGATCATCCGCCGGATGGAATCGCGGTGGCGGTCCATCAGGCGATTGACGGCGTCGGCGTCCCCTTGTTTGACGTCGGCAAGAATCTGCTGGGTTTGGTCCTCGGTTGGCCACATGAGCGTATTATGAATGAGGGGCCCAGAGGCGGGAAGCCGGACGGAGGATTTGCTTTGGCCTGGAGAATTGGGAGGCGCCGGCGAGCGGGATGCGTAAGCATCCCGGTAAAACTGCCGCAGACTTCCCCTAGCGAGTTCCCGCAGCCTTGCGGGGCAAAACCGGGAAGCTCACGCTTCCCGCTCGCCGATCATTGCGCGCCGATCGCCCCTTCCGCTTCGCGGATATGGCCCGAACTGTTCACAGCCAGCGGCTTTCCGCCGAAGTTGGCGCGGGCATTGGCCGCGGGTTTCTGCTAAAAATGCTTGCCGCCGCAATCTCCGCCGCTGCGTGCGTCGTCATACGTTTAGAAGGCTGATTGTGACCCCTCGAGCCCCGAAGGCTGCCCGCGACACCGCTCCGCCGCCCGCGTGCGACGCGCGCACGTTGGACGAGCTGTTTGCGCTGTACCAGTCGGAGCTTTTGGGCACGCTGTACTACCTGGTCGGCAACCTGGAAGACGCCCGCGACGCCCTGCAGGACGCCTTCATCAAGTGTTGGCGCAATCAGGATAAGCTCGAGGAGGTGCAAAACGTCAAGGCCTGGATCTTTCGCATCGCCCTGAACACCGGCCGCGATGTGCGCGAGACCGCCTGGCGGCGGAAACGACAGTCACTCCCCGAAGACGAAGGCATGGTCGTGAGCAGCCAGCAGAGCCCGCCCGAGATCCTGGAGCACGACGAACGGGTTGTCCGCTTGCGAGCCGCGCTCAAGGAGCTGCGGCCCGAGGAACAGGAAGTGTTCCTCCTGCGTCAAAACGGAGAACTGACGTACGAGGAGATCGGCGAGCTGCTTGGCGTGCCGCCGGGAACGGTGAAGACGCGGATGCGGTTGGCTCTGACGAAGCTGCGAGAGACCTTGGCGGAGTAGCAAAAGCGAAGGCAACGAAAACACGGTTTACGGTCGAAAGCAGGGGCACTGCGGACCCGTAACAGGAGAGTTCAAGAACACACGTCTCCGAAGATGGTCGGAGGCGACTTGCGAAGCGACGCCGCACGGCGGTCCTTCTTCGGCGACGAGCCGGGAGGGACGCTCGTTGCGGGCATAGGTTCATCATGAATACGAACGAAGAGCTGCGGCAGCAAATGTGGGAGTTGGCCTACGGGCTGCTTGCTCCCGACGAAGTTGCGGCGCTGCATGCTCGCATCAAGTCCGACCCGGTCGCCGCCCGGCTCTACGCCGAGGTGCGCTTGCAGACCGACCTGGTCGCGGACGCGGCCAAGGTCAGCGATCCGACGATTCAGTTTCAGCCGCAAGGCCCGTCGGCCATCGTTCGCCCGATCCCGGCAAAGCGGCCGACGCCTCCGATTGCCGGCGGACCAAGGCGCGCGAGCAAGGGGATGAATTGGCTGGCGGGCCTGGCGGGGACCGCTTTGGCGGCGCTGCTGTGCCTGGTCCTCTTCCGGCCGGCGACCCACGACGAGCAACTGGCCAGCCGGCTGATCGTGACGACGGTCGAAGTTCCCGACCGGCTGCAGGCGGGTGTGTCGCAGCAGGTGTCGGTCTTTACCAGCGATGTCGACGAAGTCGGCCGGCCGGCGGAGGTCGAGTTGCGATTGGTCGACGCCGCCGGACAAGAACGCCTGCGACGAAGTCTGCGAACCGGTGAGGATGGATTGGCCCGCGTCGATCTGCCCGGCCCGGCGATCGAACCGGGAGTGACGCTGGAATTCTCCGCGACAGGACCGGCCACCCCCGATCGGACGCAGGACGCCACGGCTGCGCCGCCGCTGATCGTCGCCGCCGACGTGGTTCCCGAACCGGTCGACACGTTCGTCTTGGTCGACAAGCCCGCCTATGCGCCCGAGGACACGGTCAACTTCACCACCCGCAACCTGACTCGGTTCTCCAAGCGGCTGGTAAGCGAATCGACCAGCTCGCTGCCGGCCGCCGACCTGGAGGCGAGCCCGCGGCAGCAGTCGCCCTTGGCAAGCGAAAGTCTGGCCCAAGGCGGGATCGGCGGAACGCTGCAGCCCGCTCCCGCCGACCAGGCTCGTATGAAAAAGAGCCTGGAGGGCGAAGGGGACCGCCGCGGTTGGTACTACTTCCCGGAAGTGGAGCGGGTGCTGCCGGAACTCGCCGAACGCCAACTCGGAAGCCAGCGTGTGGCCGGCACGGATCGGCCGGACGCCGACAACGCCGACGCCTTCGTTCAGCGCGAGCCTCAAGCCCTCGCCGCCGGCGCCGCGCCCGCTCCGCCGCAGGCTGCTGTGGCCAGCGTCGCCCAAGGAATGGCCGCCGTTCCCGCCGATGCGAGCGAAGACGCCCAAACCGAACCGGACCAGCCGAGCCGCATCGCCGCGGGGCAACCGATCGAGTTTCCGCTGCCCGCGGACGGGACGAGCCGGTATCTCGTCACGTTGCAGTGCGCCGATCGTCTGGTCGCTTCGCAGCGGGTCACGCGGAGCGAGCCCCTGACGCCATCCGCTGAGCGGTCCGCCGACGAAAGCAACGCGGCAGCGACGGCCGCCAGCCCGGCGCCCCCCGTCGTGTCCCTCGATCCGCCTCCCGAGGTCGACGGGGAAATGGTGGCGCGCATCTACGACGACACGCAGCACCCGCCGCAATTGATCGAGCAGCGACGCTACTTCCGCGAGCCGGCAGCCCGCTTGCAGCTGGCGCTCACCGATCTCAAGCCGCACTATGCGGCCGGCGAGCAGGTCCGGCTGACGGTGCAGGTGGTCGATGAACGAAATCGACCGGTCGACGCCACGCTGGCGGTGCGGATCTGGAACGAGCGGTTGGTCCAGGCGGCGGGAGCTCCGGTCGCGGATCTCGCCACGACGTTTGGCTCCCAGGGGGCTTACGCCATGTTCGGCCGCACGCCGCAACTGGGCGCGCTCGCCTACGGCGGGCGCTTCGACCAGGCGAATCCCAGCTCCAACCAGCCGGCCAATGGCGCGCAGGACCTCGACGCGCTCTCCCGAGCGAGTGACGACCTGGCGATGGAATCCGCTCCGGGAATGGCTGGGCAGGCCGTTGCCGATGTGTCATTCATGGGCGAATTGGGGCGGATGGAGGTCAGCAATCTCGTCGAGGTGCAGGCAGCCTACGAGGCCTCGCTGGCGGAAGCCCGGCAGGCGGCGGCGGAGCGCAAAACGACGATCGGCCGCTTGCTCCTGATCGGCGGACTCGTGGCGCTTGGGCTGTTGGGCATGCAAGCCTTGCTGCGAGCGTCGGCGAAGACGTCGGTATGGTTGCCGACGGTCGTTCTCGCCGGAGCGAGCCTGGTGATCGGCGCCGTCTGGCTCAGCCCGCGCTTGCCCCAGGGAGAGGTTTTTCAGACGGCCGCCGCGCCCGAGGAAATGCGAAAAGAGTCGGCAGGCTCGGGGCCCTCGATGGACGCAGAGCCCGCCGCCGAAGGGATGCCGGCGCCTGCGAATGAGGCCGCCGAGCAAACCCTCGACAAGGTGGAGCAGGCAATCGATGCGGTGGGCAGCAAGGACGCGGCTCCTATGATGGCGCGGGAGGCAGAAAGCCGGACGCCCGGCCAAGATGGGTCCGACCGATCGTCGATCGGGACGTTTTCCGCTCCGCCCGCTAGTCCCGCGGCGCCTGCCGCGGCTTCGTCCGCGCGATCGACCTTCGAGCGGGCGGATGTACCGACACCGGCGCCAGCCTCGGCCGACTTCGGTCCGACCGAGAGCAAGCAGGTAGCGCCAAAGCCCAGTCCTGCGCCCTCGTCAGCGCCGGCGGAGGCGGCGCGCATTCAGTCGGCCGATTCGCTCGGCGACGCGCGCCAGGAAAACGTACCGGACCGAGGCAAGTTGAGCCGGCGGAGCGGGGCAGGAAAAGGAGCGTCTCCCCCGGCCGCACGCTTGATGATGCGCTCGGCGGATGAGCAATCTGGGAGGAAGGAACAAGAGGAGGCAGGGAACGCACCGCCAGCTCCCACGCCGGACTTCGGGGACGATGCGGAAAAATCGTCAACCGGTCGCGCTCGCCGGTTCGGATTCGGCGCGGCGAAGAAGGATGTGTCCACCGATCCCGCTTCGCTACTGTTCCAGCCGCTGCTGACGACCGACGCGCGTGGCCAAGCGGTGATCGAGTTCACGTTGCCTGAAAACGATAGCGAGTACCGCGTGCTCATCGATGCGATCGGACACGGCCGGGTCGGATCGCTGCAGCAGGTGATCGTCGGCAAGACCAGCGCCGACGACGCATCAGACGAGTAGGTCTGGCCGTAGCTGAATTCGCCAGAATTCAGACGTGCTGCAAGTGGAGTGTCCATTCGCGGGGCTTCTGAATTCTGGCGAATTCAGCTGCGGGTGCGCTTAGGGGGCGAAGGCCTGGGCGATTGCTCGCTTTCGCTCGGCGAACTCGGCGTCGGTCAGCACCGCAGTGAGCCCCGCCGTCGAAAACGCTTCGGGTAGTTCGACCCACGACTTGCAGCCCGCCATTTCGGCTGTCTCGCGGACGATGTGCGGCGCGTCCTGGCGGTAGACGCGGACGATGAGCAGGAAGAGCCCCGGCTGGCGGTAGTGAAAGCGCTCGTGGACGGTGGCTGGGGAGAGAATGTGCAAGTCCTGCAAGGCAGCCGCCTGCTGCTCGCCGGTGAGGTGAATCACCTGATCGACGACGGCGAGTTGGCGGAGATGAAACTCGCCTGCGGGAGGTTGGCGCTTCTGGGCCTTCGGGAGCAGGTCGCCGGCGCGGGCGGAAAGTTGCTCTACGGTCTGATGGAAGTTGGTCGGGTAGAGCCAGAACGAGGAATGCTGGACGCGAAAGCCCTCGCGCCCTTCGTGAATGCCTCCCTTGCGCAGGATGATCGTCTGCGCGCCTTCGGAAAGCGCCTCGCAAACCACCGCCCACTCTTTGAAAGCCGTCGAACAGGTGGCGGGCAGTCCGCTGGATTGATTGTCGGTCATGGCGTGTCTCGTTCCGGTGCGTTCAATGCTGTTCCGCAGCTTGTGGTGGGTGGAGGCGCTGGTTTGGGTAGGGGTTAGTTATTGGACCATCGTTTTTGTCAGGGAGGTGGGCGTCTGAAGCCGCGCAGCGGCGTCATCGTTTAGCCGTGGGCGTGAGCCCACGGTGGGTCGGGATGAAACGCAGCGTAAGCCCCGCAGGGGCGACATTACGCCATCGATCTCCAATGCCGTCCCTCCGGGGCTTTGCGCCTCGCGGGGCTTCGACTACCGGGGGTTTACACCCCCGGCTAATCAATGGCGCCGCTGCGCGGCTGGGCTTTCTGGCTGATCCCATCGCTTTTTGTCTGATCCCATGGCTTGCTGCCTGATCGCATTCGATCGTTGGCCTACTAATGCAGGCAGTGCGTGCCGTGGGTTACCGCGGCGCCGGCTCGGAGGGCGGCGGCGACGAGGACGGTTTCGGCGATCTCCGCTTCGCTGCAGCCGAGCTCCTTGGCCTTCTTGGTGTGGATTTCGATGCAGTAGGGGCACTGCGTGGTCATCGCCACGGCGATGGCGATCAGTTCCTTGGTCTTGGCAGGGATCGCCCCGTCGGCGAGCGCCGCCTTGTCGAACGCGGCGAAGGCTTTCCAGGCCTCGGGAGCCAACTCGCCGTACTTCTTCAACTTGCCGAGATTGGCCATGTCGTACATGGGAAGGTCCTTTGAAAGCGGAAGGCGGAAAGCGGACAGCGGGGTGAGCCTGGCGGCTCGGGCGGCCGTTTGGGTCCTGGTTGTGATTCTAGCCGCTTGGCGGGGAAGCGGGCTTGGGGAGGCTGGTGGAATGGGAGAGTGGGTAGTCTGAATGATTGACGAAGCAGGTTTATTTGTGTAAACTTATGTATAAGTTAGTGTGGTTGTGGTGTGATGGTGGTGCGGTTTTATGGACAACAATCTTCCCTTGATTGCTTCTCGATGTGCGAGTTTGGGTGCGGGGCGGTTGGTTACTTACGACTTGCGGGTGTTCAAAATTTCGGGAGGTTTTTCACCGAGTTGGGGTCCCCTGGGGTCCGGGTGAGTGGTGAAAAACCGGGGTGGTTTATCAACACCTCGATGACGCAAGTGGTTTTGGTCGAGGCGGGGAACAGACGCGGCGCTGGGAAAGTTTAGGGAGCGAAGTTTGCCGCTGGTGGATGACGAGTACGCGATGTTTGGGAGATCCGCAGCTTGCGCCGATATTCGCCGAGGGAGGGTGATGAGTGAATGGGAGTTTGAGGGGTGTGATTACTCGCGCGGCTTCTGAATTCTGGCGAATTCAGCTACGGGGAGGACACGCGGTGGTGTGGGTTTTTCGCTCTGAATGTGGTAGGCGCGGTTTTCTGCCAGTAGACTGGTGGCCAGTTGGCCAGGCGTTCATCGATTGCCTTGAAACGGCCTGATTGCCGGGCGATCGCCGCCCTGTGCTCCGATACCTCTTCCACGTTGCGAGACCTTGGACCTATGTCGCCATCGAAAGCATCGCGTCGTCAGTTTCTACAGACCAGCGCAGCCACAGCGGCCGCAGTGAGTGTCCCGTACTTCTTCCACAACTCGCCCGTCATCGGACAGGACGCCAAGACTCGCTCGCCCAACGACCGGCCGATCATCGGTTGCATCGGCGTGGGTGACCGCTGGAACGCCGTCGGCCCGCAGGCCCTGAATTTCGGCGATTGCGTGGCGGTGTGCGACGTCGACAGCGCCATGACCGACAAGGCCAAGGCCCGCGTCGGCGAGATCCAAGGGAAGGCGGGGCGCGATCGGAAGGTTGACGTCTACGAGGATTATCGCAAGCTGCTCGATCGGGACGACATCAAGGTGGTGACGATCGTCACGCCCGATCACTGGCACAGCAAGATCGCGATTGAAGCGATGCAGGCCGGCAAGGACGTGTACTGCGAGAAGCCGCTGACGCTGACGATCGACGAAGGCAAGCAGATCATCAAGGTGCTGAAGGAGACCGGCCGGGTGTTCCAGGTCGGCACCCAGCAGCGGAGCGAGATGTCGGCCGAGAAGGGGAAGTTCAAGCAGCAGTTCCTCACGGCGGTCGCCCTGTGCCACGCTGGTCGGCTGGGCGAAATCAAGAAGGTGCAGTGTGCGATCGGCACCTGTCCGACGAGCCCGCCGCTGCCGAAGGCAGAAGTGCCCAGCACGGTGAACTGGGACATGTGGCTGGGGCAGGCGCCGATGGTTGACTATGTGTCGCTGCCGTCGAAGGGGAAGTATCCCTACAGCCGGATGCACTATGAGTTCCGCTGGTGGTACGAGTACTCGGGGGGCAAGATGACCGACTGGGGCGCTCACCATGTGGACATCGCCCAGTGGGCGATCGGCATGGACAACAGCGGCCCGCTGACGGTGCACGGCACGGCGGTGCATCCGGTGCCGCTGAAGGACGGTCATCCGACCGTAGACAACCAGTACAACACCGCGACCGAGTTTATGATCACCGCCGAGTTCCCGAACCACGTCGAGATGACGATCCGTCACGACACGGAGAACGGCATCACGATCGAAGGGACCAAGGGATCGCTGTTCGTCAGCCGCGGCGCTCTGCGGGGCACGGCGGTCGACGCCCTGAAGGACGATCCGCTGCCGGAAGACGCGATCATCAAGCTCTACAAGGGGAAGAAGCCCGGCAACCACATGGCCAACTTCTTCGAGTGCGTCGCCAGCCGGGAACAGCCGATTTCGGACGTCTACACCCATCACCGGGCGATGACGACCTGCCACCTGGCCAACATCGCCATTCGCCTCGGCCGGAAGCTGAAGTGGAACCCCGAAACCGAGCAAATCGAGGGGGATGACGCGGCGAACGCCTGGCTGAAGCGTGAGCAGCGGAAAGGCTACGAGATCAACGTTTAAGGGTGTGCTAGCTCGCCGAGCGCTCTTGCATCGGGCGAGCGGCGGAGCATAATACGGCTTATGCAACGGTTTTTTGGCTACTTCTGGCGGTTTTATTTTCCCCGGCAAGTCCGAGGGGCCGCGGCAGGTTTGTAGTCAGACGACCGATACCTGAAAAATCCGAGCCCCGAGGACCGAATGGTCGCTCGGGGTTTTTTTGTGGCCTGGCCGACCTCGGCGGGGCCCGGTTGGCCTGAGCGAATTACTCCGGTTCTTGTCGTAGCGAACGGCTGGAGGCGACTTTTGTCGCCGTCGGCGGTCGCCGGCTCGCCTGGAGACAAGGCCGATGAACGCCCGACACCCGTCACCTTTACGAGAGCTGTTTTCGATGATCGTCGTCATGGAAAAGGGGGCCACCCCCGAACAAATCAAGCACATGGCTGAGCGGGTGGAATCACTCGGCTTGAAGGCCCACGTGATTCAAGGGGCCGAGCGGACGGTCATCGCCGCCATCGGTGAGAAGCGGCCGGAAACGAAGGAATCGCTCGCCAGCGGGCCGGGCGTCGAGGAGATCGTGCCGATCCTGGCGCCTTACAAGGTGGCCAGCCGCGAGGTGAAGAAGGATTCGACGCAGGTGTCGGTCCTGAACATGAAGGTCGGCGCCGGGTCGATCGGCGTGATGGCGGGGCCCTGCTCGGTCGAGAGCGAAGAGCAGATCATGAGCACCGCTCGGGCGGTGAAGGCGGCCGGCGCCACGGCGCTCCGCGGCGGAGCGTTCAAGCCGCGCACCAGCCCGTACGCTTTCCAGGGCATGAAGGAAGCGGGTCTGAAGCTGCTCGCCGCGGCCCGCGAGGAGACGGGGCTGGCGATTGTCACCGAAGTGATGGCGACGGAGGACGTCGACCTGGTGGCCCGCTACGCCGACGTGCTACAGGTCGGAGCGCGCAACATGCAGAACTACCGCCTGCTGGAAGCCGTCGGCAAGTCGGGCAAGCCGGTGCTGCTCAAGCGCGGCGCCAGCGCCACGATGGACGAGCTGCTGCTGGCGGCTGAGTACATCCTGAACGAAGGCAACCCGAACGTGATGCTCTGCGAGCGGGGCATTCGCACGTTCGAGACCCACACGCGCTTCACGCTGCCGCTAGCCTCGGTGCCGTACCTGCGCCACAAGACGCACCTGCCGATCGTGATCGATCCCAGCCACGGCACCGGGCACACCTACATGGTTCCCGACATGGCAGTCGCCTCGATCGCGGCCGGAGCGGACGGGATCATCCTGGAAGTGCACCCCGATCCGGAACGGGCGCTGAGCGATGGCTACCAGTCGCTGAACTTCGATCAGTTCAACGACACCATGACCCGCTGCAAGGCGGTCGCCAAGGCCCTCAACAAGTCGCTGTAGTCGACTGCCTGTCTGAGTGTGTCCACAGCCGGAGGCTAACAGCCTCCGGAGAAAAGCGAGAAGAGCCCAATACTGCGTTGAGCGGCCGCGATCAGCGTCCGCCTACTTCACTTCCGCAGTCGAATCCCCAGCGGGCGCCTCCGCCAGCAAGGCCGCCAGCTTCTGCTGCAGCGGCTGCGGCAAGGACGCGAGCAGGTGCTTGCTCGCCACGTCGTAGCGCAGGTCGCAGCGGCCGTCCGCTTCGCGGAAATGATCGTCGCCGAGCGTCGACCGCAGCCGCGCGAGGAGCGCTTCTCCTTCGTCGGCAGCAGTTGCGGCGATGAGGGCCTCGGGGAGTGGATAGAACTCCAGCTCCAGCTTCTGAGCCGCGGCCTGAGGAGTGAGGATCTCGAACGTGGTGGCGTCGATCGCCCGCCAGGTGAGGTCCATCCGCTCGGTCAGCTGGGTGAGGGCGTCGCTGAGCGGTTTGTTTTCGACGAGCAGCGTCGCTTCGCCGTCGGGATTCCAGCCGGCGGTTTCGAGGCTTTGCCAGTCGATCAGAATGCGAATGCCCGCGGCTTCTTCCAGCCGGTCGACGATCTTGGTCAGCAGCGTGGGCTGGCTGAAGTTGAGCTTGATAGGCGTCTCGAGTTTGGCCTTGGCCCGTGTGAGACGGGTTTCGAGGCTGAAGTTGGTGGCATCGAATCGGCTAAGCGGTCGCTGGCCGCGGGCAACGCGTAGCTTCTCGAAGAGCTGCAGCAGTTCCGAATGGATCGCGCGGGTTTGCTGCGTGGCGATCGTGTCTTTGTTCACCGTCAGGTTGCCGAGCCCCTCGCCCCACGATTGCGGCTGAACGAGGGACTGCATCCATTCGGCCAGCAGGGCAGCCTGCTGCTCGTCGCCGGCGGCGAGATCCTTGATGGGGTATTGGATCTTGGGAAGCGGCGATGGCTCGATCAGGCGGACGACGAGTTGGTCCTCAACCGGCTGGAACTCGAGGCCCAGCGGCTTGAGACCACCGGTCAGAGCGTCGGCCACCGATAGGTTCTGGCCCTTCGTTCTCACGTTCGAAGTGGCAGTTGCACGAGCGAACCACAGGGCGTCGGGCTGGAGCGTGATCGGGATCGTGCTCAGGTCCTGGAAGAACCGCAGGTAGTCCGTGAGCGGAACGCCGTCCACCTCGATGGCGGGCAGCGGGTCGGCGAGGCGCGCGGCGACGTCGACCGTGCGTGGCTCGGGGCGCCGCAGGCTGGGACGGGACTCGCTGCCGGCAGACGATTCAACGTCGCTCAGGTCGACGCCCGCTGTTCCGCTGGATTGCTCCACGGGGATCGGGTCGGCGGTGGGGGCGTCGATCAAGTTGCCAAAACCGGCGAGCGGATCGACGGTCTTCGGCTCGGTCGGTTTTTTCGGTTCGGGGGCTGCTTCCGGGAGGATGCCGAGCGGGTCTCCTCCGGCGGCGGGCTGACGTCCAGGAGCGGGCGGAGTGGCGGCGGCAACCGCCTCGTCGGCGGGCTCCGTCGGCGGCATCGGGTCGACGGGCTTGGCGGGTGCGGGAGCGGTATCGCTCTCGTCGACAGGAAGCGCGGGGGCGGCTGGTGGTACCGTCGGTTCCGCGGTTGGGGTCTGCTCGGCCTGGGCCGGTTCTTGGTCGGCGGTGGGCTCGGTGGTTGTCGGTGGAACTGCCGAAACCTTGGCGATGGGCTGCGGCGAGGGGCTCAGCAGCACAAACGACAGGTAGACGGCTGAGACCGCCAGCAGGACGCCAGCGCCGACCGCGGCCGTGATCAACGGCCAGTGCCACCAACTCGTCTTGATCGCTTCGGCGGGAAGGGCGGAGGCATCGCCGGCAAACGGATAGGGGGACGTGCCCTCGCCGGTCGAATCGCTGGCCGACGCTCCGCCGCTGACGGTCGGGGCCACGGCGGCGGCAATCGTTGCAGGATCGCACTGCTCGACGGGGGCTGCCTTGCGCAGCTCGCTCGGAGACTTCACGACCTTGGAGCCGGTCACCTTGGAGCCGGTCACCTTGGAGCCGCCCTTGGCGCTGAGCGATGAACCGTCGGCGGGAAGCGGGGCAGGGAGAATCGTCGAGGACGATCCGGTGGTTGCTGCGGGAGGGGATTCGACGGCGTCGCCGCTCGGCTTCGTAGTGCCCTTGCGCACTGCGGAAGCGCCGCCGAGCGTGACGGCCGATTGGCCGGCGGCGTCGTTGATCGAGACGCGGGCCTTTTTCGAACCCGGCAGGGGATCGCGTGGTCGCGGCGGAGCGTCCGAAAGAATCGAGTCGATATCTTCGAAGTTCGTCGCCGGCAGTGTGTCATCGGGGCGATACTCGACGACCGGACGCGGGGTGATCGTCGAAATATCGGGCCGTGTCTCTGCCGTGTCGCTCGGACCGTTGGCGGGGTCGTCCGGCGGCTTCACCATCACCAAACCGCCGCATTTCGGGCAGGCGAGAATCTGCCCGATGGCGGAAGCGTCGCGAACCTTCAGCCGCGTCTTGCAGGTCGTGCAGGTGATGGAGAAGGGTGGCACGGTGCTTTGCTATCGCCGTTTGTGTGGGACTGAAAACCTACGGCTGAATGACCAATGCCCAAGCACCAATGACCAAAGGGTCAGCAAAATGGCTTTGCCGCTTTGGTCATTGGGGTTTAGGTCATTGGGATATTTCAATCTTACCCCTTCGGTACGAAGACGTCGGGCAACTTGTAGTTCTTCCGGGCGGCGGCGCTGCGGGTGGTGATCAGCACCATCTGTTTGCTCGGATTATCCGGATCAGGACCCACCACCCAGATGAGCTTCTGGTCGGTCTCGGTCGGTTCCTTGACGGTCGTCACCGGGTTGGCCTTCATGACCATGGCGGTGAGGATCTCGGCGAGCGTTTTGTTCTCCTGCTTGAAATCGCGAACCGTCTGCTGCTGGGTGATTCCTTCGGGGCGCAGATCGTCGTTGCCGAGAATCTTGATGGTGAACTCGCTCGGACCGCCCTTACCGAAGGGAGTTCCCTTGGCGAGTTCCTGGCCGTCAGACTGCAGCTGGGCCATCACCGAGTCGAACGCCATGGCGTCGAAGGTGAGCGTCGTCTTCTGGTTGAGCAGTTCCTCGATCGTCTTCGGACCTGTGGCCGCTGGAGCCGCAGGACCGGCGACGGCGGTGGCCCCTGGCGCGGTGGCGATGAGCAATTCACCACCCAGGACCAGGTTGTGAGCCGCCGCGGCGGGCAGGACGCTGTTGACCACGGCCTGCTCGCTCTCGACGCCCACTCGCATGTTGTCGTGCAGCCTGGCCACCATTTGCGGATAGAGGAACGAAAGCTTCTTCCAGTACGGCGGAGGCGTGAGCGTGACGAAGTAGTCCGTCAGGCGATTGGGAACTTCCTGCAACCGCTCGCGCATTTCCTTGGCAAGCTGGTACTTGTCCTTGCTGAGTGAACCGAGCATCCGCGACTCGAAGTAGAACTCGCTTCCAAAATGCATGCTCACCAGCCCCGCTTCGACTCCGTCGCCGAGGAGCCAGCGGAGCGGCTCTTTCACCTTGGCTCGTTCGCCGGCAAACAGGGGCTCGCCGTCGTCGTTGAACAGGAAGGCGGGACGGAACAGCAGCGAGAAGTGGCGGTCGTCGTCCATGCCCTTGCGGAGCCGTTCCATGTTGAGCATGAGCGGCGGGGCGCTACGCTTCGAGCTGGCGACTTCCTTCACATCGGCGACGTCTCCCATCAGGAACGTGGCGTCGTCGCCGGCGTCGGCGGGCAAGTAGAACGCCCAGCCGGCGCCGGTGTAGTAGGTTGCTTCCCCTTCCTTCGCCTCGGCAGGGTTGCCCCAGCGCTGGAGCAGTTGCTCGCGCGAGAGCTTCTCCTTGGGCGTGACGACGAGCGAGACACGCGGGAACTTCGCGTCGTTGGGATGCAGCGACAGGATGACTTGCTTCACTTCGCTCAGCTGGAAGCCGGAGGCCTTTTCCCAGGCTTCGCGCTGGCTGGCGAACGATGGGCCGAGGGCGTCGAGGGTCTTCGCGCCGTCGGGACTGGCCAGGATCTCGCTCGGACGGGCGGCGATGAACGCCTGACCGTCGAGCGGCACGAGGCGAAACGACGGTGGCTGGCCGCTGGTGGGAGAGGCCCAGAGCAGCTCGCCATCGTCGGGAACGATTTCGATCGGGCCGCTGCCGCTGCCGGCAAGCGGCGCACTGCCAGGCAAACCCGAGTTGGTCGCCCCGCCAGGCACGGGCGCGGTATTGGTCGTGGGAGTGATCGGCGGGGCCGTGCTCGGTTCGACGTCGGGCGACGCGTCGCTGTCGTCGGTCATGGCCACCGTGTCGTCCAGATCGGTGTCCGCGGCGGCCCCCATAAATTTCCAGCCGACAAAACCGAGCACCAGCAGCAGCACGAGGCTGAGACCGCTGCCGATGATCATGTTGCGCTGTTTCTGCGCTTTGCGGCGGGCATAGATGGCGGCGGCCGAGCCGCCACCTCCCGAGGAACCGGTATTCAGGTTGACGCCCACCGCCGGAAACGCGGGAGCTGCCGGAGCAGGGGCAGCCACGACGGGGGCGCCGCCACCGAGATTCAGGTTGACGGCCGGAGCCGCAGGAGCGCCAAAAGCGGGCTGCGGCGGCGCCATGTGCTGCCGCTTCTGCCGGAGCCAGTTGTCGTAGTTGGGGAGCGTCGGCGGAACGGCGGTGGGATAGCTGTTCACGAGCGCGGGATCGACGAGCGGAGCAAGCTGCTCGGCCACCATCGCCGCCGACTGGAAGCGAACCCCCGGGTTCTTCGCCATGAGATAGGGTACGAGCTGCGACAGAGGCGGGCTGATGCCGAAGGCCTCGAGCGGCCGAATGGCTTCGGTCGCGTGCCGCTGAAATTTCTGTCGCAGATCTCCGCCGGCAAACGGCGGGTTGCCCGTCAGCAGCGAGTACAGCGTGCAACCGAGCGCATAGACGTCGCTCAGAGGATCGGGCGCCCGACCGGGCTGCATCAGCTCGGGCGCGAGGTAATCAGCCATCTTTGCCAGCCGACCAGCAGGATCGACATCGGCAAAGTTCACGGGCCCCGGAGCCTGGTGCGCTTCGTAGAGCAGCTTGGTGTGGCCGGGGTGGTTGGGCGTCGTCGTATCGAGGAACAGGTTGCCCGGGCGAATATCGCCGTGGACTCGACCCGCCGCATGCATCTGCGCAAGTCCCACCGCCGCCATGCGCACGATGCGGCAGGCTTCGGCTGGCGGGAGCCGGCCGCCTTGCAGTCGATCTTCGACCGCCACGCCGCGGAGGTCCTCGAGGACGACGAACTTGAAGGTCTGCAGGTCAACCGGTTCGTAGTAGCGCGGCAGAAAGGGGGAGACGATGTTCGATGCGGCGAGAGTCTCCTGAGCGGCGGCGGCCCAGCGGTTGGGATCGCGGATGATGTCCCCGGCGAGAAACTGCAGCAGAACGGGATGGCCGGTCGGAATGTGAACGGCGCGGAACAAGCCGGCGAGGCGTCCCTTGTCGACGCGGTCGTAGACCTTGTAATCGCCGTAGTAGAACGGGCCAGAACGACCGGCGAGCAAGATCGCGGTCTGATACCGGCTGAGGACATTGCGCGACACGAGCCATTCGGCCAAGGGACGCGCACTCCCCTCGGTCGGCGAACCCTTCAGCTGGGCAAAGTCGGTTGCCAGTTGCTGACACTGCTGAGGAGCGAGCAGACGGCTATCGGCGAGGAGTTTCCAGAATGCAGGAATCGAGACAGACATGTACGGGTGGTTCCCGCGCGCCGGCGACTTGCGGCCGTTCCGGGGGCCGCAGGGCAAGCGCGCTACGAGACAGGACAATCGGCCTGGCGAAGGCGGGCGGGGCCGGGCCGGAAATCGAGCAGACGCCTCTAGTTACTAATGTATCGCGGGCATGCAAATGGTGCAAAGCAACGGTTTCCCGCCCGGCCCCTTCCAGGGTGGTCGGGGACCGATTTCCGACGGTTTAGCACGTCGATATCCCCGCCGACTCGGCTAGTTGAGGGAATTGTCGTGTTTGTTGACAAGAATTAAAGAACTTGATATTTTGCGTATTGCGTCTGCCTTTGGGCGAGGCAGGTCTCGCCCGTACGAGGTCCCTGTCGCACTAAGGGGGGAGCGTTTCCCATTGGTGCAAGACGGAGAGGCGCGGTTTGAAGCTCAACTTGGAGCGTCGGTCGGGTGGCCAGGTGTTGCAAAACCCGGGAGGTAAATCAACAAGTTGGGGGCCCCTGTACCCGGGGTGGGTGTTGATAAACCTGGGTAGTAAATCAACACCCCGTCGGTCAGGCCATCCTCGAAGCGCTGGACAGCAGACGAGGAGCGGCAGAACCGCAAGGTGAAACTCCGCACCGTTGGTCGCCGGAGTAAACGGTGGTCATTGCAGCAGGCACATGAGGCCGGAGAGGCAAAGGGGCCAGCGGGTTGCATCCAGCCGCAAGCGGGATGCGTAGTAGAATTAACCGGGACTGATGTTTCTTGACGGGGCAGGGGAGGGATCATGAAAGCTTTTGAGTCGACTCGCCTCTATTTCGAACGCGCCGCAGATCGGCTGAGCCTGGACGAGTCGACGCGCAAGCTGTTGCTCACGCCGAAACGCGAGGTCCAGGTTCAGATTCCCGTCGAGCTCGATTCGGGTCGGCTAGAGACCTTCATTGGCTATCGGGTGCAGCACGACGACTCGCGAGGCCCGATGAAGGGTGGGCTGCGCTACCATCCGGAGGTCGACCTGGACGAAGTGCGCGCACTGGCCACGCTCATGACCTGGAAGACCGCCGTGGTGGATTTGCCCTACGGCGGAGCCAAGGGAGGCATTGCAATCGACCCGCGCAGCCTCAGCGTGAAGGAGATGGAGCGGATCACGCGGCGGTTTGTCGATGGCATCCACGACGTGATTGGCCCGGATACCGATATTCCAGCTCCCGATATGGGCACTTCGGCCAGGGAAATGGCTTGGATTCGCAATCAGTGGGAGAAGTATCACGGCTTCAACCCGGCCGTCGTCACTGGCAAACCGGTCGAGCACTACGGCGCCGAAGGGCGTGAGGAAGCGACGGGCCGCGGCGTGGGGATTCTGGCGTACAAGTGGTTGGGAATGCTTGGAAAAAAGCCGAAAGACACGCGTGTCGCTTTGCAGGGTTTCGGCAATGTCGGTTCGCACGCGGCCAAGTTCATGTACGAGTCGGACTACAAGATTGTCGCCATCAGCGACCATACCGGGGGCTACTACAACCCGGCTGGGCTCGATGTGCCGGCGATGCTGCGATACTCGCTGCAGAACAAGGGTGTGTTGCAGGGATACACGGGAGCCGAGCGGATCGGCAACGCTCAACTGCTCGAATTGGATGTCGATCTGCTCATTCCGGCGGCGCTAGGCGGAGTGATCACCAAGGAGAACGCGGGTCGCATCCAGGCGCCGCTGATCATCGAGGCGGCCAATGCGCCGATCGATCCAGACGCGGATGAGATTCTCTCGGCGAAGGGGATCAAGGTGCTGCCCGACATCCTGGCCAACGCCGGGGGCGTGACGGTGAGCTATTTCGAGTGGGTGCAAAACCTCCAATACTACAAATGGGGCCTGAACCGGGTCCGCCAGGAGCTGGACCGGCAACTGACGACGGCGTTTGAAGCGGTGTTTCAGGAGGCGAACCAGCACCGTGAGAGCATGCGCACGGCGGCGTATATGATTGCGATCCAGCGCGTGTGGCGGGCCACCCAGCTAGCGGGCATGGGCTAGCAGAATGGGCCCTTAGCCGGAGCGTAACACGCTCCGGAGACCCACCGGATGGGCTCCCAGGGGGAAATAGGCTTTAGCGGCGGTTCTCCGGCGGGTGTTGCCCGCCGGCTGTTCGCATTTTGGTGCTTTTTGACAAATGGGTTGAAGTTGCGGGTCGTAGGGGCCGATTATCCTCGTGACGATTCGGAAGGATGGGAAGACTTTGCGGGCGCGATTGCCCGTTACTCCTCCGAGTTGTCGGGAGATGATCGTCATGGACGCCACCCGTTACGCCTGCCGTTTGTTCTGCACCCTCGCGCTGGTTTCCGCCGCTTCCACCGGCGGCGGCTGCAGCATGTTCAAGCCGGTGCTGAACGAAGATCCGCGGGCGGAGGTGGTGAAGGACGGTGGTTCCGCTGCGGCGGCTCCGATGGCCAAGTATGCCGTGGAATTGCACCCGGAGAGCGGTCAGCCGACACGCGTCCAGCGGGCGCTGACCGGAACAGTCACGACGCAGCAGGCGCTGAAGGAGACGGAGGCGCTCGAGAAGTTTCGCCGCTCCAAGATCGAGCTCCATCGGTCGCTCGCCAACGGCGCCGTCCATCGCATGACGGTCGAGTATGACCGCGGCAAGAAGCTCGTCGCTCCCGAATTTGATTACGCACTGCAACCGGGCGACCGGCTGATCGTGAAAGAAGATCCATCGACGGTGTTCGACGACATGCTCGAGCAGACGCTCGGCCAGTACAACCCGCTGGGTTCGGGCGGCTCGAACGGACGGACGAAGTCGGGCGGGTTCTATCGGGTCGCCGACTAAGGAGCGATTGGGAACGGGTTACAGGTTGCAAGGTACAGGTTTGAAATTGGGCCGCGTCTGTCGGGACGGTCCGTGTGTAACCTGAAACTCCTGTAACCTGTAACGAATCGCGTCCGCCTCTAACCGGCCACGCGCCAGCGGACGTTGAACAGCCACATCATCGTGCCGGACAGGAAGGCGTTCATTCCCAGCGTGAAGGCGACATAGTAGCCGAACAGTCGCCAGTTGCCGATCGCCTGCTGCTCATCGACCGGCTCGCTGCTATTCAGTCCCACATCCAAGGGCACCGCGAACGCCGCGGCAAAGGGGCTCGTGAACCCTGCCTGCGCCACGGCTGGCGTGTTTGGATGGTTCGGGAAAAAGGTCTCGGCAAAGTAACGCACGGCGAGCGGCGCGCAGAACAGGATGATGACGACCAGATAGGACGTCATCATGCTCGTCGAGGTTTTGCGAAACAGGACCGAGCAGAACAGGGCGATGACCGCCGTCGTCAAGCAGGTCAACAGCACGATGAGCAGGTAAGCGCCCACGGACGAGAGGTTGCGCCAGTAGAGCGAGACCATCGCACAGGCCAGCAGCACCGGCCAGACGAGGAAGAGCGTCAGCACGCTGGAGACGCGCAGCCCGGCGATCAGTTTGCCCCAAAGGATTTGCCATGGGGTGATGACGGTGGTCAGGAGTAGGTCGAGCGTCTCGCGCTCGCGCTCGCTGGTGACGCTGCCCGAAGAAAAGACGGGGCCGACCAGCATGTTGAACATCACCACGTAGCAGATGTACCACGGCGCGTACTGCGGCCAGAGGTACAAGCAGACGGCCATGAAGGGCAGGGCGAGCAACATGCTCACCTGAATCACCAGCCGCAGCATGAGCGTGCCTTGGCTGAAGATCTCGCTGCGGATTTCCTTGTCGTAGACCGGGTTGGCGTTGTCCTCCATCAGGTCATCACGCTTGGGAGGCGCGAAGAGCTTGTCGGGGAACTGGTCGCGTTGGATGACGAGCCCCACCGCCTGCTGGGCCTCTTGCTCGAGATCGACTACATCCTTGCCCTCCGCGCCGACATCGGGTGGATGGAGGAGCAAGTTGCTGGTGTTGAAGAACAAAAGCAGGAAGAGAATCAGGGCGGAAGCGGGCAAGACGGTCAGAATGAGAAACAAGCGGATCGGAGCGAGTTCGCCGGAGGACATCGACATCCAGACGATCGCTCCGAGAATCGCGAACGGCAGGATGATGAGATACGACACGACGAGCGACGCGCTCGTGCGCTGGAAGTAGGCGCTGCAAGCGACGCTGATCATGCCGAAGCTGATTACCGAAACAATGAGTGCCACGTAGGCGGCGAGCACCTCGTAGACCTGCGCGCCACCCAGCGGCAGGCAGAGCATGACGATTGGCAACGAGGCAAAGATGAGCACGGCCAGGTGCGTGAGCGAGGCGACCAGCTTGCCGAGGATGATCGCCGTCGGCTTGAGCGGGCTGGCCAGGAGCATTTCGTAGGTCTTACGCTCCTTTTCGCCCGTGATTGTCCCGGCGGCAAAGCTGGGGGCCATCATCGAGGCGAGAACGTACTGGCCGACGAAGAACAGGTCGACGAGGCCCTTCGCTTGTTGGCGCGATGAGGAACCCTCGGTCAGGTCGAGTTGGGCATCTTGGGGCCAAGCGAAGTAGACCACGGCGCCGAGCAGCACCTGATAGACCAGCAACAGAATAAACGCCCGCCCCATGCGGAGGTTGACGAGCAGTTCCCGCTGCATCACCGGATTTTCGAGCAAATACATAGACGAGCTGTGTGCAAGCAGCGATTAGGATGAGCCGGGAACGTTGGGAAGCGAACTTGCGTCGGCTATTCTAACCGACGCCCGTCGGCATTCTCTAGTCTGCCGGGAGATTCGTCCGCTGCTTCCGATTCTTTGTTTGTGAGGCCGGTTAAGAGGAGCGTGGCAGCACGGTCTGAAGCTCGGAGCCGAACTATGTTTACCTTCCGCAAGCCGACCGACGAACAAATTCGAAGCCATCTGGAGGCGGTAGGCGATTCGCCCTTTACCTACGCCGCTGTCGGATGCACACGCGGTTCTTCGCCGGTAGTGGAGCGCGGGTGGAACTGCGACCGGGAACGCGTACTCCTGGGCCGAGCTTGCGAAGCGATTCGGCAGTGGCGGATGTTTCCCGCGGCCGTGGCGAAGCTCTGCTGGCCCGATTGTCCGATTGAAGTGGGCAAAATCGCAGGGGTGCTCTATCACGCCAGGCCGCTCGGACTGTGGATGCTGTTTCCAGCGCGGATCGTGTATGTGATCGACGAGGAGACTTCGGCAGGAGTTCGACGTTTCGGATTTGCTTACGGAACGATCGCCGATCATCCGGAAACGGGCGAGGAACGGTTCTTGGTGGAGTGGGATCGAGAGACCGGCGAAGTCTGGTACGACCTGCTTGCCGTTTCGCGTCCGAGGCATTGGCTGGCGCGGCTGGGATATCCGTACACTCGCTATGAGCAGGCCCGATTCCGGCGTCTTTCGGCTGCGGAGATGCGGCGGGCGGTCGAGCCGCAAGGATCTCACGGAAACAAGCTCGTCGAGCAGAAAGCGTAGCAATCCGATGCTCAGGACCTCGGTGAATCCATCGATCGGCGAACCTCGAACGGGATCGTTGCCTCTTACGTTGTTGTTGGGAGGAATTGCCTGGGCGTCGCTTGTTCTGGTGAAGCCAGCGCTAGTTGTTTGGATCTTGGTCCTGGGGCCGACGATCATTGTGCCGCTAGGATTGGAGTTGATCCGGGCACGATTGAGTTCAGGTCTCGAGCGGAGAGCGATCGAGATTGGTAGGTGGTTGTGGGCGCCTGCAGTGCTGGGCTTCGTTGCCAGTTTTTGGTTCGAGCAGGGGCTGATTGCGGCGACGCTCGCGGTTCCGTGGCTCGTTACGACCCTAGTTCTGTCGCTGGCGGGCGTGGGACTTTTGTGGAGGGTCGGCTGGCCGGTCAACCGTTCGACGGCAATGGTCGCAGCGCTCCTGTTGCTGCCGGTGGGAGCGGGTTGGGTGGTGTTGTCGCGGGCTGGCTTGCGACCGCAAGACTTCAGTCATGAAATCGTGCTGCTTACGGGCGTGCATTTCCACTTCGCGGGGTTTGCTCTGCCGATTCTCGCTGGCCTTGCCGTTGGCAGCCGAACGCTGAGATGGGGCAAGTTGCTCCTGGCGACGATTGTCCTGGGAGTGCCGGCGGTCGGCGTGGGGATTTCGCTCTCGCCGCACATCGAAGTCGGGGCAGCCATCATCCTGGCGGGGGCGAGTTTGACGGTGGCCTGGCTACAGGCGCGAGAAGGCTTCCGATCGCGCAATGGAAACCGGGCGATGCTTCAGCTGATCTCGTCCGTGGCGCTGGCGGCGGCGATGGGGCTGGCTGGTGTCTACGCTGTGGGCGAATTCACGGGAGCCACCTGGCTCAGCATACCGGTGATGATCCAGACGCACGGCGTGCTGAACGCGTTTGGCTTTGCCTTGTGCGGATTGGCGGCGCGAGTGCTCGAGCGGAACGTGCCGGCGACCGATTAGATCATGTTCATGCGGCTGTGCTGGCGGCGTCTGGCTTTGACGCACTCCTCGCAGGTGCCGCTGATGATCAGACGATGGCCGTTGGCGCGAAAACGGTGCTCGCGAGCCATGTTTTCCAGAATGGCCAGCAGCTCCGGGCTGGTGAATTCGAACAGCCGGTTGCACTCCGAGCAATGGAAATGGTCGTGGGCCGGGTAGCCGTAGTCGTGCTCGTAGACCGCGCGACCGTTCAGGACAAACTTGCGTAGCAGACCGGCGTCCACAAACTCGGTGAGCGTCCGATAGACGGTCGGCCGACTGATATGGCCCGGCTTGCCGCTCGAGGGGAGCTGCTCCATGAGCTGATCGGCGTCAAAGTGCTCGTGCCGACTGAAGACATGGTCGACCAGAGCCAGCCGCTGCTGAGTGACTCGCATGCCTCGGCTTTGCAGATACTCGACGAACCGATCCCGCGGTGAAAGCGAGACTGGCACACGTTCGAGCGAGGCATCCGACGACATTACACCACCAAAAGGGACTGGAGATCGTTGCAGAGGAGAGCTGGCAGCGGCCAGCTACATAAGTGCCGCTGATAGCTATCAGTCCATTCTAGGTGGTTGCCCCCCATTAACAAGGCGGGCGAATCGCCAGGCCGACGTAAGTCGGCCGCTAGCGGGCAGTTTAACCCGGTGGAAGCACCGGGAAATGCACTAAGCAAACTCGTCCAGCAGGCGTTCTAGAGCCATATCGATCTTTTCGGGCGTCTCGTAAGCGCCGGAGGCGATCTGGGCCTTGATCTGGGCGACACGGTCCGCCCGGATGTCGGGCATGCTGTGCACCTGGTTGATCAGGTCGGCTTCAGGCGAGATGTCCAACTGGTCGACTCCCGACGTGCGGTACGCCGGTCCGGCAGCCTGAGTTCCGGCAGCGCGATGCGGGGCGCTGACCGAATGGGCGGCGTGAATGTGGTTGGTGCCGTAAATGTACATCGCTCGTCTCTCCCAAGGACAGCGTGACGGAAGCAAAAGCTCCCTGGCGCCAAGTAGTTGGACGCCGACTACCGCTGTTCAAACTTCCTGTGTACCGAACTTTCGATCCTACTAGGGTGAGACGCTTCAGCGGTCTCGCAAGGCCATCACTCGCTCAAGGCGAGCTGCCGGGTCTGGCGGTCATGCGTTTGGCTTGGGACTCCGCCCGAGCCAAAATTGCCGAAGTTGTTCGTCCTCCCAGTATACGTCAATTGGAACGCAGGCGTCGCTGTCCGTGTCGGAAGAGCTCTCCGTCGCTATTGGGCGACTTCGCGATCGCTAGCACTGAAGTAGCACTCTTTATCGTCCGCGACTTAGCCTGCTTTCAACCTTATTCTCGTGTGGCCTCTTGTATCGTTTCCCAGCGTCCCGGCCGAATGCAACGGCCTTAGCGGGCAGGTACTTAGCCACGCATTAATCCGCCCAGAGATGTTGCCAGAAGACAACCACGTTGCGTTCGGGCAACAGCGGTTCGCCGCGGGAGACGTAAGGTATTCCGATGGCTTTGATGCGTACCGCGTTAGGAGCGGCACAGCCGTCAGGACTCCATTCCGTGCCCAAAGCGTGGGCTGATGCGTGGATCGTCGTGATCCGGTTCTGCCTCCCTGGCAGGTCGCAGCGGTTAAACCGCCTCGACCCGTACTGTACGTGCCATCCGTGGACGTGGTTCGCAAGTTCCGGATCATTCCGGAGAAGGGTCCAGTAACTCGCGCGTTCTGCGAGTATAGGTAGTTCCGTCTGTCGGGGCAATGTCGATCTAAGTGGCTGATCCGGCGGCGTTTACCTACCTGGCAACGTGGTTGCGGTGGGGATCGGTTGGCAGGTAAGTCGGCGGTTCGCCACTGAATTCGGGTCGTCTTCAAGTTCTTGAATCTTCAAAGCTGGCAAGTGGTTGGGGAAAGCGTCACGATACGGTTGTTCCACTTCTTCGAAAGCACGTTTTGGAGTGACGGCTATGACTCGGCAATGGTTTGGTCGTTGGGCGGCAGTCGCTGCACTCGCAGCGGCGGGGCCTGTCTGGGCGCAAGACGGCGGCGAGCTTTTTGGCAGGCTCGACAGCAACAAGGACGGCTATGTCACCGAAGACGAAGTCGAAGGCGAGCGGAAGGCGATGTTTGAGCGCCTGCTCCGCCGCGGCGACAAAGATGGCGATAAGAAGCTCTCCAAGGAAGAACTGACGGCCGCCATGCAGGATCGGCCGCGAGACGGGCAGCGTGGCGATGGCCCTCGGCGTCCGGACGGACGACCCGACGGCGATGGACCACCGCGTCCTCCGTTCGGTCCGCCGGCCATCATTCGCGCGCTGGACACCGATGCCGATGGTGAACTCTCGGCGGAGGAGATCAAGAACGCCCCGGCTGCCCTGGCGAAACTGGACCGTAATAGTGACGGCAAGCTGACGCGCGAAGAGCTCATGCCTGGATTGGCCGGCGGTCGGCCTGGTGAGGGGCCGCCACCTGGAATTGCCGAGTTCGTTCGCCGCCTCCGCGAGGCCGACGCCAATGGCGATGGCAAAGTCAGCAAGGACGAGACTCCCGAGCGGTTGAAGCCGCTCTTTGAACGCATGGATAGCAACGCAGACGGATTCGTCGACGAAGCGGAAGTCCGCCAGACGTTCGAGCGCTTCCGAGCCGGTGCCGGCGAACGTCGGCCGGACGGTGATCGCCCCCGTGGCGATCGTCCGCGGGATGGCGAGCGTCGCGAAGGAGATCGACCACGCGATCGAGAACGTCAGGAGGGCGACCGTCCGCGGGAAGGTGATCGTCCGCGAGTGGAGACCGCCCCGTAGATGGCGATCGACCGCGCGAAGGGGATCGTCCGCGGGCGGATCGGGAATAATTGCGACGGCCGAGCGGCGAAGCATAGAGAGGACTCCGAGCCTCGCCGTTCAGCGCTGTGCGGACTTGCGCAAAACGAGCGGCAGTAGGTTGGACAACCAGCCTGCTGCCGGTTTCATTTAGGGGAGGAGCGTTGGGGTGGTTATCCAAGAGTGGGAAATGTAACAACCCGCGCGAACCTACGCCTCTTGGAGAGCGTCCATAAGATAGCTTCGCTTTCAGCGAACAACTGGTAGGGGAAGGGGTGGGACCGGCTGAGTCGGTCCAACAATGCCGCAGGGATAGCAAGGCGCGGCTCAAACGATAAAGGAGCAGGCCGTGACCCAGGGGGCTTATCAACCGTTGCAGACCATCCTGTGCGAGGATGAAGGCGTTGGCCGGATTGTGGTCGACCACGAAGCCTTCGTTCGCTTCGCCAGCGATCTTGACGCCTCGCTCGCCAGGTTGACGGAGCAATGGCGGCACCTGCAACCACCACCACCCATGCCCAATCGGCAAACGATTCGCCGCCGGCCCAAATGAGCGGCCAGCGCCCGTAGCTACGGCAGCGGCTCGGTGCCGCCGACCCTGCCAAAGCAGACGAGACACATGTCGTCGTTCTGCGGCGCCCGCCCCAGAAAGCGGGTCACAGCCTCGATAATCGCCTGACCGAGTTCTGTCGGACTACCCCGGCGCTCGGTCAGCATCTTCCGCATCCGATCGATCGTAAAGAACTCGCCCCTCGCGTCGATCGACTCGTTGATCCCATCCGTGTAGAGGGTCAGCGATTCTCCCGGCAGGATCTCGAACTCAAACTGATCGTAGGCAATGCCGCCGGTGATCCCGAGCGGCAAACCGGCGATGTTTTCTCCCGGTTCGACGACCGCGCCTCGTACGTTGCGGTGCAGGGGAGCCATGTGCCCGGCGTTCACCACGGTGGCGCGATGTTCCAGCGGATCGAGCACGACCAAAATCATCGTGACGAACCGTTGCAGGTTCAACTCGTTGAGTCGTTCGTTCAGTCGCGTCACCGCAGCGGCGGGAGTCGCCTCGCTGAAGAGCGAAAATCGGGCTTCCGCGGAGAATTTCGCCATCAGCAAGGCCGCCGCTACGCCGTGTCCGACTACGTCGGCCACGATAATCGCGACCCGTCCGTCGGGCATCGGGATGTAGTCGTAGTAGTCGCCCCCAATCTGGTCGGCGGGCTGATAAAAATCGTAGAACTGATAGCCCGAAAGCGCCGGCGGATGCTCGGGCAGAAAGCCGTGCTGAACCTCGTGCGCCAGCTTCATATCGCGTTCGAGCTCGCGCTGCTTGAGCGCCGCTTCGTGAAGCTGGGCATTGGTGATGGCGATCGACGCCTGCGTTGCGACGGTCGCCAGCAGTTCCAAGTCCTCGGGCTGGAATCGCTGTCGCTGGTCGAGCGTGTCGATCTGCAGCGCTCCGAACGCCTTGCCGTCGGAATTGAGGAGCGGAGCGCACATCATCGACCGAATCCGGAAATCGGCGATGCTCTGGCTCATTTCAAACCGCTGATCGCTCGCCGCATCGGCGGAAAGAATCGCTTCCTTCGATTCCATCACGTGGCGAATGATCGTGCGACTGACCCGCACCGAATCGGTCGAATTTTCTCGTCGCAGGCGAACCCAGCGCGGCACCAGCTTGCCGCCCGGCTCTTCGAGCACGATAAACCCGCGGTCAGCCTGCACAAAAATGCGAAACAGACCTTGAATCAACTGCGGCAGCACGTCGTCCAGCACCAACGCCCGGCTCAGGCTCTGCGTGATCTCCATCAGGGCAGCCAGCTTCACCTCGGCGCTCGCGGCCACGTGCATGCCGCCGCCTCGAACGGAACCGGTGACATCGAGCTTCGACATGATCGTCGAACTCGGCGCCCCTTCCTCGTCAAACAACACCGTCCCAAGCCCGGCGCCTTCCAGGAGCGGAGTTACAGCCGCAGGAGCTGCCACCGGGGTGTCGCTGAGGAACGTGAAAGTAACTTCGCAGACGCGAATCTGGTCCCCCACCTTCAGCGGCCGCCGTCCTTCGATCTTGCGCGCTTCCTCGTTGAGGAAGGTGCCATTACGGCTGCCAAGATCTTCGATGAAGTAGTGCTCCCCCTCGCGGAGCACCTGGCAATGGTTTCGGCTGACGGCTCCGACGTCGATGACGATATGGCAATCCGGATGCCGACCCATCACGCAACGATCACTCTTCAGCTCGTAGCGTCTACCGGTCTGCGGACCATTATTGGCCGACAAGTAAAACATGGCTGGGCAACGTCTTGGGGCCGGGTGAGCACCGCTGCTGGCGCTGGCGAGCACGGACTCGCATCGCACGACACTCATGTTATCGGCGGGATGCTCAACCGTGGGTCGATTCTAGGAGCGTCCCCGCGCAGGCGTCAACGGAGCGGCACTCCGGTTCCCTGTCTCCTCTACTTACCTTGTTTCGCTGCATTTCGGTTTCACTGCATCCCGGCCCGCGGTGGCGGACCGGACAAACAGGCCGAACTACCGGCACTGCCGCGCTGCGCCGCATCATCCGCACATTCGTTGCATTCCGTACGGCCTGCGTACTTCCCGCCGGGCGACCTTCGTTCTTTAGGGGCGGTCGGTTTGCCGCTCCTCCTGGCGCGACCTAGTTTTGCTGGTGGCGTAGTCCGGCTAGACCGCAAAGTGGGTCTTTGTCGCTGCGTCCAGCCGTTGGCCCTCGAACGACTGCCTCGCCCGACTCCGGCTTACGCGTCATGGATAATCGACAACTCAGCGGTCCCCCAGTCGAGTCCGCCCTGCACGATCCCCTGCACACTACTGCGGGGAGATTGCAGGCGGTCGCCTCGATGTTGGAAGGGGTGGACAAACCAGCTCCGAGCCTCTCGCCGGAAACCGCCTTCGAAAACCGCCTGGCGCAAGTCCGCCTCGGCATGGCGAGCAGTCTCTTCTCCGCCCTCCGCGCCAAGCACGGTCCAACCGCCTCGCATTCGCTCCGCGTCGCCATGGGCTGTTCGTCGTGGGCCATGCTGCTCGACCTGTCCGACGAGCAGCGGGACGAGATCGAAGTTGCCGCCCTGCTGCACGATATCGGCAAGATCGGCGTTCCCGACCACATCCTGCTCAAACCGGGCCGACTCGGTCCCGAAGAATACGCAACCGTCGAACGACATCGCCTGATCGGCGTCGAAATCCTTCGCAGTTGCTGCGCGTCGCCCAACGTCCTTTCAATCGTGCAACTCGCCGGCGGTTGGTACAACGGCGCACGCGAATCCTACGCGGTCCACGGCGAAGATATGCCGCTGGGCGCCCGCATCGTCTCGATTGTCGACGCCTTTGACGCGATGACCACCGACCAGGTCTACCGCCGCGCCATGTCGCGTGAGCGGGCCCTGGCCGAACTCTTCGAGCATGCCGGCACTCAGTTCGACCCGCAACTGATCAAGGAATTCTGCGGCTACATCAGTTCCGACCAGGTCAAGCTGCAGGGCAACGTCGCCCGCCGCTGGCTCAAGGAGCTGCAATCGGACAATTCCAATCGTCTCTGGCGGATGAACGCCGCTCCGACGACCCAGGTCGACACCATCGACAGCGTCTTCCAGCAGAAGCTGCTCGACAGCATGAACGACGCTGTGATCTTCGTCGATCACACCCTCCGCATCCTGCTCTGGAATCGCGCCGCCGAGAAACTCACCGGCATCCCCGCCGCCAGTATCGAAGACAAGCAGTGGTCCCCGACGCTCGTCAGCCTGCGCGACGACCGGCAGAAACTGATCACCGACGACGAATGTCCCGTCATCGAAGCCATTCGCGACGGCGTCCAGACGATGCGCCGCCTCTCGATCACGGGCCGCAATGGCGAACACATCGACGTCGACGCGCAGCTTGTTCCGGTGCACGGCAAAAACTCGGTCGCCTACGGCGCCGCGCTCCTGATGCACGACGCCTCGTCGACAATCACGCTCGAGCAGCGCGTCCAGTCGCTCCACGAGAAGGCCACCCGCGATCCGCTCACCCAGGCCGCCAATCGCGCCGAGTTCGATCGCATCCTCCAGGTCTGCGTCCAGACGCACCTCGAACGAAACATTCCCTGCAGCCTGATCATCTGCGACATCGATTTCTTCAAGAAGGTGAACGACAACTACGGCCACCAGGCGGGCGACGAAGTGCTCACCATCTTTTCGAGCCTGCTCCGTCGTCACTGCCGGCCGGGCGATCTTGTTGCCCGCTACGGCGGTGAGGAGTTTGTCATCATCTGCGCCGACTGCGATAACGCTTCCGCGACTCGCAAGGCGGAAGAATTGCGGATGTTGACTGCTGAAACCGCGATTGCCGCCCTTTCGAACAAGAACGTCACGGCCAGCTTCGGCGTCACCGAACTGCAAAACGGCGACACCCCCGAAACCATGCTCCGCCGGGCGGACCGGGCCCTCTACCAGGCCAAGGAGAACGGCCGAAACTGCGTGGTGCAACTCGGCAGCGGCATCAGCGGCAGCGGCGAGGAGCCGACCGCTCGTCCCCGCGGTTGGTTGTCGTGGCTGCGTGGCTCGCTCCCGGACCAGGTGCTCGAACGAACGCTCGTCACCGCCGTGCCGCTCAACGTCGTCGTCGAAAAGATGCGTGGCTTCGTCGCCGACCACCATGCGGAGATCGAGACGATCGAAGAGGGGCACCTCGTCCTTCGCATCGAAGGGGAAGAATCTCTCCAGCACCGCCGCAGCACCGACCGCCCCGTTCCCTTCCTGGTCGAGATGCGCTTCAACGAAACCCGCATCCCCGCCGCCGACGGCCGGGGCACCCCGACCTCCAAGACGCTCATCCGGGTCACGATCCGCCCCCAACGCGGCCGCGACCGCCGCCGCCGCGACGTCACCGAACGGGCCAACACGCTTCTGGTCAGCCTGAAGTCGTACCTGGTTGCCCAGGAGCACCGGGGGTAGGGCAGCGGAGGGGCGAAGAGGCCAAGGGCGGGGAAGGGGTCAGGGAACAGGGATCAGGGAACAGGGATCAGGGAACAGGGGTCAGGATTCCTGGACACGATCCGGCGCAAGGAACAAGGGAGGCGCAAGCCGACCGTGTTCCCCTCTCCCGCCGGGAGAGGGCAAGGGTGAGGGAGGCCCGCATCGCTAAGCTGCCTCCACCACCATCCGCCCGCCACGCATGAACACCACCCCTGCGGCGGGTTTTTACAACACATGCGCCCAGTGGACTTTCTCCACTAAGTCCTATCTAGCTCTCCGCTTGCGCGTTTCTGGCTCCAATTCTTCACAACCCCTGCGCACGGTCAACGAGCAGGCTGTGAACAGGTCTGGCGCACAAGCCCTGGATCTGTTGTGAGCACCTCCCAGACGCGGGCTTGTACAACACATGCGCTAGCTGGCCTTTGCAAGCCAACGCACGCCCATTCAACCACTTGCGCCAATCGGACCCAAGAAGTTCACAACCCCTGCGCAAGGCCTCGGAACAGGTCGTTCACAACCCCTCACGAGCATCGCACACAATCACCAGCGACCAAATTGCCAAAGAACAACGGCCCAGCGGGCCCAACATCCATCTCCCGGCCACACACCAACCGCGCAGCACAAAACGCCCCACGCTCCCATGAGCGAGCGAAGGTTTTGGACGAATACAGTGTAATAGATAGTAAATAAGTGGTCAAGTGTGTCTGGCCGCGTCCAGTCGAGCCGGCCGGCTTCAGCCGGCCCCAGTCTGGCACCGGCTTCAGC
>JAEZAS010000252.1 GCA_023430365.1 Planctomycetota bacterium
ACGGTGGAGTGCGAGTGAAGGACGTGCCGCGGATCGTGGAAGAGACGATCGTGAACGGCCGCATCCTGGAAGATCTGCTGATCCCCGACGAACAGCTCAACTGCCGCAAAAAGAAATAACCACCAGCAGCCGGAGCGTAACACGCTCCGGAGAACAGCCGGTTGATCGGGCAATGCGAGTGGAGCCGCTCCGCTCATCCACATACCGCCAAGGGCCCAAACGAAGTAGCTCGGTCCACTCGCAATTTTTCCGGGAGATGTGATCTCCCGGCTAAGAGTGACTACGGAGCCTGCTTCGATTCCCGCTCGCGTCGCAGGCGCCAGTTGCGATGGGCCATCATCGCCCACCAGAACCCGAGAAACAGCAGCGTGCAACCAAAAACAATGGTGGCCCGCTCGAGGATCAGGGAGCGGCCGTTGAAGAAGGCGCTGGTCGCCAGCACCGTCCCCCAGATCAGCACCGCGAGCATGATCCAGCGAATCGCATGATTGCCTTCGGGTATGTTCATCGCGCTGGCTCCGATTTTCCTGCCGCGGCCGACCTCTTCGTCGCCGGGACTCTGCCTACCCGCTATTCGCTCGCTCCATAGAACGCTTTGGCCCGCAGCCCCGTTTTTCGCTCCACCAGGGCCACGATCGCGTCGACCTCCGGGTTGCTCAGCGGGGCCACGTAGCTCTCGGTCGGTTTGCGAGCGACTGTGTAGATCTGGACCAACTGAATTGTACCACCGGCGGCGACGATCTCCGCCAGCCGATCGCAGAAGGCGTCGAGTTCGGCTGCGGTGGGCGGCTCTCCCGCGACCCGCATGAACAGCGACTGAATGACGATCGGCCTCGCCTTCGCGGCGGCCGCGATGTTGTCGAGAATTTGCTGGAAGGGAATCGGCGTGCGATCGACCAGCTTGAAATACTCGGCCGTCCCCGCCTCCAGCTTGGCCCAAATCTCGCCGTTGTTCTGATCGAGCGTCGCCAGGCCCCGCTGCACGTGCGGCCGATGGAACATGCTGGCGTTGGTGATCAGCACTATCTTCACGCTGTCGAGCCCATGCCGCCGCTTCAGCTCCGCGCAGCGCGCGATGATCTCGTCGAAGTTCTTGTACGTCGTCGGTTCGCCGTCGCCGGAAAACGCGATGTCGTTCAGCCGGCGCAGCGGAGCAGGGGTGCTGCGAAACTTGTCGGTCTCAAACAGCTTGCCGCTCGCAGCCAGTTCGAGCATGTGGTCGAGTTCGTCGAGCAATTGCTCCATGCCGACAAACCGCGTCTCGCTCTGCCGGGTGCGATCGACCTGGCAATAGATGCAGTCGAAGTTGCAGACCTTGTCGGGATTCAGATTCACCCCGATCGAAATCCCCTCGCTCCGCCTGCTAAGCACCGGATAGACGAAGCGATTGGCTTCGAACTGCCGCTGATGCTGAGTGTGGAGGGGAAGGGTGGACATGGTTTAAGGGAGATGAACGTCAGCACGCTGCTCGGCGTCGAACTGCTCTTTGAACTTTCTCCGATCTTCCTCGCGGTGCCTGAGGGCTTCGTCCGTGATGGCGCGCATGACTTCGTCACCGGTGAACATGCCCAAGGTGTCACGCCAGTCTTTAGGGCGATTGCTCGGCTGAATGCGAGCAAGCAGTACGGCAACCTGGCGCTCCAATGCCGCAACGCGGTCTTCGTGCGAGTCTGTGGCCATTCCGTCGACTCCCGAGGAGTTGGTCCGCCAAGAGAATTATACGGACAGAGTTCGTGAGTCCAAAGAGAACGGCAGCGGGTGACTCTGCGGACGAAGTCTGTCTCGCTCAATTATGCTCCGGCCCATCGTCCTCGCACTCGGCGAGCGAGTCGTCGAGAAGCTCCGGAAAATTGTCGTCGACAATCATCCGGGCAAAGTGAATCGCCGTCAGCTCGCTGTCGTGTTCCTTGGCGCTCTCGCGATTGGTCTTCCACAGCTCGCGCAGCTCTTCGTCCATGCCGGCGTCAAAGTGCAGATAGTTGCGCAGCGTCTGCCGCCAGTCCTCGTCCGGCTCCAGGGCATGCTGCACGAGCTTGGCAATGGCGTCCTGCTCCTTCGGCTGGAGCTCGCCGATGCAGTCGAGGATGTAGTTCTCGACCATCACGAGCAGCGGACGATTGCGGTAGCGCTCGGGAACGGCGTCGGGATTCGATGTCATTGAATGGCCTGCTCAGAACCATCCGGAGCTTGGTATTTCCAAACTTCGGTGCCGGCCCTTCTCAAGGCTTGCGGCACTTCTTCACTGAACCGCACTACGTATGGAATATTGGCGACGCCAGGGAACGGCTGAACGCGAATGAGGTCCATACCCGAAATGTAAGTTGAAAAGGAGCTTTCAGATGGTCGTCGAAGCTCAACGCGATCACCGATAGCGAATTCGGAGAAACTCTTCTCGATGGTCGTCATCGCGACCCACTCGCCTTCGATGGTGAGCCAATCGGTGATCTCGAAAAGCCGGATCACATCACAGCTTCTTTACGGCTGAAAACTCGTCCATCGTCACCGTCGTCAGCTCGCCGTCGTCGCGCTTCAGCACCAGCACGTCGCTGAAGACTTTGTCGTCGAGGTTCCGGCGAAAGTGCAGCGAGTGGCGGCGGCGTTCCTTGCGCACCACGGTGCCGATCGTCGTGGTCGGCCACTTGCGAAAGCCGACCTTCACTTCGTGATCGATCTGCACCCGGTCCCCGGGCTGCAGAGCGGCATACGTTTCGAGCGTTTCTGGATAGGACATAATCCCTTACTCGGATCTATGATTTTGGATTTCAGATTTATGATTCGAAGCGGAAATCGCTCTCCGCAAATCTGAAATCATAAATCCTAAATCTGAAATTCCTTAGACTTCCTTGGAATTGATCCAGGTCATCAGCTTCCGCAGCCGCTTGCCGACCTCTTCGATGCCGTGCTCGCGTTCGCGGCGGCGGGTGGCCTTGAAGCCCGGAGCGCCGACCTTGTTCTCAAGCAGCCACTCGCGGGCAAACTGCCCCGACTGGATCTCCTTGAGGATCTTCTTCATTTCCTTCTTCGTCTCTTCGGTGATGATCCGCGGGCCGCGGGTGTAGTCGCCGAATTCCGCCGTGTTCGAGACGCTGTAACGCATGTAGTTGAGGCCGCCCTGATAGAACAGGTCGACGATCAGCTTGAGCTCGTGCATGCACTCGAAGTAGGCCATTTCCGGCTGATAGCCGGCCTCGACGAGCGTCTCGTAGCCAGCCTTCACCAGCTCGCTGACGCCGCCGCAGAGCACCACCTGCTCGCCGAACAGGTCGGTCTCGGTTTCTTCGGCGATCGTGGTCTGGATCACACCGCCACGCGTGCCGCCGACGCCCTTGGCGTAGGCCAGGCCGTACTTCAGGGTGTCCGGGCTGCTATTGGGATGAATGGCGACGAGGCAGGGGACGCCGCCACCCTTTTCGAACTCGCTCCGCACCAGATGGCCCGGGCCCTTCGGGGCGACGAGCATCGCGTCGACGCCCTGGGGCGGCTCGACCTGGCCGAAGTGCATGTTGAAGCCGTGCGAAGCCATCAGGATGGCGCCCGGCTTCAGGT
Source organism: Planctomycetota bacterium (assembly GCA_023430365.1). GTDB lineage: Bacteria > Planctomycetota > Planctomycetia > Pirellulales > Pirellulaceae > JAEZAS01. The sequence goes on from JAEZAS010000252.1 coordinate 3,547, forward strand.
TCGGCTTGATGTCGGCGCGATACACATCGCCTTGGACTTCGTCGGGGAGCAGGATGTTGACGATGTCGGCCGCCTTGGTGGCTTCCGCGGCGCTAACCGGCTTGAAGCCGTGCTTCACCGCCAGGTCGTAGTTCGGGCTGCCGGGCCGCTGACCGATGATGACATTGCAACCGCTGTCGCGCAGGTTCTGGGCCTGGGCGTGACCCTGCGAACCGTAGCCGATGATGGCGATGGTCTTGTTCTTGAGGAGCGACAGGTCGGCGTCGTTGTCGTAATAGATCGTAGCGGGCATTTCGGGCAGGTCCGTAGGTAGTGGAGAGTGACTTGGTGGTAGTGGAATGCCGCGGCGTGATGGGCTGCGGCGACTGTATCAAGGCTGGAAGGTCGAATGACGAACTTCAAATGTCGAAGGAAGCACGAAAGTCAAATCTCGAAGGGGTGAGTGTCGAAGCACAATTTTGATTTTCGTGCTTCGTCACTGCTTCGATATTTGACTTTCGACATTCGTCATTTGTACTCCATGCTGGTCTCGCGGACCGCGCTGCCGTCGCCAGCCTCAGGCTGCCAGGCGTCGTCGTCGGTGCCGCGGTCGGTGCGCGGCCGGCCGCGGGTCATGGCGATCCGGCCGGTGCGAACCAGTTCGAGAATGCCGTAGGGGCGCATCCGCTGGATGAACGACTCGACCTTGCTCTCGCGGCCGGAGATTTCGATCATCATCTCCCCTTCGCCGACATCGACGATCTTGCCGCGGAAGATGTCGACCAGTTCGCGGACTTCGGTCCGCTTGGCGCCGGCTGGGGCGGCAACCTTGAGGAGCATCAGGTCGCGCTCGACGAAGTCGGTGGAGCTGATGTCGTCGACGCGGACGACCGTCACGATCTTCTCGAGTTGCTTCTGCACCTGGGCGAGGACCTTGTCGTCGCCGACGACGACGAACGTCATCCGCGACAGGTTGGGGTCCTCGGTCTCGCCGACGGCGAGCGAGTCGATGTTGTAGCCGCGCGAGGCGAGCATGCCCGAGATGTGGGCCAGCACGCCCGGCACGTTCTGCACCAGGGCCGATAAGACGTGACGCATACCTGATCCAACTCCAAAAATACGAAACCGCTATCGTAAACGCACAGGGCAGGGGGGACAAGGCACACGGGGCCAGACGACCAACCTCGTCTCCACTATTCAAAAAGTGGTTTCACAACCCTTGCGCGCGGCAGTGGTTGATCGCGTGTTTAGGGTGTAAGTCCTTGTTTGGTCGATGTTTGCAGGTCAGGTTCCGGCCGAATCCCGTGGCCTGTATTACAACCCCTTGGTCGCTTCCCCCAATGGGCCTCAGGACTCGGCGGAGGGGGCTAAGGTTCACTCGCAACGGGGCCGGTTTTGCCGCTAAATGGAAAACGGAGCGTCGGTTGGACCGGCGCTCCGTTGGAGTCTTCAATTTGGGGCCGTTTGGCCCCGGATGGTCGGCTATCGCTGGGGAGCCGGCTGAGCGCGGATCACGCCGCGGCGATCGGCCCGGTTCTGGGCGTCCGGATCGCGGTCGGGAGCCGGGCCCCGGTCTTCGATCGTGGGGCGTTCATCGCCAGCCGGCCGAACGTCACGGTCCTCGGCTTCACGGCGGGCAGCTTCCCGATCGGCAGCCTCGCGACGAGCGGCTTCTTCCTCGGCGGCAGGATCTTCCATCGGCGGTTCGTCCGCGTCGGCGCCATTGGCGGGCGGATTGAACGCCGGGCCAGCTTCACTGGCTGGACGCTGACGGAGCGACGGAGCCTTATCGGCGGGCTCGCGGCCGTTGGACTGCGGCGGGGCGTCGCCGTTTCCTCGCGGAGCGGCCGGAGTCGGCTGACCCTGCCCCTGCGGAAGCACGCGGCTCTCGATCAGCCGGCGGGATTCACCCTGCACGACGGGACCGTTCGGAGTCAGCACCGGCATCTGGACCGATTGGGTGGCTCCTTCGTACACCACGCTGTCGTAGCTGCCGTCGAGCGGCACACGCATGGCGACCACGCGGGGCTGCATGCGATAGCTGGTCTCGGCGACCCACTTCGACTGCACGCGAGGCACCTGCACGGTCGAGGTCTCGGCCATCATGCGGCAAACCTGCACGGGAACTTCCTCGACGCGCTCTTCATACTCGATGCGCTGGGTGGTGACCGGAATCTGGCGGACCATTTCCTGCTGTTCCCAGCGGGTGGTCTGCACCGGCACCTTGTACGAGACCCGTTCAGTCACCGGACGCTGCACGGTAACCGGAATCTCGCGGACTTCTTCGGTCGTCTCAATCCGCTGCACCTGCACGGGAACCTGCTGCGTGACGACTTCGTCGACGTAGCGGGTCGTCGTGACGGGCGTTTCCTGAACCACGGTCTGCGGCTGGTAGCTGGTGACGGGGACCTGCTGGGCGACGTAGTTCGGCACGTAGGCGGCCGTCACCTGGGCGACGCCCGGCGTGACGGTCGGAGTCCAGTGCAAGCCGCCACGCTGCCACACGAGCTGGCCGGTGGCGGGGTCGACGCGATAGCCGCGGCGGAACCACTCAAGGTGGTTACGCACGACCGCCGGGCCCTGCACGACCTGGTTGACGTAGCTTCCCTGGTCGACGACTTGCGTTTGATAGGTGGTCACCGGCGAGTAGGCGGTGTACTGCTGTTGCTGCATCACCGTTTCCTGCACGGGGCGACGGACGGTGTACTGCTGCTCGCGCATCTGCGTCTCAACGACCGGGCGATTCACCAGGTACTTCTCCTGGCGAGTCTGCGTCTCGGTCACGTAGCTGACGCGGTCGTAGGCTTCTTCGCGATACGACGTTTCCTGCACCGGGCGGAGCACCGTGTAGCGCTCTTCCCGCATGCTGGTCTCGGTGACCGGCTTGGCGACCGTGTAGCGCTTCTGCTGGGTCTGGGTTTCCCAAACCGGGCGCTGGGTAGTGACCTGGCGGGCCTCGTAGACGGTCTCGTTCTCGAGACGCCACGTGGTCACAGGCACCTGGTCGTACACCGTCTTGTAGACGATGCGATAGGTGGCGCAGGCCGTCGCGGGGGCGCAGGAAGCACACTCCTGCGAGCGGGCGGTCGGCAGGGCGCCGATCAAGGCTAGCGTAGCAAGGCAGGTTGGCAGAAAGAATTTCATGGCTCGTCTCACACACCCAAAAATGGGGCTCGTGCTGCGGGGTGTTCGCCTCCTGCGCTTTCCGCGGCCCTCCCACGTGAACAGACGTCCGTTCGATCGGACGCCCACGTTGACACCGGAGTCTGGCGAATTTCTAGCCGACTGGCAAACGGAATTTTTCCGTCCGGCCGCGGGAAACTCACCAAGGTGCACAGTGCCAAACGCTTACGATTTTCCAAATTGTTTCAAGATCACTCTCGTCGTGGCCGACAACAATTCTTCGCGATTTTCCGCAAGTGTTGACATGCACAGCGACTTGCGACACAACTTTCGCCGACCGTTACAACCGGCAAAACTTCGCCGCCGATCCACCAGGCCGCTTCGCGGAGCGGGGGAGTTCGGAACCCGCAAGCGGTGTTCTTCCCCCGACGCTCGGACGCGTCGCTCCTGGTTGCCAGCAGTGCTTTTCTGGCATCACTGGCTTCCGACCAGAAAACATGCTTTACATTCTACGGCTCGCTTGAGCTAAAGTTTGCAAAATGGCCAACATTTTTCCAGGGCTTAAGCGGTGCAAACGGAATGCGAACCGCATGCCAGTTTGCTTCTGGCTCGCTACAACCAGTAAACTCGTTAAGGTCGCTGGAAGAGGAAGAGGTCTGCGTGCGATTCCGCACGATGGGTGGTCTTCACCGTTCCGTCTTGTTGCGCTTCTCCTGAACAAGGGCGAACCCATGAGCAACCGATTCTGGTCGACTGGGCGTCTGACGAGTGGTCTTTTGCTAGGCCTGCTGGTTTTGGGAAACGCCCCGGTTTGGGCGCAGCACGGCGGTTCGCGGGCGGGTGTGGATCAAGGCCGCATCGACCTTCGGCTGACCACTTTGCCTTCGAACGTGGCGCAGACGTATATCGCCATCGATGGGCAAGCGGAGATCCGGGTGCCGCCGACCGAAGTCCGCATGGTCCTCGCGGTGACTGCCGAGGGAGAAACGGCGAAGGTCTGCCGCAGCGAGGTGGGCCAGCGCATCCAGCAGCTCAAAGCCGCCTGGCAGGAAGCCGGCGTCGACAAGGACCGCATCGTGGTCGACTTCATCGCCATCCTGCCGCGCTACGAATGGGTCGTTGAAAAGCGAGGCGCAGTGGACGTCGGCATCGAGAAGAAGGCCGGCTATCGGATGCAGACCAACGTGCATGTGGCGCTGCCCAACGATGGGCAAGTCGACAGGGCGTTGGACCTAGCGTTCGAGCACGGAGTCACCGACATCATCGCCTTCGATTACTGGAGCAAAGACCTGGACGCCGCCAAGGCGAAGGCGCGAGAAGCGGCCCTGGCGGAGGCGGTCAGCAAGTCGAACACGCTGCTGGCCTTGTTCCCGGAGAAGCGACCCCCGGTCATCAACCTTCAGGAAGACACGCGGGTCATTTTCCCCGATTCCCTCTATCAGTCGTTTGCCAATGTCGTGCAGGACACGGTTGCGACGATGGCCCGGCGCGATATCTCCTTCATTCGCGCCCACCGCCCTCAGAACACCTACTATCGCGGTCTGCAAAGCGGCGCCGACAAGCAGCCTGTCGATCTGGCGATGCGGCCGGAGATTTCGGTCGTCTCCACGGTTCGGATCTATTACGAATCGCCGGGGGTGAGGAATCTCAAGATGGAAGATTCGAAGTAGCCGCCAGCGTCCAATAGAATGATCCCAGCTTCGATCATTGCAGGACGGCCGGCGCATGTTGATACCCTATAACACCGATGCGGCCATCTATCATCGCCCTTACGCCACGATTGGGCTGATCGCTGCGAATACGCTGGCGTTTTTCGGCATCCTGACGCTCTACGAAGTCCAGCCGCAGATCGTGGAGGAAATGATCCTGCACTACGGCAATGGGCTGCGGCCGTGGCAATGGATCACGTCCAACTTCATCCATGGCGGTTGGCTGCACCTGCTGGGCAATATGTTTTGCCTGTGGGGCTTTGGCCTGGTCGTGGAGGGGCGAATCGGCTGGTGGCGAATGCTGCTGGTGTACTTTGGGATTGGTGTGACGCAGTGTGCCGTCGAACAGTCGATGATGCTGCTGGCGAGCGAAGGGGGATCGTTTGGAGCGTCGTCGATCGTCTATGGGCTATTGGCGATGTGCCTGGTCTGGTCGCCTGAGAACGAGATGAACTGCGTGCTCCTGCTCGGTCCGCCGCGCCTCTTCGAGGCCAAGCTCTCGGCGATCGCCAGCATTCTGTTCTTCATCGAGATCGCGACCGGCATCATCTCGGGCATGGCGATCAGCAGCCAGGTTTTGCATTTGATGGGCGGCGCGGCGGGCTTTGGCCTGGGTGTCGTCATGCTTCGCCAGGGCTGGGTTGATTGCGAGGGATGGGACCTGTTCTCCGTCCTGAAAGGCCGGCCGCGTGAGCAAGTCGAGGAGGACCGGGACGCGGTGCAGCGGTTGCTCGACGAAGCGCACAACCGGCGTCTGGCGGCGCTCGGCAACGTGGAGAGCGTGAAGCCGGCCGCATCCTCGCGAGCGCCTGCAGTCGCTTCGACGACGACGACCGTCGCGCCCTCGTCCATCACCGCCCGGCCGGTGGCTCCGGCGGGGAGATTTGTTCCGGCGAGTTCGAACTCGACGGCCGCTGCGCAATTCACTCCCAGCATCGTCCAGCCCACGCCGCAGCCGGTCGATCCGCAGCGACAGGCGATTCACGCCGCCCTTCGCGCCGGCGACCCCGCCGCGGCCTACCGGGCCTATCAGGTGTTCGCCGCGGACCTGCTCAATTGGCCGCCGCCGGAACTGGAACTGCTGCACATCATCAACGCCTTCCAGCAGCAACGACGCTGGTCCGAGTCGGTTCCGCCGATGGTGGACTATCTCGAGTGTCACACTAGCAAGGCGGCGCCGATCCGCCTGAAACTGGCTCACGTCCTGCTCGAAGTGGAGCGGCGACCAGCCCAGGCGCTCCAGGTGCTCTCAAAGCTCAAACTAGGCCAATTAACGCCGGAGCAACAAGAGACCTTCAACCGGCTGGTGGCTCACGCCCGAGCCCGCAAGCAAACCCAGCCCAAAGAACCACCCCTCGAGGATTGGTAAGTAGTAGGCACACTCCGTGTGCCGACAGCGGCGGCGAGACTCAGCTACTTCGACAGATCCCGCCAGAGACTGAGTGGGAGAATGCTCCCGCGGGGCTGTGCGCCGCCCGGGGGGGGGGGCTGTGTGTTTTTAACA
>JAEZAS010000264.1 GCA_023430365.1 Planctomycetota bacterium
CGCGAAGTGCCGCAAAAATGTGGCTAGGGCATCCGACATCGCGGGACTGACGGTTGAGGCCTGAAAGTCGAGATTGTGCAATGACGGATGAAAGCCAATATCGCCATTGGGTGGACAAGGTGCGCGAATATCGCGACACCATCCTCTACCCCAAACTCTTCGGCCGGCTCAACGGCGTGTCGCCGCTGCCGAGCGCTCATTTCGGACGCATCGGCGAGCGGAACGGATGCCCGCGACACTGGCTCTCCTACGGAGTGCTGACGTTCGAGCCGACCTCGTCGCGTTCCAGCTGGTTGTATGCCACTTCGGGCATGTCGGACGATTTTCAGGACGACGCCACCGGGCAGCAGTTTTCCGGTCTGGGTTGTGAGTTTCTGATGGAAACTCGCGATCGCTGCGAGCTGGCGATCGATCAGCTCCACTACCTGATGGCTCAGCAACTGCTGATCGGCTTGCAGCGGTCGTCGCGGCGGCATCCGCTGGGGGATTTTGACCGCCAGCCGGTGCTGGAATCGGCGGGGCTGGTTGGGTCGCGATTGCGGTGGCTGATGCTCGCTCCGCCGCCGCATTTGCCGCCCGAAGCTTCCTTGCACTCGGGCCGGTTCGATTTTTTTCAGGTCACCGCCATTTCCGAAGCCGAAGCAGACTATGCTCGTTCTCGTGGCGGGGCGGCGCTCCTGGCGCAATTGGAAAGCGCGGGGGCCTTCCCGGTGGTCGAATGGCAACGAGCGGAAGTGGTATGAAGCTGAAGTGTGTGCCCGAGGATTTTCAGGTCGAGGAACAGATCAGTTTGCGGCCGGGCGGGGGGCGGTTTTCGTTTTACGAGCTGACCAAGACCTCGCTCGGAACCCCCGAGGCCGTGGACGCGGTCGTCGAGCGGTGGAATCTCTCGCGGCGGCAGGTCGGTTTCGCGGGGCTCAAGGACCGTCACGCCCTGACGCGGCAGTTTGTCACCATCGAAAATGGTCCGCGGCAGAACCTGCGGCAGACCAATTTTGAGCTGGCCTACCGGGGGCAGGTCGGCAGGCCGGTGCAGGCCCGCGACATCGAGGCGAATCGCTTCACGATTGTCCTCCGCGATCTCAGCCCAGCCGAGCTGGCCAGCGCTCAGCAGGCGATTGCCGATGTGGCGGCCAGCGGGGTGGCCAACTACTTCGACGAGCAGCGGTTCGGCTCGCTCGGCGAGTCGGGCGAGTTCATCGGCAAGCCGTGGTGCCTGGGCAACTACGAACGAGCGCTCTGGCTCGCGCTCGCGGAGCCGAACGTCCACGACCGTCCCGCCGATCGGGAGCAGAAGCAAATCCTGCGCGACTTCTGGGGCCGCTGGCTGGACTGCAAAAACCGGCTCGACCGCTCTCACCGCCGCAGCATCGTGACGTTCCTGGCCGACAAGCCGGAGGACTTCAAGCGGGCGCTGGCGCTGGTGCGGCAGGATCTGCGCAGCATCTGGCTGGCCGCGTTCCAGAGCGACCTGTGGAACCGGATGCTCTCAGGGCTGCTGCGACGGATTTGTCGGCCGGAGCAACTGGTGGAGTATGAAATTGGTCCGCGGCGGGTCGTGTTCTTTCGTCAGCTCGACCGCGAGCAGCAACAGCAGCTCGACGATTTCTGGCTGCCGCTGCCCTCAGCCCGCACGCGCTGGACCGAGGGCGTCGCCCGCGAACTAGCCGACGAAGTGCTCGCTGAGGAGCAGATGGAGCCGCGCGAGCTGCGCGTGAAGTATCCCCGCGACAGCTTCTTCTCGAAAGGCGACCGCCGGGCGATCTTCCGCCCCTCGGAGGTCGGCAGCGAAATGGCTGACGACGATCTCTATCCCGGCAAGCAAAAACTCACGCTCCGATTCCTGTTGCCGCGCGGATCGTACGCGACGATCGTCGTGAAACGAATCACAGGAACTGGCGTGGAGAGTGAGCCGGAAGAGGAAGCGGAAGGTTAGGCCAGGAGTTACAGGTTACTGGTTGCAGGAGTTACAGGTTACAGGAGTTACAGGTTACAGGTTACAGCGGTGCTCGAGAGGGTGTTTGTAACCTGCAACCTGAAACTCTTCTTCGAGCACCACGCTTAGCGTATCGTTTCGCTCGGCGAGAGCCCGACGCTGTGCAGCACGAGCTCGGTCCGATGCCAGCGGACGCTCATTCGGCCCGCAAAGAAGGCCAGCAGCGTGTAGAGGCTGGCCTGGCAGAGACTCCACAGGGCCGCCTGGCCGCCGGCCACTTTGTCTTGCAGTTGCAAGGCGGCGACGAGTGTGCCGTCGGTCGACGTAATGAGCGTCAGGCCAAAGACCATCGCGTAAATCGCCGCCATCGCGAGGGAGTAAAGCGTGATGACCCAAACGGTCGTCCAATCGGGCAACTGGATCAGGTAAACGCCGTAACCGATCTGCACCAGCCCCAGCATCAGCAGCAGGAAGGCCCAGCGGGCGATGTAGGGGGAATCGGGAATGCGCAAGTACTCGACGACATCCCACACCGCGGGAACCATCGCAAAGATCGCGGCAGCCAGGACGGCCGCGGCCAGTTGGTAGACCAACAGCCGCTTGTCCCAGCCATGAATGACGCCATGTTTTTCGGCAGGCGGTTCCGGGGCAGCAGCGTCGGCAACTGGTGGGGGCGGAGGCGCCGGAGCAGCAGGAAGATCCGTCGCAAGCGATGCCGGACTTGCCGCCTCGCTAGTCCCCAAGCCGACGGCTCCGCCGTCGCCCGCCAGATTCTCCACGAGCGCCGGCGCAGCAACTTTGACCGGCAACTTGCGCGGGGCGAGCGCAATCGGCGTCTCGTCTGGCGGGTTTGCTGGTGGTGGAGTTGGCGGCGCTTGAACGGTGGGCGCGGGGGTCGGCGTCGGTCGTGGGCTCAGTTGATCCGCTGAAGCGGGCGTTGGCGGCGCGGGCGTGGCTTCTGCGACCGCAGGAGGCGGGGCCGGCGGCAATTGCGCCGGGGCAGGCGTTGTTGCTTTCGGTGCGGGTTGGTCGGCGGGCGTGGTGGTCGGTGGTGTTGGCGGTGGTGGTG
>JAEZAS010000277.1 GCA_023430365.1 Planctomycetota bacterium
TCGAGGTTTACGTCCTCCTCGCGGAACAGCTTCAGTATGTGACCGGCGGAGACGAGCAGCGACGAGAGTTCGCTATAGTCCTCGACGCCCGACTTCAGCACAACGATGAGCTGCCCCTTCTCATTGCGCACCTCATCGACCAGTTGGTGCTGCTGCAGGAGCTTCGCGGCGGCGTCCACGTCTCCGGTCACTTCGATGAACAGCTTGATCCGCTGGCGGACTTCCCGGATGAGCTGATCGACGGTTCCGTTCCAACTCATCACGCCGCGATCGATGATGCCGACCTTGTTGCACACGTCGGCCAGTTCCGGCAGGATGTGGCTGCTGACCATGATCGTCTTGCCTTGCTGGCCGAGACGGCGAAGCACGGCCCGCATCTCAATACGTGCACGCGGATCGAGACCGCTGAGCGGTTCGTCGAGCAGCAGCACCTGCGGATCGTGCAGGAGCACGCGCGCGAGGCCCAATCGCTGCGTCTGGCCGCGCGAGAGGGTGTTGGCATAAGCGTCGCGCTTGAAGTCGAGATCGACCAGCTCGAGCTTTTCGTTGCAAACCTCCCGCCGGCGAGGTCCTCGGATGCGATAGGCGGCGGCGAAGAACTCCAGGTATTCGATGACCTTCATGTCGTCGTACACGCCGAAGAAATCGGGCATGTATCCGACGAGGCGGCGAATCTCCTTCGGATCGTGATAGATCGAGTGGCCGCAGACGTACGCTTCGCCGTAGGTGGGATTCAGCAGCGTCGCCAGAATCCGCATCGTCGTCGTCTTGCCGGCTCCGTTGGGACCGATGAAGCCAAACAGGTCCCCCGCCGCCAGATCGAGCTCGATCGAGCGGATGGCGTACATATCGCCGTATTTTTTCGTCAGGTCGTGCGTCTTGATCACGTGGCGAAACCTTCGTTTGCTCAGACTATCTAGCGGCGGTCACCTCGGGTGTCGACCGGCAGCACGAATCGAACCCAGGTCCACTGCTGCTTGGCGCCAATGTTCTCGGACGCGGCGCCGTCCACCGTCAATTGGCTGATCGGCTGGTTGGCTCGGCCGACAAAAATCGCCCGGCCGCTGCGGATGTGTTCGGTCAGATCGAGGGGCCCGAGGTATTTGTGCGTCAGCCCGGTGTAGCCGCGTCCGCGGGCCGTTTCGTGAAACAGCAGCATCTGCATGATCCGCGGGACATCGACCGACGCCTGGTCCCAAGGAGTGGTGATGTCCTTGGCGTCGACGACGGTTCGCTGCGTCAGCCGGGCTTCGAGGTTGAGCGATGGAAAATCTTCGAGCGAAACGCTTCTGCCGGCTGGGATTTTTTGCAGCCGGAAGAGCCACTCGTCGTAGGCCAGCAGGCATTCGTCGAGGTCGAACTGGAACGGGTTGCGCAGTTCGCCGCGCGGCAGGCCGAACTCATTCACTGTCAGTTCGCTCACCGGCGTGGCGTCGCTCTTTCCCCACCAGCGGCTGGCCAGCGCTTTCGACGAAGCGACCGGAACGGGCAGGCGGTGGATGGCTGGGTCCTGATCTGGAGGATCAACCGTGTAGGCAGGAGACTCGATGAGCGAGACCTGCTGCGAAGCCAGTCCGCCGAGCCCCGAGCCCGGCAGCCCTTGCCACGAGAGCCAACCGAGGGGGGCGGCGTCGACGCCGATGCTTCCGCCGTCGACGGCTAGGGCGACATCGTACTGAGCGGCCCTCGGGCTGTAGAGGTGATTCCAGGTGTGGGCGCGGACCACCTGCTGGGTTGTGTCGATATCGACGACCTCGGCATCGTTGATCCGCAGCGCATTGCCGTGCGCCGACGTGGCCATGTACCACGCGGCCAGGCAGAAGCCGACCACGGTCAGCGGAAACGTGATCCAGGCGCCGTAGGCCGGTAGGCCAGTCCGCCGGAAGAGAAAGAAGTCGGCAGGGCCGATGAGCAGCAGATACGCCAGCGTCAGCACGGCAACCGTTGCCACGTTGACGACGGTGATGCCCGGAAACTGTTCGAGCGCGGCTCGCATTTGCCCCGACAGGTCCTCGAAGCCCAGGTGCTGCACCGCCTGCCGTCCCTGACGCGTGCCGTCCTCGACGGGGCTCTGCCAGCGCTGCAGCAGATTGTTGATCAAACGTGGCCGACCAGCCCAGGCGGCCAGTTGCGGGTCGTCCAGGTCGAATGACAAAAATAGAATGTGGCCGAAACCATAGGTCCGCCGCAGGGCGAGCGGTTGTCCTTGGGCGACGCCGCCTTCGTCGACTTCGGTGCGTCCCTCGAATTGCTCGAAGGCGGCGATCAGCGGCCGGTTGCGCTGGAACTCTTCGTTGTCCCAGGGCAACTCGGTGTTGGTGAAGCTTTCGAAACCCGCCCGGTCGCGCAAGGGACGAACTTCGCTCAGCGGTCCGGGAGCAAACGTCCGCCACCGGCTGCCGTCGGCGAGCAGGCTTTCGCCTTCTGCTCCAACGCTCAGCACGAGTCGGCCTCCCATGAGGACCCACTGCCGCAGCGCTTCGAATTGGTCGTCTGACAAGGAGTCGACGAGGCTTCGGTCCCGCGTGGGCAAGAAGAGCCAGTCGACCCCTTCATAGCCCCACCAGCGATCGGGCAGTTCGGCGACCTGAGCAACTCTCGCCGCAACGGCGCCTTGTCCTTCGGGGCGTCGGCTGAGCTTCAGCGCCGCATCGAGCCCCAGGTCGGGGCCGATCGTGACGAGCAATTCCTGGGTGGCCGCGAGTGGAGGCGGTGTCAGGTCTCGCAGCGACTGCGACCAGATCACCTTGCCGGAATCGCCGGCTTGCAACTGGGCGGCCAGCTTGCCGCGCTGCGGGCCCATCCGGAAATAGCGGAGGTGCTGCTGAGCCGTGTCGCCAGCGACGATCGCCTGCTTTCGCTCGTTGGGATAAACCACCGGCACGTTGTCGCCATCGGTGGCCAGGATCGAAAGCTCTCCTTCGACCGGTTGTTGGCCGCCGGCCGACAGCGTGAGTGTCACGGGGGCCCAGAAGCCCGCTTTGTACTTGCCATCGAAGCCGATCCGCACCTGCTCGACTCGAATGGTCTGCTCGGCGGCCGCCTTTCTGTCGGCGGACGCCTCTGGTTGCCCTTCCTGCGCAGCCACCGACGGACCGCCAGCAGCGAGCAAAACCACACCGATCGTCAGTAGCAGGGAGGAATAGCGCAGAAGCATGAACGAGAGAGTAGAGCGGTCGGTGCAGCAGTGATTCGAGGTCGGATCAGCGGTCCGGTTGCCAGACTTGTCAGCATATCCCGCCACTAGGGCCGCGGGAATGGCTGAAGCCATGCTGGGCCGGCTTGAAGGCGGCGGTTGTGCGGGTCCTGAGGACTTTGCCCGACCGTTACGGCTTCTCTTCGGGGGGACAGACGCAGACAAACTTGCCGCAGCCGGGGCATCCCGAGCCGTACTTGCGCGCGACCGCCTCACTCAAGTCGACCCCCATGACGTTGGCCATCGTCGTCAGCCAGGCGAGCACATCGGCGAACTCGCCCAGCCGTTCCTCGTGGGTGCCGTCGCGCAGCGAGGTGGCCAGTTCGCCGACTTCCTCCATGAACCACAGGAACGTCGCTTCCACGCCCCGGGCGAGATCCTTCTCCAGATACATATCGCGAATCAATTGCTGAAAATCGTTCAGCGAGACGGCCGGTTTGGCCCCTCCGTCGACGGACGACTGGTCGCTGCTCACTGGCGCTCCTGTCAAAT
>JAEZAS010000323.1 GCA_023430365.1 Planctomycetota bacterium
CCGAGAGCAAGAGCCAACAGCACGACAAGCACCGTCGTGGCCAGGCCTGCGCCGTAGTCGGCGACCCAAAAGATGGTATGGGTGCTGCTGGGTAGTTTCAGCTGGAAGTCGGTGAGCATGGTTTGCATCGGAGGCACCACGAACCACGCATACAGCAGAAACACACCGAAGCCGGCCATGGCGGCAAGCAGCGGATAGGTAAGCGACGCCAAGGCGTCGCGCCAGTAGGCGGTCGAGGCTCGTCGATGATCGAGCCACTGAGCCAGCGTGGCCGGCAGATTGCCGGTGCGCTGCGCAGCCTGCAGCAGCCCACGAATGTCGGCTGGCATCGTGGGAGCGGTGGAGGTGAGGGCGTCGTCGAGCGACTGACCTTGCTCGACCGCGCTCGCCAGTCGCCGCAACTGGCGGGCGAGCGAACGGGAGTCGCTTTCGTCCGCCACCGCGCGCAGGAGCGAGCCGAGCGCCGGTCCGCCGTCGGCGGCGCGCGCCAGCGCAGCGACGAGGGCTTCGTCGGCAGTGTTCGGCGGTGGAGGAGACGAGTGGATCACAGAGTCAGGTTCCGGCAGTGGTTCCGATGCGATGGAGAAGCAAGAACCAGGGCACGATCGTCACGGCGGCGTAAAGCAGCACGGTGCCGCAACCGAGAACCGCCATGAAGAGAATGGGGACATAGGTCGCCAGGCGTCGGGCCCGGCGGGTGGCGTCGTCGTGATAGGTGCGCGCGACCCGGCGCAGCGCCTCGGCGGGTGAGCCATTGCCCGCAGTCAGCAGGCAGCCGATCAGCGGCGGAAAGCCGTCCACATCGGTCGTGGGCGGCTGACCATTGCGGATGCGCTCCGCCAGTTGCTCGGAACCACGACGGAACGCGGGATGACCTACTGTCTGCCCGGCAATCAGCACGGCTTCATCGAGCGGCGTACCCTGCTCGAGCAACACTCCCAACACTTCGGCAAACAAGGCTCGCTGCCCTGCCATGCGCACCCGGCGCAACCGCGAGACGATGCCCACGCTATACCACCGGTCGCGACTGCGAGCGACACTTGCTTCGCCCGAGCGATACCAAACCAGGGCGCCGTACAACACGATCAGCAGCGGTACGCCCGTGCCCCAAATCGACGCCGTCTCACTGAGAAAGGCGGCCGTATGCGTGTACCAGTTCTCCGGAACGCCCCAGGCGGCGAACGACTCAATCAATCGCGGAGCAATCTTGTCGAGCCAGAACACCAGCAGCGACCAGGCCAGCACCACGACAATCAGCGGATAGATCAGGGCCAGGGCGATCGTGCGTCGCAGGTGCAAGTAGCGTCGCAGGGCCTGAGCGATTCCCTCCAAGGCGGCCGGCAAACGTCCCGCTCGCAGGCCAGCGCGGACGACGGCCGCGTACGTGGGCGGCAGGCCCGATGAATCATGAGCAAGGATCTGCGGTAGGCTTTCGCCAGCGGCGAGTCGCTCGCCGATGATGGCTGACGCCTTGCCGAGTCGCCCCGGCATATCGCGGGCGAGCGATTTGAGGCCGAGATCGAGCGGCACCCCGGCGCGCGCCAGCGCCGCAATCTCGTCGTTGAGCGCAACGAGATCGTCGAGCGTGATCCGGGGCAGAGCAGGGCCAGCCGACATGAGGCAGCGAGTTTCGAGCGAAGGACGAGAAGACGGCGGACATTCTAACCACCGCCGGCGCGAGAATCATCCATTTCCCGTAGGGCAGGCTTCCAGCCTGCCCGTGAGAAACAACCAAAGTCCAGACCCCAATATTGCCGGCTAACAATCAGACGCTCGACGACCGCAAATTTGTCTATCGCAGACAGCGGAACCAAGGGTTCGGGATGCTTTTTCGGCCGATCTCTTCCCCAATCGCAAACGCGTGAGCCGAAAAAACATCCCGACCCCTTCGCGTCATTCGCAACAAGGCGCCAATCACTCGCTCCGCCGCAATCCCAGCACCCGGCGCACCTCGGCCGGATCGGTCAGGCCGGCTTCGACCATCGCTAGCGCCCGATCGAACAACGAGTTCATCCCCGCCGCACGGGCCAGCCGGCTCAGCTCGCGGCTATCTCGACGAGCAAGCGCCGCCGCGCCGAGTTCTCCTTCCAGGGGCGGCAACCACTCGGCCAGCACCAACCGCCCGAGGTAACCGACGCGCCGGCACCGGTCGCAGCCTTGAGCGACCTTCCAGTGGGCCACGTCGAGCCCGAGCCGCGTAGCTTCCTCCCGACCAGGAACCGCACACTCGCACAGCCGCCTGATGAGCCGCTGGTTGATCAGCGATCTCAAACCACTGCGAAGCAAGTAGGGCTCGATTCCCATATCGCTCAGCCGGCTTAGCCCCTCGGCGGCGTCGCCGGCGTGAAACGTACTGAGAACGAGGTGACCAGTCAGCGAGGCCTGAAAGACAGCCTCGACCGTCTCGCGATCGCGCATCTCTCCGACCAGGATCACTTCGGGATCCTGGCGGAGGATCGACCGCAGACCGGCGCCCCAGTCGAATCCCGCGGCTGGCTGAAGTTGCGACTGGGCGACGCCCGGCACGGCAACTTCGATCGGGTCTTCGAGCGACACAATGCTTCGCTGCCCTTGGGTCGCGGCGACAATCTCGCGCAGGCAGGCGTAGACGGTTGTCGTCTTGCCGCTCCCAGCCGGGCCGGTGACGAGGAGCGCTCCGGCGGTTTGAGTCAGCGACGCTCGCAGATCGGTTTCCAACTCGGCCGGCAAGCCGAGGTCGGCCAGTCGCAGGTACTGCCGCTGGGCAGCAAACAGTCGCACGACCGCCCGCTCGCCGTAGAGCGTGGGGAACGTGCTGACTCGCATCTCCACGTCTGCAGGCAGGTTCGTGGTCGGTTGCAGCCGGCCTTCCTGAGGCACATCGGCCCGGTAGGTAAGCAGGCCAGCGAGGACCTTCAGCCGGGCCACGACATCGGTCGGCTCGCCGCGTGGGAACGTTCCTACGGCCTGCAGAACGCCGTCGATCCGCCAGCGAACCTCCAGCCCCGCTGGCGTCGGTTGCAAGTGCAGATCGCTCGCTCCCGACGCCTGGGCCGCCGCCAGCAGCAGTTCTACAAACTGGGTGGCATACGTGACCTGGCGAGCGTCCAGCCGGGCAAGTTGGCCTTCGATGTCGCGTGCTGGCAATGCTGTCACAAGGAACCCGCTGGCAAAAGGCCGCTGAAAACTGGCCGGAAGTGCTTTGATCTTGTCACATGGTAGTCAGGCGGGGTACTAGCACGGAAGCGCGCTCTACTCTGGGCTCTGCGATACATTCCTCTCTCCCTTTGGGAGAGGGATAGGGTGAGGGCGGTCTGGAGGGTTGAGCGCCTTGTCTTATGGAAGCGACTTGGTGACGCCGGGCTCCCTCACCCCGGCCCTCTCCCGGCGGGAGAGGGGGACGGAGGCTCGGAAACGCCAACGACGCCCGCAAAGTTTGCCTCTTTCGAACAATCGGAAATCTTTCCTCAAGCGTTAAGCTCCGCGGGCCGAAGATAGCAACCGGCTCATTGCGCCTGGATCGTCGGGCGCTGCGCCAACTCGCTGGAAGCGGACAGCTGTCATGTCGACCGATTCATCTCTCTCGAACAACCACCAGGGGAACGGCCTCGGCCGGAACCTTGCGGACGCGGTTGCCGATTGGGGTGGCGTGGTCCTCGACAGCCTGGTGACGGTCGGCGATCTGACGATCTTCACCTGGCGCACGCTGACTTGGCTGTTCTCCCGCTTGCCGCGGACCGAGACGCTGCTGCCGAACTTCTATCAGGTCGGTGTGCTGAGCCTGCCCGTGATCGCCCTGACCGGCACGTTCATCGGCATGGTGCTCGCCGTGCAGAGCTATTTCACGTTTCATGACCTCGGGCTCGAGACGCGGCTGGGCGCCGTCATCAACATGACGCTCGTCCGCGAACTTGGCCCGGTGCTGGCCGCCACAATGCTCGCCGGCCGGGTCGGCTGTGCGATGGCTGCGGAACTGGGGACGATGCGTGTGACCGAGCAGATCGACGCCCTGGAGAGCATGGGGGCCGATCCGATCCACTTCCTCGTGGTGCCGCGGTTCCTCGCCTGCATCTTCATGATTCCGACACTGACGATCATGGCCGACTTCATGGGCGTGGTCGGCGGCTACATGTATAGCGTGGTGCTGCTCAACATCGACAAGCACCATTACTGGTACCACTCCGAAAAGTTCGTCGGCTCGTTCGACCTGTTCAGCGGCGTGTTCAAGAGCCTGTTCTTTGGTGCGGCGATTGCCATCGTAAGCTGCTACCGCGGCTTCCATTGCATGCCGGGCGCCGAAGGGGTGGGTCGGGCTGCGACGGCGGCATTTGTGTATTCGTTTGTGATCATCCTGGCGCTCGACCTGGTTTTGGGCGAGCTGCTGTACTCCTGGTACTACTACTGGTTTCCGGGTTCTGCCCGTTTGTTTTAGCGAAGTGGCACGGTCCAGTTGCAGTTCACGGAACGCCACAGAGGGCGTTCCCAACAGACCTGATCCCTGATCCTTGACCCCGACTCCCGACTCCTGATACCTGACGCCTGACTCCATGGTTGCCGACGAATCCAGCACGAGGCCGCTGATCCAGATCAGCGAATTGCATGTGACCTTCGGTCAACAGCAAGTGCTGCGCAACCTGAACCTGGAGATCCCACGCGGCGAAACGCTGGCGGTGATCGGCGAGAGCGGCTGCGGGAAGACGGTGCTGCTGAAAACGCTCATCGGCCTGATCAAACCGACGGCGGGGACCGCGCTGTTCGATGGTCAGAACCTGATGCAGCTCAACGCTCAGGAGCTGGTGAAGCAGCGGATCCGGTTCGGCTACTTGTTTCAGAACGCGGCGCTGTTCGACAGCATGACGATCGGCCAGAACGTGGCCTTTCCGCTGCGACAGCATCGCAAGGTGAGCGAAAAACAGGTGCAGGATCTCGTGCTCGCGCGACTCGCCGAAGTCGGTTTGCCCGATA
>JAEZAS010000491.1 GCA_023430365.1 Planctomycetota bacterium
GGTGGTGCGCAATTATCTGGACCTAGGCTAACGCGGGCATTCTACCGCCCCCTAGTTTGGTGGATTAAAATCGCTTCCGTCCGGTAGGCGGCTGATCACCGTCGAATATCCGACCGCGCTGCAGGCGTTTGACCTCACTGCGGCGCGGTCGGATCGCCGGCGGAGGTCAAGGTTAGTGTCTGCGCACCCGTTTCTTGAATGCGACGATCTTGACGCGGTTCTTTCGCGTATAGCGACCAATCTCCCGGACTACACACGTCCGGCAAAGGCGCTACCAAGTGACCCTGTAGCTCGCGCTGAAATATCTGCAGCGATTGATTCTGACCACGCTGCTTGGGAGTCGCTTCTCTTTCAGACTCTGTTCGCAATATCGGCGGAAACGCATGCTTTTGAAACAGGAATCCTTTTGCACACCAAACAGCCGGAAGTTGATTTCGGCGCGTTGGAGCGAATAAACGTTGCGCCGTACGTCGACCACTTCTCACCGGACGAAGTAAAACTCGTTGCAGGTGCGGCAGCTAAGATTTGGCAGGGGTACAAGGACTCTCGGCTGCTGCAGGTCAGAATACCGGCAGTGTTTCGTTTGCTCGAAACAGACGGGCTTAAAGAAGAGAACATAAGAAAACTGAAGGGTGAAACGAGGCAATTTGTCCGTCGCCTTGCCGCCAAGACTGAGCAAGGCCGGAGAGCCTTTTTCACCATCACAAAGTACGCGGTCTTACGTGCAAATGGCGTGAGGGAGATGAAGGTTGCGCTTGAAGTGCTACGAGATTTCTTCAAGGCAACCGATACCCTACGAAACAGATTGCGGTCAGAAGCGAACTCCGTTCCGGCGCAGACAGTTAGCACCCGTCCAATTGATATTGAGATTGCTGTGGAAGGCGCGCGATTGCAGGAGGAACTGCAGCGCGTTCTGTGTGCGCTGTGTGTCGATCCCGCTAAGGCGGCGCGCCTTTCCGACGCTCAGGTTCGGAATGTTGTCTGGTATGGCTGGCGTTGCAAAGGAATGGGCGTGGCCGCGATTCGAGACAAGTGGAATTCTGAATATCCCTCTCAAGCCGTCGCTAATGGCAAAGACGGCACCTCTCATGTGCGGCAGGGGATAACTCGCGGGAAAACGACATTTCTTGCGTTGGCGAAAAAATAATTTTTCGGCCTTGTTCGCCCTCTGTTCCCCCCTGTTCCCCCTCTGCGACGCGATTGTTCTCCGTTGACTGTCTAGTCCTGCGTGCGCGTAGGATGACCGCAGAGTTGATGGGGTCATTCCTAGCCACTTGTTAGAGCAAGCGGCGATTCGCCAGACGGCGGAAGCAACCCCACCTGTCGGTTCGGCTGGCCCCTCAGGAGCTGCCTGGTAGTCCGTGGAAAGAAGACTAGGC
Source organism: Planctomycetota bacterium (assembly GCA_023430365.1). Lineage (GTDB taxonomy): Bacteria > Planctomycetota > Planctomycetia > Pirellulales > Pirellulaceae > JAEZAS01. The sequence continues at coordinate 1,380 of JAEZAS010000491.1, forward strand.
AGCTTGGAAGACCGGCCCCAGCATCACCAAGAGGGTAGTGCTATGAACACTCCTTGGTTCTGGTTTCACCTTTCACGTCGGCAGTTTGCCTCGATGACGGGTGCGGGTCGATTTGTTCGTTAGAACATCGGCACGAGATGGGGTACGTCAGCAGTGTGGGTGCTGACGTGCTTCCATCTTACCGCGCTGCATTGCTATTGCAAACTCAAATTCGGAGACCGTCCCGCGCCTTGGCGGCGCATTCGCCTTATAAGCGGAGCTAGGGTCGGCTGCGCGCCGAAGGGTTCGATTCCCACGCTCTCCGCTGTTCTACGTCTTGCGCTTCGCGGCGCGGAGCAACACGTCCCGCGCCCACGTAGACACTTTCTCGCCGGCCGCATGCTTGATCAGCTCATGCTCGGCATCGGTCAGCTTCACTAGAAACGCAGGTTTTCGTTTTTCGGCTTCTGGCACCGGGGGCCGACCCCGCTTGGCTTTTCCCATGATAAAAGTATATCCAAAAAATGCCCAAGAACGGATTGATGCCGACGAATAAAAGGATATACTTTAATTCGCTGGGTGGCAAGCCCAACAAAAAACCCCGGCTCAGCCCTGCAAGGCCGAACCGGGGCGAATCACAACCTGACGCTTCCGCCAGACTGCGACCTAGACACTCTCATTCTAGCGGCGGCGTCCCAATTAGGGAACGCTTCTGTGATCTTCACCGCGAACGAGAACTGCATCCACGCGCGCGCCAAGAAGTCTGGCCTGACCGAAGCCGGAACGCAGCGCTACAAATGCCTGGATTGTGGCAAGCGATTCACCGAGAGCACCAAAACGCTCGGCGGAATGCGCATCGGCATGGACAAGGCGACGCAGATCGTCGGCATGCTGTGCGAGGGAATGAGCCTGCGAGCAACTTCCCGACTTGCGAATGTCTCACTGCCCACGATTCTGGAACTGATTGAGCTGGTCGGCCCACGCTGCAAGCAGTTTCTTCAGGAAGAGATTCGCGGGGTTCGCGTTCACGATTTACAGTGTGATGAAATCTGGCAATTCGTTTTCTGCAAACGTCGCACGGCTCAGCGGCTTGAGGAAACCGGCTTCGGTGGCCCCTGCGGCGATAGCTGGTGCTTCACCGCTGTTGAGCGGCATACGAAGCTTGTGGTTGCTTGGCACTTCGGACGGCGCTATTTGCACGACACCGAAGAATTCTGTCGCAGGATTCGCACCGCGACAACTGCAGACCGATTCCACCTTTCGACGGACGGCTATCAACCGTACTTGCCCGCCGTAGCTCAGTACCTTGCGGACCGAGTTGATTACGGTCAGGTCATCAAGATATTTGGTCGCGGTGGCGGCGAAGCAGATCGGAAGTACAGCCCCGCTCCAATAGTCGGCCAGCGGAAAGAGAAGGTCAGCGGCAGCCCTATCGAAAGCCTAATCTGCACTTCACACACCGAGCGGAACAACGGCTCGATTCGCACGTTTATGAAGCGCATGGGACGCCTGACTTACTGCTTTAGCAAGAAGTGGGCGAACCACGAACACGCTCTGGCGATGCACTTTGCGCACTTCAACTTTTGTCGGCGGCATCGCACGCTCAAGGGCCGGACGCCTGCAATGGCGAGCGGTCTGGCTTCGCAGGCTTGGAGCGTTGAAGAGTTGCTGCTGTCGATTGCGATATAGGCCGCAAGAAAAAACGAAGCCCGGATCGCAACTTCCGGGCTTCTAGACACTTGCTTTTGTCAGCGACTAATTACTTAATCTCAGCCTTGCAAGCATCAGCACAAGCCTTGCAGACCTTCGCGCACTCTTTGCACGAAGCGTCTTTGCCCTTCTCGCAGACCGCCGCACATTCGCGGCAGACCTTCTCGCAGGCGATCCGAACCGAGTTGCCGAGTTCGGTATCGTCCAGCGTGGCGCACGCCATACACAAGTGGCTGCAGGCCGTGCAAATCTTCGCGCACTCCGGGTTGTCGTCCTTGCAGTCGGCAGCGCACTTCTTGCAGGCTTCGGCGCACGCGCGGCACTTGGCAGCGCAGTCATCTTCGGCGGCACTGGCCGACGATCCGAAAACCATCGAAAGGGCGACAACGGCGAGAGACGCAAACAGCAGATTGATATTCATGGGAATCCTCAGAAAACTAGAGATTGAAAGAATGCTAAACGGGCGCGGTCAGCGCGCATTAGCAGCGCCAGCGGCAGAGAGTTCGCTGGTAATTCGGCGGCTGCCGGTCGTCTGGTTCGACCGGCAGCGATGCCGTCTCAGATTGCTCTAGTTCAAGAGTGGCCGCAGTCACGACCAGCGGAGGCAGGGCAGGCGATTCTTCCGCTTGCTTCACCGCAAGAGTGTTGCACTGGCATTCGGTGGCGTCGTGCGACCCGCTGCCATGTTCCTGCTCGTCGTGGCAGGCATCGCAGCATTCAGGGGCTTCCGGCAATACGCGGCACCAGCCCGGCGGTAACGAAGCGACCGCTGCAGCTAGAATGACGAGAATGGCTGGAATGGCCCGCATGATTTAAGGGTAGACCGTAAAGCAGGATAGGTCAACCGTTGCAGGTTAGGTCCAGATAATTGCACACTACCGTTTGAACAGTCCCCCAGCGGGTGGTTCGCAGCGCTGGCGGGCGCCGCCTCCGGCGAGCGGGAGACGTCAGTCGCCCGGTGATCCTGCGCGACCGGTTCGCTGGCAGCAGGTTCATTCGAACTCGGGGCCCCGATTGCGGTTTCACCGGGACACTCACGTGTCCCGCTCGCCAGGCTGGCGACGGGAATGGCGGTTTCCGGATCGGGCATCGTCGCCATGCCGATCTTCGAGATGGCTTTGGAAATCTGCGTCGCCACGCGGAGATATTTGGGGTTCCCCTGCGACTCCTTTAGCACGGTCAGGCTGTCGGCCGACGAGCCGCCGATGAGCCGCGTTGAGCGTTCCTCGGTCGCCGATTTCCGCCAGGCTTCCATGGCTTCCTCGTACTGCTGCTGCAATTGCTCGCAGGCGAGCGTTTCCGCCACCCGCAACCGCTCGGCAGGGCTCAGCCGAGCGAGCGGAGGCAGATGCATGCCGATCCACTCAAACACCTTGGCCCGCAGTTGCACGACACGGGTCTGCGACAGGTGGAACTCGGCGGCCGCCTCGCGAGTCGTCCGTCCCTCGACGGCGGTGCGGCGATAGACCTCGAAATCGCGGCCCGAAGGGGGCAGGGGAACCGAACCGGGAGCAGCAAGGGCGGGAGCGGCGGCGATCATGGCGAAACCTCCGATCAAATCAGGGATGCAATAACCGTGAGCACGTCACCCCATAGTCCATCCGCAGCGCGTGACACGTTTGGTCACTGGGCCCGAAAAATTTTCCCCCACGCCCCTCGTAACGCCCGAACGGACGCTCTGCGTCCTGCGCCGGAGGGGCCGGCTCGACGCAGAGCGTCGGCCCGGTGCGTTCCCACGCAGAGCGTGGGAACGAGAAAAGCGGCGGCATTGGTCCGTGAACGTCACGAATGTCGCCCCTGCGGGGCTGATCACCTTTCCTGCCGCAATTCCGTGGGCTCACGCCCACGGCTACACAATTGCGCCACTTCGTGGCTCACCCTGCACAACGCTTTCCGCCCAAACGTCCTCCCGACGCCGACGCCGACGCAACCGACGCAACAAAAAAACGCCGGCCCATGGGCCGGCGTTGGTGTTCCCTGGCGTCGGGGCAGCACGAGGCTACCCCGACGCTCAGTAAAGACTTCATCGTGAAGCGCCAGGCCGCGCGATTGACCCAGAAACCGCGCGGTCAGACTATATGCTTCCACCCAGGAGGGAGGGCAGCAACGTGTTCCCGCAAACGCGTTGCTTACGATGAAGTCTCGGATGTATTGGGGGTGTCTGCGGAGCAGCTCCTTAAGCGGCTTTGTCGTGCAGGGGCCGAGTCGGTTGCAGGGCGCGGTCGATCGCGTCCTCCAGCACCGCATCGGGAACGTTCAGTTCGCGGGCCACCTGAACGGCGGCCTCGCGGATCGTATCCACTTCGATCAGTTGCCCGGACTCGGGCAGCCAGGGCAGGATCTGGCGAGCGGCTGACTCACGTGTGCACCTGACGTCGGGAGTAATAACAGCGACGTGCGGATAGGACAACCGCAATATCTGGTCTTTTTCCAGGTCGAACAAAGGGAGCAGCGCAAAGTCCGATTTGGTGTCGAGCTCGGCCAGTCCCGTCGGCAGCCATTCTTCCTGGCGACGAATCACCGAGATCGTTCCGCCGACGCCAAAATCGCCCAGCACCGCCTCCAATACGCGGCAATACGTCGCCGTCTGCGCCCCCGCGGCGACCGCAATCAGCTTGCCGCGAAACAGTCGCCGGGCGTGACTCGCCAGGCGAAACAGCGACTGCCGGGCGCTGGGCACTTGGAGGCTGAACGTCCCGGCCCACGGCGCCGCAAAACGTTCGCCGACGACACCCTTGGCCCGCCGCCGAAAGGCTTCCGCGGACGCGGCTGGATGGTCCCAGCACGACGACGAGAGACACCACAGCACATCGCCCGGCCGCACGCGCCGCGTGTCGTACGCCAGTCGGCCGATCGGTTCCAGGTGGCCTCCGAGCGGCGGCAGATCGCTCCACAACAGCGTGCCGCCGGCAATCTCGGCGAATTCGCCAATCGATAGTTCAAGCATGGGATGCTCAATCATCGGCACAGCAGGCGTGCCGAAAGTTTCAAAGGCGGGAAGCGAGGCGGGAGGATCCTGAACCGTTGCAGTTCGCAAGGTAGGGTGGGTCGAGCGCC
>JAEZAS010000498.1 GCA_023430365.1 Planctomycetota bacterium
GAGCAACAGGCCGAGTGCGCTCCCCACGTAAATCACAAGCATCCAGAACGCAAACCGCCGCCCCGCAGTGTCGGAGACGGGAATGAAAAACTGCCCAAGACCAAACAGCGGCAGCGCTGCCACCGAGAAGTAAACGACCCAGCGGCCATGCGCCGCCGGCTGATCCTCGTGCTGAAACAGCCGCCGCCACCAGGCAGGGCGAGCTGGTTTTTCGACCGCCGACGCATCCACTGCGGAAGCCGCGGGCGCAGAGGCGGCATCTGCTGCGCCGTTGTCGGTCGCCAGCGGATCGTCCCAGCCCATCGACTGCAGGAGGCCTTGCCCGGTGGTGTCGCGTCGGTTGTCGATGAGCGTGCAATCCCAGGTCAACTGATGGGCGCACCACCAAATGAGCGCGAGCAGGCCCCAGTTGATCAGTGGGCTGAACGGCGCCAGCGGCCCTTCGATCTGCACGAAGTAAACCACGGCGATTCCCACCACCACGCCCAGCGGCAGGCCGAAAAGCGCCGCGTAACCGGCGCCTTCTTCCATCGAGATACGGGCGACGCAAACCGTGGCCAGCACGAACAGCCCCATGACCCACGTCAGCCGATAGGGAAACTCTCCCTGATAGAACACGCCGATCAGAAAGAAGACGAGGCTGGCGATCAGCGCAATGATGAGCGCCGGGGCGATGCCAACGACAATGTAGTCGGCCAAGGTTTCGGGTGTGCGACGCGCCATCTGCGACCTCGCCGTCATCCTAGCACCTGGCGGCGACAAAGCTCCATCAGCGCTTGCTCATCCTTGAGATGCCGGGTTTCGATGCCCTGCACGAGCAACGGCCCTGAAGCCTCGGCAAACTCATAGTCGTCCCACAGGTTGAGAATGGCCGATACGGCGAAGCCGCGGCGGCGGAGGTTGCCCAGGGCAATCGCGTTTTCCTCGGTCACGCGGGGCAGGATCGCGATGACCGTGGCGTCGCGCGGCATTCGACTCGCGGTTTCTTCGATCAGTTCGGGTAGGGAGAGGCCGTCGGTCAGCTCCAAGCGGGCGAGCGCTTCGAATAGCTGCACGAGCTGCTCCGGCCCACGCCGCGTGGGAACGACCACGGGCGACAGACGGGTGCTTGTGCCGCGCATGCTCGCCGCTCGGCGGGCCGCCTCGCGCGTGCGCCAGTCGCCCCGCCAGCCTTCCTGGCGGATGCGGTCGGCTGCGTCTCGGCCGTTGGTCACCAGGCCAACCTGTTGTCCCATGAGATAGACCGCGTTGGCGATCGACGCGGCGGCGGTCGCGGCCAGGTCGCTCCGCACCGGCTCATGCCGCCGGTCATGCGACGCAGTGTGATAATCCAGCAGCAGCGTGGCGCCCGCCACGGTCGACGGCTCATAGACCTTGCTGTGCAGCACGCCGGTTCGAGCGGTCGCCTTCCAGTGGACCCGGTTCAGGGAATCGCCCCGCTCGTATTCCCGCACTCCGGCGATGCGCGTTGGGTCTTCGTACAAACGATACGTGAGCTTTACTTCGCCGATCGGCCGGCGGGAGGCGATTTCATAACCGGTCAGCGGCGTCACCTTGGGCATCACGAGCAGGTAATGGGGCTCCGTGAGGACTCGAAAACGGCGGTGCAAGCCGAACAGGTCGCCGGTTTCCAGGACGAGCGGGCCAAGCTGGTAGTAGCCGCGGCGATTGCAGGTGAGCTGATAGAGCAACGTCTTCCGGCCTCCGCCGCGCAGCATGAGCAACTGCAGCCGCTTTCCGGAAACGCCCAGCTTCGGCGGCTCGTGGATGAGGGCGTCGCGCGGGATCAGATCCTCGACGAGCAGCCAGGGAATCGGCAGTCGGCCGCGGTTTTCGATCGTGACGACGACGGCAATCTGCTCGCCGATCTCGGCCGTCAGCTTGCTGTACTCGCGCCGGGCAACGAGCGACTCGGCCCAGATGCGCGTGAGATATCGGCTGAGCAACCAGACGCCGATCAGAGCGTAGACCACGTAGACGAGCAGGCTCAGCCGGAACACCACCGCCAGCAGAAGCAGCAGCGCGGCAGCGGCAAGCCAGATCATGAGACGCCCGTCTCGCTCAGCGTCGGCACGGCGATTTCCGCGACCAGTTCGTCGAGCACCGGACCGGCTGTCACCTTCCGCAGTCGGCTTTCGGGGCGAATGATGATCCGATGAGCAAGCACGGGAGCGACAACGCGCTTCACATCGTCCGGCAGCACATAGTTGCGCCCCCGCAGCGCCGCAATCGCCTGCGAGGCGCGAAATAGCGCGAGCGAAGCCCGCGGACTCGCCCCCAGGGCGATGTCCTCGTGCGTGCGCGTATCGTGAATGATCTGCATCAGATAGCGGCGGACCTTATCGTCGACGTAGACCTCCCGCACCGCCTGCTGGCAGGCGACGAGTTCTTCGGCGGAAACAACGGGCTCCAGCCGGTTGATCGGATGCGACCGCTGCAGCATGTCGAGCATTTTCAGCTCTTCCTCGAGCGACGGATATCCGAGGCTGAACCGCATCAAAAAGCGATCGAGCTGCGCTTCGGGGAGCGGAAACGTCCCTTCGTGATCGACCGGGTTCTGCGTAGCAATGACCAGAAACGGCGGACCGAGACGGTGCGTTTCGCCATCGACCGTCACGCGGCTTTCAGCCATCGCTTCGAGCAGCGCGGCCTGGGTGCGCGGCGTCGTGCGGTTGATTTCGTCCGCCAGCACCACTTGGGCGAAGATTGGGCCGGCGCGGAATTCAAACTCGGCCGTCTTCGGGTTGAAGATCGACGCCCCCGACACATCGGTCGGCAGCAGGTCGGGCGTGCACTGGATCCGCTTGAAAGAACAGCCGACGCTCCGCGCCAGCGCCCGGGCGAGCATCGTCTTGGCGACGCCCGGCACATCCTCGAGCAGCACATGCCCTTCGCACAGCCACGCGGCGAGCGCCAGAACGAGCGGCTGACGCTTGCCAACGATTGCCTTTTCGACGTTGGCAATGATCCGCTTGGCGGCGGAATTGATGTCAGCCACTCATGCCTCGAGGATTGCGGGACGGTGAATTACTCCGGAATCTTGTGCCGCAAGGTCAACCGCTGGGCCTTGGCCTCAGGCGTTACTCTCAACGGCACTACGAAGGTAACGCTGCTGATCTTGCAGACCCCTTCGTCCTTCTCCTGGCAGTAATAGTAATTCACGGTCACGTCGATTTCATCCTGCCCGGCGCTGGTTACCGGCACCGGAATGGTGAAATTGGCCGCCGGCTTGTCGAGCTTCTTCTTCCCGAGCGCCGTGCGATCGATTGGGCCCGATTCGCCCGGTGCGTCGAGCTGGTAGGCCATCGGCGCGAGCGGGTTCAACTTCCAGCCCGCGGGGAGCGTCAGTGACACGGCCAGTTCCACCTTGCCGTCCACCGCCTTCACATCCGACAGCGGCAACTCCTCTGTATGCTCCCCCTTCGCGGGCTTTGCCGGGGCGGCGGCAAGGGCCGTTGCCGGAGCCGTGAGACCGTCGATGGCCAGCGTTTTCACCTCGCCGCTTTCGAGGTCGAGCGTGCGGATCAGGTGGTTGTTGGTGTCGGCGATGTACAGCTTGCCGCGGGCGACGGCGAGGCCAGCCGGCTCGTCAAACGTCGGGTCCAGATCGCTCTTTCCCGGTTCGCCGGTGCCAGCCAGCGTATTGGTCACGCCCGTCTTGGCGTCGACGACCTTGATTTTGTTGTTGTAGGTGTCCGCCACGTAGATCTGCCCCTCGTGGTAGACCACTTCCAGGCAGTGCTGCAACTTGGCCTTCAGACGCGGGCCGTCTTCGTCGCCAAAAGCGAACAGCCGCCCGCCCAGCAAGTGAGCCGAGCCGACGACGGTGCGCACTTCCTTGCGGGGATCGAACGGCACCGCCCGGACCGAGCTGCCTTCGCTGTCGGCGACATAGAGCCAGGTCCCGTCCGACGACAGACCGCTCGGCTGGGCAAAGGAGGAGAATCCTCGCCCATAGGGCTGGCGCGGCAGCAGCGGGCCGTCGACGATGTCTTCGCGGCCGTTCCCCGCATAAGGACCGATCTCCGACTCGTCGAGCGGCATCTTCCAGATCTGGTGCGGCCCAGCCATGGCGATGTAGAGGTTGTTTTCATGCACCCAGAGAGCCCAGGGGCTGTTGATCGCCGTCGACTTCGGCGGACCGACAAACCGCTTCGGCAACTCGGTGGCAAAATCGACTCCCTCGACGCCCGGCCAAGGATGCCGCGCCTGCTCGCCGATGCCGGCGATGGTCGTGACCGTCTTGGCCTTGAGGTCCACCTTGCGCAGCAGGTGGTTTTCGGTGTCGGCGACGTAGAGCGTGTCGCCGTGCAGCGCGCAACCCTGCGGCTTGTCGAACGTCGCCTGGTCGTACGATCCATCCGCCCGCCCGATCTGGCCGTTGCCGATCACTTCGAGCAGTTTGCCATCGAGCGAAGCGATCACAATCCGGTTGTGGTTGCTGTCACTGATGAACAACCGCCCGCCGGCTTCGTCGGCGAGGATCTTTCCTGGAAAGCGCAGCGGCGTGGTCGGTTCGCTGTCGCGTTCCAAGGCGAACTTGATCGGCGTCTCGTTGAGCAGCTTGTTGTCGCGATAGTAGGGCAGGGCGGCCTTGAGGATTTGATCGACCTGCTCTGCCTTGAACTCGCCGCTATGACCCCAAACGGCGTTCCCCTCCGGATCAATCAAAATCGCCGTCGGCCAGCTGCCCACGCCGTAGGTGTCCCACACCTCGTGCTCGGCGTCGTTGATGACCGGATGCTCGATCTCGTAGCGCAAAACCGCTTCGCGAATGCTCTTGGTGTCTTTTTCCGTTTCGAACTTGGCCGAATGAACGCCGATCACCACCAGTTCATTGGGATACTGCCGCTCGAGCTTTTTCAGTTCCGGCAGGATGTGAATGCAGTTGATGCAGCAGTAGGTCCAGAAGTCGAGCAGCACGAACTTGCCGCGCAGCTCTTTCATGCTCAGCGGGCCGCCGTTGATCCAATCGCGATCCTTGGGAAAGTCCGGCGCCTTCAGCCGACGAGGGAACGGATGGGCCACAACGGCAGCTGCCGCTTTCGCGCCCCGGGCAGGCGTCGCTTTGCTGGTTTCCCCTTTCGTCGGGGCCGGATTGGCGGGCTCTCCAGTTTCGGACAACAGGGGCGAAGGATCAGCCGCGTGAACTTGCGGCGAAAAAGCGCCCTGGCCGTTGTGCATGCAAGCCGCCACGGTCAACAACAGGCCGGTGATGCCGGTTTTCAAGAGCGTACGCCAGTTGAGCCACGGGGATGGCATATTCATGGAGGACTCCTGCGGTGGGAAAGGCCGGCAGCGGGCGCGCAGTGCCAAACAGCCCTGAAACTATTGGGGTGGGACAACCGCCCGAGGGCGACCGCTCGTTTTATGGTAACGTACGGCCATCTTGATGGAAACATCAGCGGATGTTGTTACAACAATTCATCCCGGTTCACTTTTCGCCCGCCAGGACGGTAGAACCTTATCTTCGAAGTGGCGCAGGTCAAGCGCTAGCGTCAAGCAACCATGAGTTACGACAGTCTCGATCCCGCGAAAATCATCGAGACAATCGCGGTTCTCCAAAATCGCATCGAAGAACGCTTCCCCGGCTCAGGCCTGGGAAAAGTCTGCACCGTCCTGCTCGACATCGGCAAGCAGGCGCATGAACGTTCGGAGTGGATCGCCCAGCCGCTGCACTCCCTCCGCGTGGGAACCGGGGCGTTGATCCTCATGATCGTCGGCGGGCTGGCGGCGTTCATCGCCTACCTCAATCCCTCCCAAGACAAATTCGAGTGGGATGAACTGGTCCAAGTGCTGGAAGCAGGCATCAACGACGTGCTGCTGATCGGCGCTGCGATTTTTTTCCTCACCACGATCGAACGTCGCATCAAGCAGCGTCGAGCGTTGGCGGCCATCCACGAATTGCGATCGGTGGCGCATATCATCGATATGCACCAGCTCACGAAGGACCCGGAGCGGTTGCTCCGCGGCTGTCCCCAGACAAGCAGTTCGCCGCGAGGGGCGATGAGCCTCTTTGAACTCCGACGGTATCTCGACTACTGCAGCGAAATGCTGTCGCTCGTCGGCAAAATTGCCACCCTCTACGTGCAGCATTTCGACGACGACGTCTCGCTCGCGGCGGCCAGCGAGGTGGAAGAACTGACCACGGGCCTCTCCCAGAAAATCTGGCAGAAGATCATGATCCTGCACTCGTTCGAGCAGCACCTGCCGCTGCCATCGGGCCCTGCCGAAGTCGAGGATTCGGTGGCCGGAGGCTAAGCGAGCCTCCGGAATCAGGGCGACGACTGAAGTGCGAGACAGGCGCCGTCAACGGCGCGCCAGCGCTAGACTTTCACCGGCTTGCCGGTCTGCACCGATTTCGTCTGCTTGTGGCAGAGCACCACCGCGTCACGCGCCAGGTCGCCGCCGAGCAGCGACGAAGGCTTGTCGGTGCGGATCGCCTGCACGACTTCCTTGATCTCGCCTTCAAAGGCGGCCAGCATCGGGTCGCCCGAAGGCAGGGACGGGTATTCGACCTTGCCACGATGATCGAGCAGGGTCAGCGGCGTGTGCTGGTTCTTGCCGTCGGCCAGCACGGCAAAATCGAAGTAGAGCGTCGCCTTTTCCAGGTGCAGCTCAAAACCGTGCGTGAACGGCCGCCCTTGTTGATTGATCACCCCGCTGGCCGCACTGACGGTGAGCGCACGATCGGCAAACTGGAACTGCGTGTTGCAGTATTCGACCACCTCGCCGCGCATTCGCCCTTGGCTGCTCACCGAAGTCGGCATGCCGAACAGCAGGCGGATGAAGTGGGCGTCGTGCACGTGCAGATCGAGGAGCGGTCCGCCGGCCCCGTTCGGATCGTAAAAATCCTTCAGCCAGAGCGGATCGGAGATGACTCGTTTGAAGTGGCCTCCGATCACCTTGCCATACTTGCCGCTATCGACGATCTGCCGCGCCTTGGCGTACTCGGGAAGCAGCGGCAGGACGTGACCGACGAGCAATTGCCGCTTAGCCCTCTTCGCCGCGGCCACCATCCGGTCGCAATCGCTCGCCGCCAGCGCCATCGGCTTCTCGACGAAAACATGCTTGCCAGCCTTCAATGCCGCGAGCGTCGCATCGACGTGCAAATGGGGCGGCAGGCAGATGTCGACCAGGTCGATCGTTTCGTCCTCGAGCAGCGAGGGCAAATCGGCATAGGCGCCGACGTTCTTCAGGTCGACTTGCTCACCCGGCGGGCCGAAATTGCCGCGGATGTCGCGCCAGTCGCCGGCCAGCTTCTTGTCGTCGCGCGTGCAGATCGCTCCGACCTTCACTCCTTTTGATTTCTGATAGGCGAGCCAATGGATCCATCCCATGAAACCCACGCCGACAATGCCAACTCGAATCATGTTTTCTCCCGGTTGTCGATCCTCTGGTGTACTTTTCGAAGGGCGCCTTGGAGCCTGGTCGCCTGCTACGCGTTTAGCAGCCGCTTGAAACGCTCGTAAGCGTCGTTCCAGGGCCAAGGCATCTTCGGTACGTACTCTTCCACCTTGAAGCTGCCGCGAACCACTTCGCGGGCCTGCGCGATAGAACCGACTCCGCCGTCGGCGACCACCTGCATCATCACGTTGCCGATCGCGGTCGCTTCGACCGGACCAGCTACCACCCGCCGGTTGCACGCGTCGGCTGCCATCTGACAGAGCAGCCTGTTCTGCGTGCCGCCACCGACGATGTGAATCGTATCCAATCGGCCGTCAATCAATTCCTCGAGATAGCCGAGCACCATGCGATACCGCAGGGCGAGACTTTCGAGAGCACAGCGAATGACGGCTCCTTCCGACGTAGGCGGAACCTGGCCGGTTCGCTGACAGTATTCGCGAATCGCGGCCGGCATGTCCTTGGGGGCCGTAAAGCACGGGTCGTCGGGATTGATGAGCGAGATCAGCGGCGCCTGCTCGCCGGCCCGGCGGGTGAGTTCTTCCCAGCCGTACTCGTGCCCCTCCTGCTTCCAGATGCGACGGCACTCCTGCACGAGCCACAGGCCGGCGATATTCTTCAGCAACCGTGTGGTGCCGCCGACGCCTCCTTCGTTCGTGAAGTTCAGGTCGTACACGCGCTGGTTGATAACCGGCTCCGGCGTCTCCACGCCCATTAGCGACCAGGTGCCACTGCTGATGTAGCACCAATTCGGCTTAGCGCCCGGCTGAGACTGGGCGGGGACCGCCATCACGGCGCTGGCCGTGTCGTGAGTGCCTGGCAACACAACCTGCACGTCGCGAAGGCCCGTCTCCTCGGCCACGGCGGGGCGAAGGGGACCCAGCTTCGTGCCGGGCTGAACGATGTCGGCCAGCATGCCAGTCGGAATGCCGAATTTCTCGAGCAGGCCGCGAGCCCACGTCTTCGTGCGCGGATTGTAACACTGCGAGGTCGAGACGTCGGTGTATTCGTTCGCCTTCTCTCCGGTGAGCAGCCAGTGAAACACATCCGGAATCATCAGCAGCGTTTGAGCGTGCTCAAGCAGCGGCGAGTTGCCCCAGCGCATCGCGATGAGCTGGTAGAGCGTGTTGATCTCCATGAACTGTACGCCCGTCTCGGCGAAGATCTCTTCGCGAGGAACGACCTCAAACGCCTTCGGCAGCAATCCGGCCGTGCGGCTGTCGCGATAGTGGTAGGGATTGCCGAGCAGTTCGTCGTTGCGGCCAAGCAGGGCAAAGTCGACACCCCAGGTGTCGACCCCCACGCTCGCGACGCGGTTGCCATACTTCTGTCCTGCTTCGCGGAGCCCACGCTGCACGTGCGACCATTGGTTCAGCAGATCCCACTGCAATCGGCCGGCGGCGCGCACCGGGCCGTTGTCGAAGCGGTAGCCCTCTTCGAGCGTCAGTTCCTTCCCGTCGTAGATGCCGGCCACCACGCGTCCGCTGGAAGCCCCCAGATCGACCGCCAGATATACTTTCGACGCCTCTGCCATATTCGAAATGCCGCCCAAAGCAAAGGGACACAGAACTTAGGATCGCCCGATGGTGACCGGTTGCCGCCGGAGCGTCAAGCCTTGACCGCTTCCAGGACTCCGCAGTGGATGAGCGTCGGCGTCAGCGGTCCGGGAGAGAGCCCCGCCGCCGATAGCCAGCCGCGATATTCGGCGGCGCTATAGGCCCGACCCTCGGTCAACGTGAAGAGGGCGGCTGAATAAAGGGCAATCGGCAGCGGACCAGCCAGGTCGTCGCTTAGAAATACGTCGTGAATCCACAACTTGCCGCCAGCAGGCAGAACATCGGCACAGCGGGCGACGAGCTGTTGGCACTGCGGCACGTCCCAGTCGTGCAGCACGTTCGACAGCAGGATCACATCGCAATCGGTAGGCAGCGGATCGACAAACATGTCCCCCGGCTGGCACTCCAGGCGATCGGCCACGCCATACTGCTCGGCGAACTCGCGGGTGATCTTGAGCACCTCGGGACGATCGAAAACGACCGCCGTGAGCGAAGGATTTCGCTGCAGCAGCGCGATGCTGTAGATGCCGGTTCCCCCTGCCACATCGAGCACTCGTCGGGCATCCGGGAGGGGCAATTTGTCGGCGAGGACCGGAGCCACGTTCTTCGCCCGCCCGGCAAGCGCCAGCGTGAAGTGGCGGGCCGTGGCCTCCTGCTCCATTGCCGATTCGAGGCCGTCGCGATAGATGAAGGCGGCTCCGCCATCCTTGGCTTCCGCGTTGGCGGGCCGGTTGGTCCGCAGCCGCTCGACCATCTCGATCACCCCAGGGCTCTGCGCCGCCAGGCCGATATAGTCGCTCACATCTCCCGGTCGGCCGGGCAGAAGATGGTCTTTGGCCACTTCGGTCAATTGCAGCAATGCGCCCTGCTGCTGGAGCAATCCCATGGCCTTCAGCGCGCACGTCAAGACGACAAACGGCCGCTCGTCCAGTTGGATCGCTCGCCGAAGCTCGTCCGCCTCTATCCCATCGCTCCCGATCCGCTGAAACACCTGCAGATGGGCAATCGCCGCCGTGAGCAATTCCGTGCCGTAGCTGCCACGAAAGTGCTCGAACAGGAGCGTCGGATCGGTTTTGGGCGACTCGAGCAAGCTGGATTTCACGCGACGTGGTCCTTGCGTGCCGTTGGGACTATCGGGACGAAATCGCCGCGTATTTGCGCACGGCTGGGCCCTTGTAGATCGCTCGCGGGCGGATCAGGCGATTGTTGTCGAGCTGCTCGGTCACGTGAGCGCTCCAGCCGACCACGCGGGCCACAACGAACAGTGGCGTGTACAGGTCGACTGGCAAGCCCAGGTAGTGGTACAGCCGGGCACAGGGCCAATCGACGTTCGGCGGCAAGCTCTTTTCGGCGCGGACGATCTGTTCGATCGTCTCCGCCATCTGCTCCATGTCGGTGTGCCCGGTTTCCTGGGCGACTTCGGCGGTCAGCTTCTTCAGATAGACAGCCCGCGGGTCCCCCTCGCGATAGACGCGGTGGCCGAAGCCCATGATCCGCTTCTTTTGCGCCAGGGCGTCGCGAATCCACTTTTCCGCCTTGCTCGATTCGCCGACTTCGAGCAGCACTTCCATCGCGCGTTCGTTGGCCCCGCCGTGGAGCGGTCCCTTGAGGGTGCCGATGGCCGCGGTGATCGCCGAGTGCAGGTCGGAGAGCGTCGATACGACGCAGCGCGCCGCGAACGTCGAGGCGTTGAACTCGTGCTCGGCGTACAAAATCAGCGACACGTCCATCGCCTTCACCTGGCGATCGGTGGGCTTCTCTCCCTTGAGCATCCACAGCAGGTTAGCGGAGAAGTCGAGCGACTTGTCGGCAGGAACAGGCTCCTTGCCTTGGAGGAGCCGATGCCGGGCCGCGACGACGACCGGCAATTGGGCGAGCAGCCGAGTCGCCTTTCGCACGTTGGCGTCGTGACCATTCGAACCGGTCTCGGCGTCCCAGTGAGCCAGCAGGCTGCAGCCGCTGCGCAGCACATCCATCGTTGGCGCGTGCTTGGGAATCGCCCGGATTGCGTCGACAACCTGGCTGGGGATGTGGGCCTCGTCGCTCAACTGCTGGCGAAACGCCTGCAACTGGTCCGCCTTCGGCAATTCGCCGTGCAGGATCAGGTACGCGACTTCGTCGTAGGTGGAGTTCTCCGCGAGATCCTCGATCGCATAGCCGCGATACGTCAGACCGGTTGCCACCGTGCTGATGGCGGTCTCGCCGGCGATCACACCTTCGAGGCCGGGGCTGTAGTTTTCAGTCATGGTCGGTACTGCTGTGCGGTTGGTTGGAGAGTAGTGGACGGCGAGCGATCGGCTGACGTGCCCAGGAGCGAGCCCGCGGCTTAGGGCAATCCGAAATGGGCCCGATCGCGTTCTTCGAAGTCTTGATAATTGATCAGGTCGTACAGCTCTTCCCGCGTCTGCATCAGGTCGAGCAGGCTGGCTTGGGTTCCCTCATTCGCAATCACGGCGAGGGCCGCCTCCACCGCTTTCATGGCGACTCGCTGGGCCGTGACGGGATAGAGAGCGACGGAGTAACCCAATTGAGCAAGTTCGTCCAGCGTTAACAGCGGGCTTTTGCCGAATTCGGTCATGTTGGCGAGGAGCGGCGCTTCGACCTCGCGCGCGAACCGTTCGAACTCGTCCGGACCAGCAAGGGCTTCCGGAAAGATCCAATCGGCGCCAGCATCGACATAACGCTTGGCCCGCTCGATGGCGTCGTCGAGTCCGTGAACGCCGCGCGCATCGGTGCGCCCGATGATCACCAGATCTTCGTCACTTCGCGCGGCGGTGGCTGCCCGGAGCTTGGCGCACATCGTGTCGGCATCGACCAGCGATTTGCCGGAAAGATGACCGCAGCGTTTGGGAAGTTGCTGGTCTTCGAGCTGGATGGCCGCAACGCCCGCCGCTTCGAGCTCCACAATGGTGCGTTCGACGTTCAGGGCTTCGCCGAACCCAGTGTCCGCGTCCACGATCAGCGGAATGCTGATGCTCCGCGTCAGGTAGGTCGCTTGCTGGACGAGCTCGCTCAGCGTGAACAGGCCCACATCAGGAAGTCCCAGTACGCTCGTCGACAGCGAAGCTCCGGACAGATACGCGGCTTCGAACCCCATTCGCTCAATCAGCCGGCCCATCAGGGCGTTGGGCGCACCGGGGACCTGGATGATCGATTCGGCGATCGCTTCGCGCAGTAGCTTGCCGGGAGAGGTTTGCATGGATTATGCGGATTATCGAGCCGATATCGCTCGGGCAGTGGTGAATGTTCAGCCGAATGATAGGCCGCGCCGAGGGAACGTAGCAAGTGGTGACGCGTCGCTGGCTTCCACTTGCGAGAGATGCCGATTAACTTGGCACGTTTATGAATCAGCCGGCCGCCGACAATTCGAGCGAGTCCCCGATCCGCTCCGGTGAAACGGCGGACTTGCTTTCGGCTGCGCCGAACGAGCCAGCCGGCTGGGTGGCGATGGAAGTGGTCTGGCTCCTGGCCATCTTCTTTCTCTTCGCCGGTTCGCCGCCCCCCAACGTTGGAGAAGCGCACTACCTGGCCAAGGCCAAGCACTACTGGAACCCCAGCTGGGTCGCGGGGGACCTGTTCCTCGACTCGGTCGACGCGCATGGAGTGTTCTACTGGACGTTTGGCTGGCTGACGCAGCACTTTTCGTTGGAAGCGACCGCCTGGATCGGGCGATTGATCACCTGGTTGCTGCTCGCTTGCGCCTGGCAACGCCTCAGTTGGGCCCTGATTCCCGTCCGCTTTGCCTCGCTGCTCTCCGCAGGGTGGATGCTGCTTCTGCTGCAACGATTCTTTATGGCGGGGGAATGGATTGTTGGCGGCGTGGAAGCGAAGGGCATGGCGTATGTCTTTGTCTTTTTCGCCTTGGAAGGACTCGTGCGCGGTCGCTGGCGAGCGGCGACGTTGCTGGCCGGAGCGGCCACCGCCTTCCACGTGCTCGTCGGCGGTTGGACGCTCGTCTGTCTGGCCGCGGCCTGGCTCCTGTCACCCGCGCAGCGGTTGCCACTCGTTCGACTCTGGCCCGCCTTGGTCGGAGCCGTTGTTGTCGCGTCGCCGGGGCTGGTTCCGGCGCTGTGGTTAACTCGAGGTGTTGACCCAGCGATCGTCGCTGAAGCCAATCAAATCTATGTGTTCGAGCGACTTCCCCATCACCTGGTGTTCCATCGTTTCGAGCATAGCTACATGGCGCGGCATGCGCTGCTGGTGATCGGCTGGGGGGCGCTTGCGTGGCAGTTGCGAAGGCACGAGGCGTTTCGTCTGCTCAATCTGTTCGTTGCCGCCGCCGTGGCGCTAGGTGTGATCGGCATCGTGATCGATCAATCGCTCCTTTGGCAGCGGGAACTGGCTGCGAAGCTCCTGAAGTACTACTGGTTCCGCCTGGAAGACGCTGTCGTTCCCGTGGCGACCGGGCTCATGATTGCCCGGCAGGCGGTGGAAGCTTATCGTCGCCGACCGGCCGTGGGCGCATGGTTGATGCTCATCGCCATCGCGGTGGCTGCACTCAATCTGGCGGAAGTTCGCTACCAACGATCGCAACTACGATTGCCTGGCAGCTTTTTGCAGCCCAAGCCCATGACCTTGTCGCCCGATCGAGCGGCGGCTCCTGCGAATGAGCTCTCGCCACAAGCGGTATTCCGCTACTGGCTCGATGCCACGAAGTGGATCTCTGAAAACACTCCCAAGGACGCTCGCTTCCTCACACCCCGGCGGCAGCAGACCTTTAAGTGGTATGCGGAGCGACCTGAAGTCGCCAATTGGAAGGATGTGCCGCAAGACGCCGCGGCCGTAGTCGAGTGGCGGAAGGCGATCGAAGAGATCTATCCGCGTTCGACGGGCCGCTTCGATCTCGCGGCGCACAACGAAGCGGAGCTCTTGCGGCTGGCCGAGAAGTACGACGCCGACTACCTGCTCCTCGATCGTCGTCGCGCGGGTCGACCGCTCTCCTGGCAACGGGTCTATCCCGCTTACGACGAGGAGAACCCTGCCTACGAGGTCTATCGCGTCCCCCGCAGCCAATAGGGTCGCGGCACACAGCGTCGAACGTCTCCATTAGAATGGATCGGTCATGGACGCTGGACCGATTCTCGATTTCGAACAGCATCTGAAACGCCAGCTCTCGGCGCCTTTGCCTGGACCGATGGTCCAGCGGCAGTTGGCGCCCGAGTTAGCTTTTGGCCGGCATCGCGGTCCTGTGCCCGCCGACGCTCGGCAGGCCGCCGTGCTCATGCTCGTCCATCCGGTCGCTGCCGAATTCACCCGGAGCGCGACAAGCGGCGCTTCGCAGGGTGATTCTTCCCAGCAGTCACCTGGCACCGCCAGCGAGACGTCCGCGGCGGATTGGATCATTCCCGCCATCGTACGCCCCGCGCACATGAAGTATCACCCGGGGCAAATTGCCATTCCCGGTGGGATTGTCGAGCCAGGCGAATCGCTGCTCGGCGCCGCAGTCCGCGAGTTTGAGGAGGAACTCGGAGTGCTGCCGGACGATTTTCAGATCCACGGTCAGCTTTCCCCCGTCTTTGTCTTCGCGACCGGCGCCCAAGTGACCCCCTTTGTGGCTTTCGCCGAGCATCCGCCGCACTGGAAGCCCAACCCGGAAGAGGTCGAGAGTGTGGTGGAAATCCGCCTGGCCGACTTGCTTCGGCCGACATCGCGTGGCGCCCACACCATTCGTCGCGGCAGGTTCACGATGCGAGCGCCACACTTTCAGATTGGCGACCACCTGATCTGGGGCGCTACGGCGATGATCCTGGCCGAGTTTGCTGCGATTTGCTCCGCAGCGCGTCTGCATCTGAACCCGCGTAACCCGCAGCCTACGCAGGACGCAACTTAACCGTCGAAACGTTCCGCGATTGGCGTGGCGGACCACCTAGCCACCTTGGCGGAAAAACGGCCGCACCTCTATATTGATTCACGGCGCCTTTCAGCCGGAAACCGTTGCTCGCCAGAACCTTTCCGCCGCTGGCGTGTCATGCAGCGTGGGCGGTTCGGGATCGCTATTCCACCTTTGGGGGTACATGATGATTCGCGTGGGAATCCTAGGCGCTACCGGCTACACGGCGCTGGAAGCCATCAAACTCCTCATTCGACATCCCCATGCGAAGATTACCGCGGCCACCAGCCGTCAGGAGGGACGTCCGCACATCGCGTCCGTTCACCCGCAACTGACGAAGCGGCTCGATGTGCATCTCGAGGATCTGAACACGGCCGCGCTCGCCGATCGTTGCGATTGCGTCTTTAGCTGCCTGCCCCACGCGGCCTCGGCTGAATCGATCGGCCCGTTGCTGGAAGCCGGCGTCCGTGTCGTCGATTTCAGCGCCGACTATCGTCTCAACGACGCCCCGACCTACAAGCAGTGGTACGACCACGAGCATCCCGACCCGAAGCGGCTCGGCAAGACGGTCTACGGGTTGCCGGAACTTTTCAAAACCCAGATTTGTGCCGCGAAGCTCGTCGCCAATCCGGGTTGCTATCCGACTTCGGCGATTCTTCCTCTCGCGCCGCTGCTGAAAGAAGGCTGGATCGACGAAGACGACATCATCGTCGACAGCAAGAGCGGCGTATCCGGAGCTGGCCGCACGCCGAAGCTCAGCACGCACTATCCGGAATGCAACGAAAGCATCTCGGCCTACAGCGTCGGCAAGCATCGCCATCAGCCGGAGATTGAGCAGATTCTTGGCCGGGCGAGCGGACGATCGGTCCAGGTGATCTTCACGCCCCATCTCACCCCGATGGACCGCGGCATCCTGACCGTGTCGTACTCGCGTCCACAGGAAGAGCTGAGCGAAGACCAGGTGCTTCAATTGCTCAGTTCCTTTTACGCGGACGCCCCGTTTGTGCGCGTGGTGAAACACCTACCCACGACGAAAGACGTCGCCCACACCAACTTCTGCGATATCACGGCCCGGATTGTGCGAGGGCGGCTGCTGCTGATCAGCGCCATCGACAACCTGGTCAAAGGGGCATCCGGCGCCGCGGTGCAGAACTTTAACCTGATGTTTGGCTATCCCGAGACCATGGCGTTCTAAGCCGCCGCACACGACAGGCACCACACGATGTCCTTGCATGTTCCTCAGGGGTTTGAGTTCGCGGCCGTCCATTGTGGCATCAAGCGGAATCCTCAGAAGGAGGATTTCACGTTGATTCATTGTCCCGAGGGGGCGACGGCCGCGGGAGTTTATACCCAAAACATCGTCCACGCCGCTCCGGTCGTGCTCGACCGGCAGCGAACTCCGGCGAGCGATGTTCGCGTGGTCGCGGTGAATTCCGGCAACGCGAACGCCTGCACGGGACAGCGCGGCTGGAACGACGCCGTCGAAATGGCC
>JAEZAS010000525.1 GCA_023430365.1 Planctomycetota bacterium
ACGCTCCGCTCGTGGCCGCCTTGCGCGGCGAGTAAGCGCGGCCGATTGCACTCACCGCACTCCTCGTAGCTGAATTCGCCAGAATTCAGACGCCCGCGAGTGGAGGCCGGGATTGTCTGAATTCGGGCGAATTCAGCTACGAGGAGTGCGGTGAGTGCGATCGGCCGCGCTTACTCGCCGCGCAAGGCGGCCACGAGCGGAGCGTTCAAGGTGGCCCGCACGGCGAGCATGCCGGTGAGGACGCCGACGACGACCACGACGCTGAGCATGATCCCGAGCGTGGCAAACGGCACCTGCGCCCCGCCGACCAGCCAGTGCGGCAACACCGTCACCAGCGCCGACAGCACACCGGTCAGCAACCCGCCGAGCAGCAGGACAAGGTTTTCGAGCATCACCAATTCGCCGAGTCGCGACCGCCGGAACCCCGCGGCTCGCAGCAGGGCAAGTTCCTTGCGCCGCTCGAACACGCTCCGCAGTTGCACCGCCGCCAGGCCAAACGTTCCCAGGATTAGCCCCAGCACACCGAGGCTCTGGAACGTGCTGATGTAGGTGTTTTGCACCGACAGCAGCTCCGCGAGGCGACGCCGGGCGTCGATCGCGTCAAAGCCTTCGTCCCCCAGACTCGACTCCAGAGCCTGTGCGACTTTGGCTTCTTCGCCCGGCGGCGTATCGATCAGGAAAAATCGATAGCCGCTGACGGCGGGGAAAGCCCGTTCGAAGTTCTCTTCGCCGATCAGCAGACTGCCTTGCAGCACGCTGCCAGCGAGCAGGCCGACGATTTCAAACGTGACCTCGTTGTCGCCCGGATAGATGAAGCTGAACTGGCTGCCGACGCCGCCATAGATCCGCAGGCTGTAGAGAGCCGTGTTCTGGTCGAGGATGACCGGCACGGGCTCTCCCTTCGCGGCGGGCTTCTCCAGGAGCCGCCAGGGATTGGCCTCCGTGGCTTCGTCCTTGGCGCCCGAGGCGGCGAAGCGGAACTTCGTGCTGTCGGGCTCGTCAAAGTGTTTGACCATTGCCGTCGGCACACCGAGCACCCGCGGCTGGGCGGGCTGATAGAGGTTGCGGCAACTGGCGTCGTCGCCACCTTGCAGTCGCAGCGACAGAACCGTCGTGCCTTTCAGCTCGTCCGCCACGTTGCCGACCGCGTCAGCCCGGCCGGCGTCGGTGTTGAGATCAGCAAAGATCGGCTGGGAGGTTTCTCCCAGGAGGGTGAAGCCGCCGGTTCCTTGCTCGGTCGGGTCCATGCGGAACGAGCTGACGGCGACGATCAAAAACGTCGCCGAAGCGACGAGCGCGATCGTGGCCACGCTCCGGCCGACGTTGCGCCCCGCACTCCGCATCGCCAATCGCCGCAATCCGCCACTGGCCAGCGGCGGCGTTTCACCCGCCTGGGCTGGCGAACCGCGGAGGCGGCGATGGATGAGAATGAGCGTCGCCGAGAGCACCGCCGCTCCCGCTGCCATGAACGAGCCCGCCTGCGCCTCGGCGGAGAGCTGCACGGCGAGCACCGCCAGCACGACCGCCAGGCCGTACAGCCCAATCGCGACCATCAGGCCGACGCTGAATCGCCGACCGCCGGAGCCAAAACCACTCGCTCGGCTTCGCCCCGCCGCCACGGTTTCTCCCGCCAGCAACTGCCGCACGCTCGGCCGGCGCAGGGCCCGCAGGCTAAGCCAAATCGTCAGTCCGCAAACGATCAGCCCCGCGAAAAAGCCAATCACCAGGCTCAGCGGCGAAACGTGCAGCCGCAAGAACGGCGACGCGATCGCATCGACCCACCACGTCGTCAATCCCTTGATCATCAGCCAGGCGTACGCGATGCCACCCAGAACGCCGACTGCCGCGCCAATCGCCGCGACGACGAGCCCCTCGCGCGTCAGCAGCGAGCCCGTCTTGCCACGCGACCAACCTTGGGCGAGCAGCAAACCGACTTCGCTGGCCCGCTGATCGACCCCGAGGCGGAACAGCAGCCACACGAGCAGCATCGCCGCCCCGATCACGAACATGCTCAGCAGCAGAAACAGCACGTCGAACGGCGTCGTCCCCGCCGCGGCGGCAAGGCTCCGCTGGCGGATCGGGATGAACTCCATCCCCAACGACTCATCGCCGGTATTGAGACGAGCGGTAATCGCCTGCTGGCGAGCGTCGCGCAAGGCTTCCGATTTCGCCGCGTCGGCGGCGCCCGAATACTTGATCGAAGTCGCTTCGCCGAACCGGCTTCCCCACAACCGCCGTCCCGTCTTCAGCGACACAAACGCCTTGGGCGTGGCTCGATGGTTCTCCCAATACTCGTCGTCCTGCGGGCGAATCCGCGAGTACTCGAACGGGAAGGGAGCGTCCCAGTCGTCGATCGACTCCTGATCGGTGATCCCTTTCACCTCCGGCGTCAGGTTGGGATCGTTCGCCGTCGTCGGAGGCTCGGTGTAGACCGCAGCCTTGCGACGCGTCGCGGGTTCGCTTGGTTCGGTCAGCGGAACGATCGCGGCGACGCGAAACTCCGCCGACGTCTCTTTTTCGTTGCCGTGAGAAGTCTCGGGCTCGAAGTACGTGACCCGCACCCGGTCGCCGACTTTCAGGTTCTGATCCTTCGCGGCCCAGGAGTTCACGACAATCTCGTCATCTGCGAGCGGCGGCAGCGGCTTGCCGTCCTGGTCGAGCAGCGGACCGCCCGGAGCGGGGTCGATGGCGGTGATTGTCGAGTAGGGAATGCCCTTTTGTTTTTCGTCGGCCGATTCGCCCTCGGTGGGAATCTTTTCGATGAGGTTGGCCAGGTACGTCAGAACCGGCTGGGCTTCCTCCGCTCCTTCCAGGCCGATGCGTTCAGCAGCCGCGTCGAGCAGCATGCGATCGCTTGTGAGCGTGTGATAGTCGTAGATGACCCGCTCCTCATCCCCTTCGCCGAAGGTGCGGCGGATGTGGCGGAGGTGCAGGCCGTAATCTTCGAGCTCCGGCTGAAAGAATGCTTTCAACCCACCAAGAACTGCGGCTGGGGGTTGGTCAGACCGGGCAACCGCGGACCCGCGACCGACGAAAATGGCATTGCCCCGCTGCGGTTCGTCGAGGGCGCTTTGCATCTCGCCGAGTGCGACGAAGGCGTTGCGCGGAGCCAACTGGCTCGGCTGCAGCGAGAATCGTCCGAGTCCCTCATCGGGCAGGATGGCGATCACCTTCAATTCCGGGAGCACCGCCAGCCGGTCATCGGTACGACCGAGCGCACTATCCTCGGGCACTCCACCCGCCTTGGGAAACCGTAGCACGACCGTGTCGCCGACCTTGGCCTGAAGGTCCTCGGCCAGCGTTGCGTTGAGCAGCACTTCGCCCGACTTCGGCGCCGGTGTGGCCGCGGTGTCGTCGGTTTGGAGCTTCCAGAAGTCGTGGCGGACTCCGAGCACCGTCACGTTCGCCGCCCGCGCACCTCCCTCGCCGCTCCGCTCGGCAGTCGCCGTAGGGAACAAGACGGCTGGGCTGGCGACCTGGTAGAGTTCCTTGAATTCCTCGTTGGTTCCCAGCTCATCCGCCAGCTCGGCGCGGAAGAAGTGCGGGGCGACGAGAATCTGGTCGATCTCGCCGAGGCGATCGAGCGCCAAGTCGCGCAGGCTGCCGCGAACCGAGTCGCCCACGAGCAGCGCCCCGGTGAGCACGGCCGTCGCCGCGGCCACGCCGAGCGCTACGGCCAGGTGAATGCGCCGGTGAAAGACCAGGCTGCGAACGACAATCAGCCAGGCGCTCATCCTTTTCGCTCCTGGAGCCTGCCGTCGCTCAGCTCGTACTGCCGTTGCAGTTTCGCCGCCAGATCGAGGCTATGCGTCACGACCAGCAGCATCGCGTTTTCCTGCTGCTGTAGCTCGAGGAGCAAGTCGCCGATCGCCTTCGCGCTGTTGCGATCGAGATTCCCCGTCGGCTCGTCAGCCAGCAGCAGGGCGGGCTTGAGCAGCAGCGCCCGCGCCACACCGGCCCGTTGGCGCTCGCCCCCGGAGAGCTCGGCGGGGCGATGATCGAGGCGCTCGCCGAGCCCGACGCGCTTCAGCAGGTCCTTCGCCCGCTCGACGATCTCCGCCGAAGGCTTGCCGTCGGCCAAGGCGGGAATGAGGACGTTTTCCAGCACCGTCAACTGCGGCAGCAGGTAGTGGTCCTGAAAGACAAAGCCGAGATGCCGGTTGCGAAACAACGCCAGGTGCGGCTCGTCGAGCTTGTGGGGCTCCTCGCCGCGCAGATGCACGGTGCCGCTGCTCGGCTGGTCGAGCGTGCCGATGATTTGCAGCAGCGTGCTCTTGCCCGATCCGCTCGGACCGACGATCGCCGCGTTCTCCCCGGCGCTCAGTTGCAGCGAGACGTTTCGCAGGACAAACAACGGCCGCTCCGCCGTGCCGAACTGCTTGCTGACGTGATCGACGGTCAAGTCGGGCATAAAGCCTCGATCTCCTATAGCCGGAGACTAACAGTCTCCGGAGAACAGCAAACCCGCCCAGCCACTCAAGGAATGTGTGAAACGCCTGCGCGAAGGGGGGGCAACTCGCTATGCTCCGGAAGCTGTTAGCTTCCGGCTGCGATGCTAAGCTTGATCGTCCACTCGCACTTCGCCCGGAGGCGGTTCGCCTCCGGCTAATGTCCATGGCGGTCGCAGACTCAAGTTGCGGCGCCTGCCGCCTCATTGGCCAGCAGCGCCATGCACCCCAGTCCATAGAAACTGTACTCGACATCGTGCGCCGTGTCCCACTCCGCTCCGCGGAATCCCCCTTCCGCGCGGGCCATCCCATGCACATACCGCTGCAAGGCCCCCAGGTTCACGCGTCGCGAGCCACTTAGGTCCTGCAAGGTCAGCAAGCCGGTGAATGTGCTCAGCAGGTCGGCGATTGGGATGCGGGTGTTCGCTCGCAGGCCACCTTCCTCGGTCTGCATCTCGGCCAGGAAGTCGATCGTGGTCCGTCGGGCCTCCTCGTCGAGCCCGCCGAGGATCTGCAGCGCCCCGATCGCGGCAGCCGTGGGGTTGGTCCCCGCTCGCTTGCTGACGCGGATCTCGCGATATCCTCCGTCCTCGGCCTGCTGACTTTTCAGGAAGCTGATGATTCGCTCCGGCTGCGGGGCTTCGCGCTCGATGAGCTGCCGGCAGAGGAGGACCAGGAACGTGTGGTAGGTGCTGCTCGCCGTCCCTTCGGCTGCCTTGGCGTAGCCCCCGTCTTCTCGCCGCAAGGCCTCAAGCGCCGCGGCGACCGACGACCGCCAGTCCCCCGCGGAGTTGGCAAAGATGTCGATCCCCGCCGACGTGTCGAGCAGCATCCCGCCGTAGACGAGCGACAGGAAGTCGACGATCGCCTCCTGCCCCCGCATTCTCGATTGCAAGAAGGCCGCCGCCCGCTCGGCGACCGGACCATACAGCTCGCCGAGAATCGACAGCGATCGCAGGGCGAACCCGGTGTAGTACAAGTCGCTTCCACCCTCGCGCCCGCCGAAGCCGCCATCCTCCCGCTGGGCAGCCAGCAGGTACTGGGTCTGCGCCGCGCGAAAGTCCTCGGGCAACAGCGACACCCCGGTCGCCAATCGCAGCGTTAGTTGTTCGAGATAGGTCGGCATCAAACGTTGCATTCACCCTAGCCGGAAGCTAACAGCTTCCGGAGAACCACAAACAATCTCGACAACTCAGAAAACGACAAGCGTACTCAACATCCCAGCGACCCGATCACGGTTCACCCCGTTTTTTGCCCAGCACCACCACCAGTATCGCGACGGCGAGGATCAGCGGCAGCCCAAAAAAAGCGGCTAGCACCAGCAGCTCGTAGAAACCGAAGCTAAACATGGTTGCCTCGCATGGAACTGAAGAGGTCCTGATCCTCGCGCCGTGCTCCGGAGCGTGTTACGCTCCGGCTGTGGATTAGGCAGGTGAGATCACCCACGGCCGCAGCTTCGCCGCCCACTCCTCGGGGATCGGGATCGACACGGGCGGCTGGCCGGGCGGAAACCGGCAACAGACGCTCGTCATCTCCCCCTCGGCAATCTCCCGCCCCTCGCAGGTGAAACGGAAGGCGTACGTCGCGCTCTTGCTCCCCAGCCGAGCCAGCCAGACTTCGATCTGCAGCAGGTCCTCGAACTTCACGGCTGACCGATACTCGCACCGCGTCGAGACCCGCGGCCAACTGATCTTCCCCTCCGCGTCAAACATCATCACGCTCAGCCCCACATGCCGCAGCAGCTCATGCTCGGCCTGCTCCATCAGCACGAAGAAGGCCGAAAAGTGCATGATGCCCGCGGCATCGGTCTGATGAAATTCCACGCGCCGCTGTGTTACAAAAGGAGCCATAAGTCGATTGTGGTTGGCGTCGTTCTTCTCAACAAGCGGCCTTCAGGTCTCACCATGCCACTTCGATCCATGCCCACAGAGCTAACCGGCGATATCCTCGGCCGCGAAAGCGCGGTCCGTTCCCATTCTCCTGATGGCAATCCGATCCTCTGGGCGTCGCGGCAAACCTATTCCGTTCTCTGGCCGCCGCTTGGTTTCTTTCCCTTCTACAACATCGACAATGGGGACGAGTACGGCCTGTATTGGCCGGTAGGGCGGGAGGACCAGCCGCCACTGGTTGCCTTCACGAACCACGACGTCGGTTCTCTCATTCCCATCAACTCCAGCATCGAAGGCCTCTTGTGCAGCAGGTTGGCGATCCGCAATGAGCCGGATGACGACGAAGACTTTGATGACGAAGAGTTCGACGACGAGGATTCACTTGCGGACGATGAAGAGCAGCGAGACCCGGTGATCGAGTTCTGCCAGGAATGGTTCCAACGAGAAGCCGGAAGAGTAGCCGAGTGCCAAATCACGCGCGAGGTTGCGGCAACCGACTTCGAACGCTTACTGCTGTGTGACGCCGAATCGCCATTCTTGCTGTGTGCGACCGCCGACCTGCAAGTCGCGGCGAACCGGCTCGACGTTGCGGAGCAGAACTACCGACAGGCGATCTCCCAACTGCCGGAGTACGCCGCTGCCCACTTTGGCCTCGCCTCACTCCTCCGCCGGCAGCAGCGAGCGGAAGAGGCAACCGTCCACTTGCGGGCGGCGCTGCTCGGCCCCAGCTCGCTCGCAGGCCGTGCTTTCTGGTCGAACGTGGCGCTGCCAGGCAACTCTCGCAACGACTGGCTTAGGAAATCGCTCGCCTGGCTACAGGGTACGAAGCAATTGCATCCATCGCTCACCGACGACAGTTTCGTGCGAGTGATCGGCCAGCTGAAGCTGCAGTCGGGCCTGTCGAACAATCAGGACGTCGACATCCTGCAAGCCGTCGTCGAAGAGTATGCCGCGAAAGGCGCTTTCGCCGAAGCTGCCCAAGTCTGGCAACGGATCGGTGAACTGGCCGCCGCCGAAACCACCAGCTTCCGCGAACGCTACGGCCTCAAGCCCGCCAGTTTCGGTCTTCGATGGGCCGAGCTGCTCGAACTCGCGGGCAACACCCGAAGGGCAGCACTCATGCGAAACATCGTCAGTCGCCTGGAGAAGCCAGACGGTCTGTATCTCTAAGTTTCGTAGCTGAATTCGCCAGAATTCAGACGCCCCGCGAGTGGGCTCCACGAATGCCTCCCCCTCGATCAAGATCGATGGTCTTTCCACAATTCACTAATCTCCAGGTAGAAGCCTGGCTCCACGCCTCGCGGCTCGGGAGCAGCGAGCAGGCCTTGTGCCTTTTTCGGGCGAACGCGCTGAATGCGGAGCCGATACGGCAGGCGTTGCTGATGCTCGGATCGAGTGAACAGCCCGCTCGAATCAGTCTCCAGTTTGCCGCCAATTCGCGGACCCACGAGATCAGGCGTCTGCGGCTAGAGTTGGTCGACCCAACGGACCACTTGCGTGTAATGAACATCACAGCCGAGGCTGACGAGGCATCGATCCGGCTGACATTGTTGGGCCTGGACTTGTTGACCCGGGCCGTGAACTCCTGGCTGGACGGCGTCGAGGACTTCGGTGTGTCACCAAGGAACTCGCGCCTTCCTCGCAAGGAGCTAGGCCTGCTCGATCGTAGTTCGCTGGAGCTGTGGTTTTGGGGGCCAACCTATCACGGCCCCTAGAATGGCTTGAATGTAGCTGAATTCGCCAGAATTCAGACAAACACGGCATCGATTCGCGGGGCGTCTGAATTCTGGCGAATTCAGCTACGAAGGAAAGCATCTCCCTTCGCCCCTTCGCCCCTTCGCCC
>JAEZAS010000030.1 GCA_023430365.1 Planctomycetota bacterium
AGCCGAAGCTGCTGTCTCTACAAACTCGAAGGCCGCGGTTACTGTCGTTCATGTGGCGGCAGTCCTCACTGTGATTTTCCGCGGCTTAGCGTCTTCTGCCTTGGGTAATGTCAACCTGAGTACGCCATTTGCATATTCGGCGGCCACTTCGTCGCTGTTGATGTTACACGGCAAGGTCACCGTCCTTGCGAATTTGCCAACGCGGCGTTCCACACGGTGCCACGTTCTGCCCTTCTCTTCCTCGTCCTCCTTTCGCTCGCCGCGGACAGTCACTGTGTTGCCGTTGACATCGATTTGGAAGTCCTTGGCTTCCATCGCCGGCGCGTCCATCCGAAGCTCGAAGGCGTTGTCTGTTTCAGATAAATCGACTGGGGCCGCCAGTTCCCCTCCGAACCAGCCTTCGCGAGGTTCGAAGAAGCGGCCGAACATTTCGTCCATTTCGTCACGAAATGTTTTGAGTCCCTGCGTCTTCCGGGTTGTGAGCGCGGTGGCCATGGCATCTCTCCTTTCAGAAGTTCCAGTTGAAAGCTTGACCCGTCTATGTACTTTGCAACCGATATGCCGTTGTCGGCTAATAGGGAGTCCTGCGTTTCCCGCGGTTTTCTGTAAAGACAGTGGAAACACTAAGCGTGCGGCCGTTTGACGCGCGCGTTTACGTCACGGCTGTGCGTTCCCGCACAGATGCCAGCAAGCCGCTGGCCTCTCACGAAGCCGCGAGTAAAGCGCATGCAATCAAGCAAAGCTTCGGAATCCATTTCCAAAAACGTTCGTCCGCCGCGGCTTCCGACGAACGTTCGGCTCCTGGGAATGGCTAGTCTTCTGAACGATGTGGCAAGCGAGAGGGTTTATCCACTCCTGCCTCAGTTTCTGCTGACTGTATTAGGAGGGAACCGCTTCCAAATCGGCGTGATCGAAGGCATCGCCGAGAGCGTGGCCAGCCTGCTGAAGTTGGCAAGCGGTGACTGGTCCGACCGCCTCGGACGCCGCAAGGAGTTAGTCGTCGCCGGATACGCACTCGCCGCGCTAACCAGACCGGTCGTTGCGCTGGTTGCCGCTCCCTGGCAACTCTTTTCCCTTCGAGTCCTCGATCGCGCTGGAAAAGGCGTTCGCACTGCACCGCGAGATGCGATGATTGCCGATTCGGCCGACCCGGCAATTCGAGGCCGGGCGTTTGGTTTCCATCGCGCGATGGACCATCTGGGGGCGGGAATCGGACCCTTGCTTGCCGCGGCGTTTTTATTTGCGTTTCCTACCCATTTACGAACGCTGTTCTTGCTGACGCTAGTCCCTGGTCTGGCGGTTGTCGCTGTGCTGGCATTTGGATTGCGCGAGACGAGGTCCCAGCCGCCGCCCGCAGGGCCCGGGGACGATGCACAAGGGCCGCTGATTCCAAGAGTGCGTTATTACATTGCTACGGCCTTCCTATTCACGCTGGGAAATTCCAACGATGCTTTCCTGCTCGTGCGGGCGAGTGAATTGGGGATGCTGACACTGATGCTGCCACTGCTTTGGACCGCTTTTCATGCTGTGAAAAGCGCTGGCAACCTGCTGGCTGGCCCCGCCGTAGACCAACACGGGCCGAGGCGGCTGATTATTGCCGGCTGGGTCTGGTATGCATTGATCTACGCTGGATTTGGGCTGGCGACAGCAGCTTGGCAGGTCTGGCTGCTGTTTTTGGCGTATGCACTCTTCTATGCCGTCAGTGAGCCGGCCGAACGTACCTATGTTTCGGCCTTGAGTTGTTCTGCCAACCGGGGCCGAGCCTTCGGCTGGTTCAACTTCGCCATCGGGATTGGGGCTCTCCCAGCCAGCCTGCTGTTCGGGTGGCTCTATCAGCAGTACGGCCCGTTGTTAGCCTTGGGCTGGGGCGCCGTTCTGGCACTGGTGGCTGCCGTTTTGCTCGCCCTGCAGGGGCCTCAGGCGTTGGACGATCAGACCGCTATCAAATGAGGAATCGCTTTAGGTCTCGGCGACGCGTCGTCACTGTGCGGAAATGTCACGCTGCGCGGAGCCTTGTGTGCTACATCAGCTCAATTCTGATTCAACATCGGCGTGTTGACTCACGCCACACATTTCGCCGTCCCACCAGCGAAGCGGGCGATCAGTGGCGCACAAACTGAATGATACGTCTAGCCGAGAGTTGGATCACCTCACCAATTCGGTGTCGAAAGTTAGAACCACAACCCTGTTCGCTGCGTACAAATGATGGAGGGAAGGCGAGAGCCGGGAGGCTCAGGAGGAGCCGAGGGTCGATAGCCCGCCGGTTCTGCGAGTTCTAGCCGAGGAGGTGTAACATTCGTTACTGCGAGTATCTCAAGGGAGCCTCTCGTGGTGTGCTGGTTTCGCTATCCGTTGCGACTGGTTGCTGATGCAACCGACTGCATCCTGCCTTTGGGGAACTACGACCGGCACTTTGGCGAGAGGCTCAGGCGGCAAGTCTAGTGTGCGTGCGGCTTCTTTGACGAGGAACCGCTCGGAGAAAGCGCTTTTTCGACAGAAAGCAAGCAATTTGCCGCTTCCACAAGCTTTTGACTTCTTTCGGAAGCATAGTCCTGCAGCCGCTGAAAGGCTTCTTTCTCATCCAGATGCGCCAATCGCATCAGCATCCCTTTTGCACGTTCGATGACTTTGCGATCGTTCAGGGCCTGTTTCAAATCGTCGCATTCTTTGCGCAGTTTCTGAAATTCGGCGAATCGCCGCGTTGCGATAGAGATCGCTGGCTGCAAATCGGCGATGCCAATGGGCTTCACGAGATAAGCGAGAACGTGATCGTTTTCAGCGCGCGCGATCAAAGCTGGGTCGTGATAAGCCGACACCAGAATCACAGGAACGGGTCGTTCATTGCAGATGGACGTGCAGGCCTCAATGCCGTCGAGTTCCGACATCTTGATGTCCGATATCACAAGATCAGGCTGCAATTGGCGACAATGCTCGACCAGTTGCGTGCCGTTCTCGGCAACCGCAACGACCTTATGGCCGAACCTAGGAAGGACTTTTTCGAAAAAGTCACGCATTTCTGATTCGTCGTCGGCTACCACTATTCTTAAGCCGGTCATGTGGCACCTCGCGGAAGTCGGATTTCAATTTCGGCGCCAGAAGCGGAGCGCGCGGAGATTGAGCCTCCATGGGAGTGAACGATGCGAGAGGCAATCGCCATGCCAAGCCCGGTGCCTTTGGATTTTGTAGTGAAGAACGGTTCGAAGATGCGTCGTCGCTGCTCGGCAGTTAAGCCAGGCCCCTGATCGGAGATGTTGATGATTAATTCGGGGCCCCGCTCGCCGACAGTGACTGCGCAGTGAAGGCGAATAGCTGAATCTCGAGGCGCTGCCTCAATGGAGTTCTCAAAAATATTCCGTAGCACCTGAGCCATCGAGAACCGATCGATATCGCATCGAGTATCTTCGTCGCAGGTTTCCTCCAGGCGAACTGTCAGGCCCGGACGGGCCTGGCAAAGATGACTCCAGACCTCTTGCCATACCTCCCGCAGATGACAGGCGGTTTTCTGCAGTTGGAGCGGCGCGGCCCATTGGCGGACCTCTTCGTAGAGCCGATGCAAATCGTCTTGAGCTCGCTGGGCGCGGACCACCAGTTTCAATTCTTCAGGGCGGTCTTCAAGCTCGAGCATCAGCATTTCGAGGCACGCTTTGCTACGCTGGAGTGCGTTGCGGCTCTCATGGATCAAAGCCGCCATCGTCTCCCCGATTGCGGCTAAGCGCTCCGATTGACGCGCCCGTTCCTCGGCCTGCCGTCTGGAGGTGACATCGCGGAGGGAGATCAGGTTAAGACCAGGCGAGAAATTCTCTACGCTTCGGTATTCGAGCACTACCAACTCGCCGTCGTGCACAAAGCTTCGTTCACCTTTCGAGTGGCCTACTTTGAAAAAATCGTCCCAAGTCGCGGGTCTCACACCATCGCTAGAGGCAACCTGAAGAGCGGCGAGAGGCTGTCCGCAGACCGATTCCGGAGCGCAGAGCTTCGCGCAGGCGGCCGGATTGATATCTACGATGCGCTGCTCGGAATCTACGATCAACAATCCATCCAGCGTATTCTCAAACAATGAGCGGTATCGCTCCTCGCTGTATTTGAGGATTTGATTCAGCCGCAAGATCTCTGCTTCATCGTGTTGACGCCGAAGCACGCGTCGCATGCTGGTCCGCAACGCGTCGATATTCACCGGTTTTAGAATGTAGTCGGCGGCTCCCAACTTGAGGGCGGTGACGGCCCCTTCGACATCCGAATGCCCTGTCACGATAATTACGGCGGCAGTCGGCGCCATTTGTTTGACCAGGGGTATCAGTTCCTGCGGATCGCCGTCGGGTAGTTTTCGGTCGAGCAGGACAAGGGACAAGTCGTCCCAGCGGTCACGCGAACGAAATTCGCCAGCCGTGGCGGCCACCTCCGTCCGGTACCCGTCCAGTTCCAAGATATCGCTTAGGTTCACACGGGTGTCCTCATCGTCGTCTACGACAAGGATGAGCGGCGGTAGCACTGAGTTTGGGACGCTTGTCGACGCCATGCTGAACCCTATGCCTTAGGAGTGCAAAGCTCTTGAACCATCGCCAAGAGTTTGTCGACATCGAATGGCTTGTAGCAGACCGCATCGGCGCCTTCGTTGAGTGACTGCTGCACTTCCAATTCCATTTCGCTGGCGTAGCCCGTAATCAAGATAGTGCGAGCGTCTTTGTCGGCTTGCTGCAAGGTGCGGAGCAACTGCTGGCCACGTCCGGCCGGCAGCTTCATGTCGATAAGCACTAAGTTGAACTTGCTCTCGCGCAGCACCCTTTCTGCATCCGGAATATCGTGCGACAAATGGACGCGATAGCCGCGCTCACGCAGCAAATCCCACAGGTTGTCGCAAAGGTCCTTGTCATCGTCGACGACCAGAATCAACGGCGCATCGAGTGCATGTGCCACTAAATCCAACAGAACGCCGATATTGACTGGCTTCGGAATGATCTTCCACGCTCCCGCTGACAGGACCGATTTTGCTGTATCGCTGCCGGCGTAAGCGGTGACGACGATGGCAACCGTCCTGGCGGATACCTCACGAATGCGTCGGTAGAGTTCCAGCCCGTCCATCCCCGGCATGCGAAGGTCGAGCAGGGCAATTTCGTATGCATTCGTTTTGACGAGTTTCAGGGCGCTCGGGCCATCGTATGCCACGTCCACCTGATAGCCCAAGTCCGTCAGAATGTCAGACAAATTGGCACAAGTGTCGACTTCATCGTCGACGACCAAAAGGCGGACCCGGGCGTTCATGATTCGGCTCCTCTACGGCATTTATGCACGCGGTAGGCGAACGAAGAAGGTCGATCCGGCGCCGGGTTCACTCGTTGCCCGAAGGGTACCGCGATGTCGGCCGAGAATTTCATTCGCAATGGAAAGTCCCAAGCCAATTCCTTTGGCTTTCGTTGAGTATAAAGGTTCAAAAATGCGAGACAAATCCTCCTGCTTAATGCCGGTGCCAGTGTCTTGAATCGTAATTTGCACCTCGTCAGCAATTTCTTCGGCGACGAGCCGAAGAGTTCCCCCATCTGGCATTGCATCCCGGGCATTTCGAATGAGATTGCCAAAAACGATATGCAGCTGCGACTTGTCTCCCAGCGCAATCGGTGACGGTGCCGGAATCGCCCATTCCAGCTTCAAGTGAGCTGGCAACTGTGTTAACTCCACGATTTCTCTTAGGCACGCCGCGACGTCGATTTTTGCGACTTCCGGCACGGGCAACCGGGCGAAATCGTTGAGAGCCGTAATCACCCGATCCGCAGCTTCTACTTGACGCTCGATGCGCTTCAAATGGTCGTGGATCTTCTCCGGTGTTGCACTGCGCACGTTGGCGAGGTAGTAAACCGACGTTTTGATTACATTAAGCGGATTCCTTAGCTCGTGCGCGATTCCTCCCGCCACTCGTCCGATCGTTACGAGTCGCTCAGCAACTAGCTGTCGCCGCTGAAACTCGGTTTGGTACGCATCCTCGATGATTGCCAAATCCAGATCGAGGAGCTTGTTCAAGGATTCTCGCCCCAGGATTTGGTCGTGAGAACTTCCTTGCCACCTCTGACTAATTCCTCGCAGCAGGCCGCTGCGCAATCGCGACAGCGCCGCGTTCGTGAAAACCTGGTCTAAGCCGATCTCGACGTGCCGGTATCCGACTCTCCATCTCCGTTCGACGTAGCTACGGTCGTAGCTTCCTGAGAAGAGCTCTTCCAGCCAGCCGAGGAGAGACGTCTTTAATCGGGCGATCTGTTCGTCTCCCCCGGTAATAACTCGCCTCGCGTTTAGGTGATTTTCGATCTCGGTATAGAAGTCGTCCACAAGTTCGGT
Organism: Planctomycetota bacterium; assembly: GCA_023430365.1. Taxonomy (GTDB): domain Bacteria; phylum Planctomycetota; class Planctomycetia; order Pirellulales; family Pirellulaceae; genus JAEZAS01. Next base: position 6,325 of record JAEZAS010000030.1, read on the forward strand.
GAACAAAGGACCGAGAAGCCCTGCGAGCGTTTTCACTCGGGCGGCGTCTTCTGCCGTCCAGTTCACGTATCGCTGAAGTTCCTGATAGCGTTCGTAGGCAGTCAAGGGGAATACTCCATGCAAACCGGCGCCTCTTCCCACAAAAAAAGCCCGCCGGCCTGGGAGGCCATTGAGCTTTAGATTGCCAGCCAATACCCATCGCGAGTAGGGGCCACCGACACCGATCGTATCGCCGCCAATTCAGTCAGAAAAGCCCGGCGATTGTTTTCGTAAAACTGCTGTTGACTTTGTCTGGCTACTAACACAAATTGATTGAACTCTCGTGCTCGCGAAGGGCTCGAAAGCGGCAATGGCAGCGTTCAAGCAACGCGGTTGTCGCATCAACCAGGTCGACCCAGGTTCAAGAAGGACCTATCTCAGGCGGCCTGGAACGGAACGCAGCGACGTACATTTTCGCTGTGGCCATGCCCTTCCTCCATCTTTGCGAGCTTCTGCCATGTACGAAAGCCTGCCCGAAACGGTGACTCCACTTTCAGCCAACCATGGCTGCGACATCTCGTCGCTTCAAAAGCAGTACCAGAACAGCCCCTACGCCTCCCTGCAACGGCTCGTGTGCGAGTTGAGCAACGACCGAGTAAAGGTTCGCGGGACGGTGCCCACGTTTTATTTGAAGCAGCTCGCTCAGGCCCTTGCCATGAAGTCAATCGATTTGACGACGTTGGAAAGTGCCATTGACGTGTCGGAATAACGCTTTCGTCGCAGGCACATTGTCCTGTCGCCGACTCAGAATCGCTATCAAAGTTCAGCTAAGGAGTAGCATATGTTGGTGCTTTCACGGAAAGAAAACGAGGAATTGGTGATCGGTGATGGAATTGTCGTTAGAATCATCGGTATCGCCGGGGGCAGAGTCCAAGTGGGTATCGAGGCTCCGCGCGACGTACGAATTCGCCGCGGGGAAATCGCTCCTTTAGCGATGAACCAAGACGAATACGAAACGCCCGCTGCGTAGCCGACGGCGGAGTTATCTCTGGAGCAGCCCGCCATGGATGTACAGATCCGTGTCGTAATCGCCGACGACGACGAAGACTTCCTCGACACGGCCCACCGGTGGCTCGCGAAGCGAGGAGCGGAAGTCCGCTCCTGCGGTGATGCTGAGACGTGCCTGGAGCTGTTTTCCTGCGAAACGCCGGATGTCGCGGTGATCGATGGAAAGTTGCCCGGCAATGACGGGCTTTGGCTCGTCCAACAATTGCGGCAAACAAGCCCTGATGTTCCGCTGATCATGCTGAGCGGTAATGTCGATCCGGCATTCGCGGTGGATGTATACGAAGCGGGCGTGTTGCGGTTTCTCCTAAAACCCTGCCGACTAAGCGACGTCGAGGCCGCGGTGTGCGAGGCGGTCGAACAACGGGCGGACGAGATCTAAGTCTTTGTTGGAGCCTCTTTAGCCCCTTCGCTGCAGTGCCTCAACTTCGCTCAAGCTCTTCCTCGCAGCATTCCGTCCCAATAGAGTCGCGGCAAGGCGTACGCCTTGAGCAGGTACATCGAAAGCCGTTCCTTCGACTGATCAAAGGGGAACATCTCCTGCGGCTGACCTTCGTAATCGAACTCTGCGAGCACGAGTTTGCCGTACCGGGGCTCGCTCGGCGATTCTCGTGCATGAGTAGCCGGTCCACGTCGTTCCCAGTCGTAACTCGCCAACTGGCGAGAAACTCCTCGAACTTGTCGAAGGCGGTCCAATCGCGTTTTGCGCGGCTTCATTGGCGCCTTGCCCCACCCGTGGCCGGCGAGTGAACGCTTCGTACTTCTGGCGGCCCTCAGCGGAGTGGCAACAGACGGCTTTCGGGTTTTCGCTTGCCCCGACTAAGCTGGTGTGCAATTGCCCTTTCCAACCGGCTTCGAGATCATGCGCTTCAGCCGCTTCACGCTTCGGCGTGACTTGTTGCAGGACCACATGGGTTGCAAGAGGAGAGACGCTCGCCAGAGGCGTTTACCGAGAGACTCACCACAAACAAACTGCCCCTCCACGCATCTGGCCCGTGGTCGCCAGTGTCCATCCTTGGCAGAACACACTCGCACCACTCGTCGCGAAACAGGATTGTGTCGATGGCCGACGCCCAAGTTTTCATCAGTTACGGACGTGCCGATGGCAGCTCGTTCGCGCAGCGATTGGCGTCGGACCTTCGAGGGCGGGGTTGCCAGGTGTGGATTGATCGAAGCGAAATTCAGCCGGGAGAAGCGTTTGAAATGGCGATTGAGCGAGCAATCACTCAATCATCGCTCATTGCCGCGGTAATGACGCGCCGCTCTCTGTCGGAGGATAGTGTTTGTCGTGATGAGGTAGTTTACGCCTTCACCTCGAGGAAACGCATCGTTCCTCTGAGAATCGAATCGGACTCGGGCGTTAAGCCAAGCTTGTTGTTGGCTCGACTGAACTGGATTGACTTTACGGACAATTACGACACCGGGCTGGCAGCCTTAGTCGCCCTGCTCGACGGCAACGACTCTCTCCTTATTCCTCCTCAGTTTCCTACGGTGACTGGGGTGGCGCCCCTAAACTTCGGTATCGAGATCGCCAAGTTTACTCGGGACTTCTACGGCCGCGAGTGGTTGACTCCACACGTGGATCGTTGGCTGTCTGCCGGGGCGACGCCAGCCCTATTAATCCTGGGTGAACCCGGGATCGGAAAGAGTTCAATTGCCGGGTGGCTTTGTCAGCGTCCCGATGTTGTGGCGGTGCATTTCTGTACTCAGCAGAACTCGCGTACGGTGGATGCCTCTACGTTTGTGGCCTCGCTGGTGGGGCAGCTATGTTCACAACTCCCCGGCTATAGTGCCGCAGTAGAGCGCCTTGCCCCTTCGGCCAAAAGATCGAGCGCCGTCGAAGCGTTCCGAGAGCTCATTCTCGACCCTCTCCACGACCTGGACGTCTCAAGGCCGCGGCTAATTGTCGTAGACTCCCTTGATTTGGCCGCCGCTTCGGCGGGCGAAACCATTCCAGACGTACTTGCGCTACATCTCTCCGATTTTCCGGAGTGGCTGCGCATCATCGCCACGACGCGCCCTGAAGTCGCAGTATTTTCGGGGTTTCAGCCTGCGAAACATCTGACGCTGGATTCCTCCGACGCCAATCAACTTAGCGACCTGCAACATTTCATTCACAAGGAAGTGCTGGCAATCGACATCGATCAGCGAGACCGGATGGTGCTGTCCTCCAGACTCGCCACCGAAGCTCGCGGCAACTTTCTGTTCGCGAAACTAGCAGTAAGCGCCCTCAAGAGCGGAGAGCTTGGGCCGCAGGACTTAGACTCACTCGCACCGGGATTGTCCGCGTTTTACCGACGACTACTGTCAAAACTCTATGACCCACTGGGAGAACACGATGCGGATTACTCTCGCATCCTTTCTCTCTTGGCAGTTAGCCGCAGTGCTTTGCCCCTGGACCTGCTTGCGCATGCAATTGGACGTTCCGCCGCCGATGTGAATCGCCTGTTGGTACGGCTTCGCCCTCTGCTTGAGGTTGAGGAGATCGAAGGAGCGCAGGCGTATTCTTTGTTTCACAAGTCCCTTCAGGACTGGCTCTTGAATCGAGCGGAATCCTTTGAGTACTGGTGCGATCCGCTCCCAGCACACCGAATGCTGGCAGCTGTTCTCCAGGAAGAATGGGAACAGAGTAAGCACAAGGCTAAGTGGGAGCATGTATGGTCCTCGATGGCCTACCACTTGTATCGCGGCAAAGACACGAAACGGATGGCCGAGGCAATCAGCGCCGAATACCTGTCACAGAAAGTCCTGCGATCGGGGTACGCCGTACTCGACGACGTTGAGTTTCTTGCGCGTGCATTGCTCGAAGCCGACGATCCAGAGTCCGTTCAAAAGTGTGTCGCGCTTGTGGACAATATCCGCGACGTAGTGGGCGGCGACGTGATCCGGCAGGCTCGCAAGTCGTTACAAACGGGACGCGGGACCGCGATCTCACACTCCGGCGTACACGAGGTCCCGATCGAGACCAGAACGGCCCTAGATGCCTGGGCTGGACTGCGTCCGGCGGGAGATGTTGGGGCAGATCTATGCAGGGTATTCGATTTGCACGGGCGCGTCCTCGTTCTGGTCGGCGATGCCCCAGGAGCAGGACTGAAGAGCGTCTTCTCAGCTCGATTCATCACGAATCTGGTGGAACGTATTTGTTCTGCCGAAGCAGGGCTCGACCCAGCGGAGACGCTCGAGCGACTCCAGGCCTTTCTAGGCAGTCACAACTACTTCGAGCCTCTATCCCTACAATTGGCGTTGATCGACCTTGCCGAGAAATTGGTTGCGGTGGCGAGCGCGGGGCATCCTCACCCGTTTCACCTTTCGAAATCTCGGCGAAAGGCGTTGAAGGTCCCCGTGCGCGGAGAGTTGCTAAACGCACCCCAGGATGGGAGCGGGCCCTCGTACAGATCCAGAAGGTTCGAAATCGGGCCGGATGATGTACTGTTGTTCTACACGGACGGACTTACTCAACAGCGAGCAGAACGCGTTGCCGCCCTAAGCTCCCGGCTTGAAGCATGCCTGAACGAGAACTTGACGGCGCGACAACTGGGAATCGCATTGCTGGACGAAGCGAAGCGGCCACTGGATGGAGAGGATTTTCGAGACGACCAGAGTGCGGTTGTAGTCCGCATTACTCAGTGAGGTCCCCCTTTGCTTTGAGGGTGATTGGACGATGAGCTCGGCAGAATTGGAGTATCGCCATTTATCGCTTCTCCCCATCGACGGCTGGCTCGTTGTGTCGTTCAACGATCGTAAGTTGATGGACGTCGGAGATCTTCAGCGGGTCGGTGATGAGTTGTTCCATGCCGCTGCGACTAACCCAAATCTTGTTTTGAATTTTGCAGGCGTCGAGTTTCTGCCGAGTTCCGCCTTCACCAAGTTGATCCTTCTTCAGAAGAAAACAACTGGTCAGTCCGGCAAGCTTGTGCTGTGTTCCGTTCGGGAACAAATCATGGAGGTTTTTCGGATTACACGGCTCGCGAGACTGTTCCCAATCGTCGCTGACGTTGCCGAGGCCATTCCGGTCATTGCCTCGAAAACGATCCGTCTCACCTGTCCATTAAAGTCGTGTGAGTGCGAGATCGCGGTTCCAGTCACCACCTTTCTGAATCGTAGTGGACAGCTGTCTTGCCATGCGTGTGGTGTGACAGTGCAACTTACTTGCTTTCAAGACCTCAAGGTGAATACCGCCGAGGTTCTACAGTTGCGAGCGCCGAGTTACGAGGGACACTTCTTCGACGTCTCAGGACAATTCACCCCAGGAGACGGCGTCGGGTTTTACTCAATCCATGCGCCGCCCATCGTCGACTTGTATGCCTTTGACCTCCTTCTGGATGTTTGGCAGTCGCTTCCTGCGCCGCGAAGCGCCATTCTTGACCTCAGTAAGGTGTCTGAGTTGTCAGCGAGGGCGATGGGGCAGTTTGACACCATAGCGTCGCCGGGAGAATTCTTGGCAGTGTTTCGAGCGAAGCCGACACCAACTCAGACAGAAAACGAAAATCCCTCTCCGCCGTTTACGTGGAATTGCCGCCTTCCGTTACATGACAGTAAATCCGCTGCAGTAGACTCCATTAGTCCGATTTCTCCCCGGTTTCTCGTGCAAATCAGTCATTCCGACTGACGTGAATGGCAAACACGAAACGGAGCTGCAGACGCCGCAAGGAAGCGACCGAATGAGGGCGGCGAAATCCTTCGGTTCATTGCCTACTCCAGTCCGTGGACGCTCCGCGACTCAAAGCTGACCATTGGGTCGCGCGGTCGATTGAGGCGAATGGAGAACTCTCTACGGCGAGGTCTTCCGCACAGAAAGCAGCCGCAGCCCGTTCAGCACAACCAGCACGGTACCTCCTTCGTGCCCTAGGACCGCCAGCGGCAAAGGGAGAGCGAAAAACAGCCCGCCGATCACCAGCACCACCATCGCGCCAATCGCAAAGGTCAGATTCTGCCGGATGATGGCCGTCGTACGTCTCGCGAGTCGGTGGGCCACCGCCAATTGCTGCATGTCCTCCGATAGCAGGGCCACATCGGCCGCCTGGAGCGCGACGTCTGATCCTGCCGCCCCCATGGCGACCCCGACATCGGCTCGGGCAAGAGCGGCTGCGTCATTGACGCCGTCGCCTACGAACGCGACTTTCCCACGGCTGGCGAGATCTCCGACCATGCGGACCTTGTCTTCCGGCAACATTTCGGAATGAATATCGTCCGGATGCAATCCCAGTTCCGCGCCGATTCGCAACGCAACCGTGCGCCGGTCTCCGGTCATCATGACGATTCTTCTAACGCCACTTTTTCTCAGGGCAGTCAGCGCTCGGCCCGATGTCGTCCGCACCTGGTCCGCCACGCTCACGGCTCCCAGCACACGTTCGTCCAATCCCAAATAGATGATCGTCTGCGAAGCATCAGACAGTCTCGTTAGCGCCGGATGATCGATCGTCGCACCCATCTGACTTGCCAGCCGCGCATTGCCCGCCCATAACTGCCCCTCGGGAACCAAACCGACAATACCCGCGCTGGGGCGATTGCTGACATCGTCGACCTCCGCAAAGGCAATCCCGCGGGCGGACACGTCTCGGCGAATGGCGGCTGCGCTATGATGTTCCGATTGGGCTTCGAGTCCTGCCAGCAGCGATAAGAAATGGGTTTCGTCGCCATCGAGAGCGACGACCTCTGTCACGGCGGCTTTGCCTGTGGTGAGGGTGCCTGTCTTGTCGAAGGCAAACGTATCGACGGCAGAGAGCGTTTCTAGCGCCCCACCTCCTTTGAAGAGGACGCCGCTACGAGCTGCGGCCGAGAGTGCCGACAAGATGGCAGCGGGCACCGAAATGACAATCGCACAAGGACTCGCCGCCACCAGGAGCGTGGCCGAGCGGTAAAGCGCCAGCTCCCAATCGCGTCCGACCCAGTAAAATCCGGCGAATGCCAGAATTGCGCTAACCAAGACTCCGATGGTGTAGCGTTGGCCGAACCACGCGCTGAAGCGCTCGGAGGGCGCTTTGGCGGCCTGCGCCTGGGTAACCAAGGAAATCATGCGGGCCACGGTGCTTTCCGCGACCGGCTTGGTGACTACGATCTCCAGCACGCCATCGAGGTTGACCGTAGCCTCAAACACCGCAGCCCCGGGATCTTTGGCGACCGGCATGGACTCGCCCGTGATGCTGGCTTCGTCAAGCGAACTAGAGCCATTGGCGATGACTCCGTCCGCCGGTACGCGGGCGCCGGGGCGTAGCACGACCATGTCCCCGACAGTGAGGTCGGCGGCCGGCACTGCGGTCACCGTTCCATCCGCCGACTTGCGAAGCGCCGTTTCCGGCCGTAACGCCATGAGGGCCTCAATGGCGCGCCGCGCCCGACCCAAGGCACGTTGTTCCAGCGTGGTCGAGACGCTGAACAGCGTGAGGAGTACTGCGCCTTCCAACGGCGCGCCGACTGACGCCGCCGCGACGGCCGCAACAACCATTAGTAGGTCGATATCGAGAGCACGTTCCGTCCACAAGGCCGTGAGCGCTCGTAACGAAGCCGGCAGCCCGCCCGCGAGGTAGACCAGTGAAATGCCGACGAGAGAAAGGCAATTGGACGTGTGGTCATTCAGCGGCAAGGTGCTGAAGATGGCTAACACCATTCCGAAAACGGTCGCTCCTGTCAGGATCAGGGGCACGTCGACTGGTGTGCCAAGAGCTGAGCGCGGCTTGCCGAACATAGCGGGGTAGCTTACCTGCGACTTGGGGATTCACTACAAGCGTCGCAGCGCCCACGAGCTACGGATCTCGCATCGACACCGCACCCAGGAACCAAAAACGCGATTGATTGCCTGGGCAGTTGCAACCGCCGATTAAACGATATTCGGCATTTTGGTAGCGATTGTGATAACCTAACAAGCCGCCCACGCGTTTCAAGCTGCGCTTCTCCCAACGCTCGGTTGCCAGGGACTTCCACTCATGAAAAGTCGTCCTACCCTCGCCAGCCTGCTGATTCTTCTGCTGAGTTCCTTGCCCAATGCCCATGAGGCTCAAGGGGGCGAGTTCGAGGTCGTGAAGGTGGCGGCCGATAAAAAGGGGGTTGTCCTGCACCCTTCCGGCAAGCGCTATGTCCCTTGGGGGCATAACTACGCTTCGGTCGACATCCTGGATCGGCTGGCAAAGGACCCCGAGCGGGTGGAACGGGAATTTGCCGAGATGAAAGAGGCCGGCGCCACGGTGGCGCGCATTCATCCGGAGATGCTTCGAATTCTGAGCGGCCCCCAAGAGGTCGACCCGAAGGGTATCGAGGCAATCAAACAGCTTCTAAAGATCGCCGAGAAGACAGGCGTGCATCTGAAGATCACGGGGCTTGCCAATTACAGAATCAAGGATCGGGTTGCCTGGTACGACGAGTTGTCGGAGCAGGCTCGTTGGCAAACCCAGGCGTTTTTCTGGGCGACCATCGCCCGCGCTTGTGCGGAAAGTCCAGCGGTGTTCGCGTACGACCTGGTGAACGAACCGGGGGCAGCGGGAAAGCCCGAGGATGGCTGGTACTTGGGTCGGATGGGTGACGTCGAATTCTGCCAACGCCTTAGCCTAAACCCCGGCGAGCGCAACGGGGACGAGATCTTCCGCGAGTGGACGAAGTTGATGGTGGCTGCCATCCGCAAGCAGGATCAGGCGCACCTGATCACGATGGGGATGCTCCCATTCCCTGGCGCCTACAAGGCGGCCGCCGAACAACTCGATTTCGTCTCGCCGCATCTGTATCCCAAGACGGGCAAGGTCGATGAGGAGATCGCGCTTCTCAAGAAATTCGATTGGGGTAAGCCGATCGTCATTGGCGAGACGTTTCCATTGAGTTGCGGCCCGGACGACGAACGGGACTTTCTGCTCAAGAGCCGCGAATTCGCACACGGCTGGATCGGCCATTGGCCCGACGAATCGCCGGCGGAACTGGTGGAACTGAAAAAGGCCGGAAAAGCCACCATTCATAATGCCATTTGGCTGTCGTGGGTGGAGCTTTTCAAGGAAATCGGCCCGCAGATGACTGACAGCAAACGATGAGTCAGTCGGGTTGCGGCGGTGATCGATCGATTCACTCGCGGAGGCCGTGTTCATGAATGCAGCGGTCTTCGTCGAGCCAGATCGAATTGTCCTGGAGGACTAGCGAGATTCGCGGCTCCGGACTGGAATTCCGTGTCATGTCACAGATGTCCGTCAGAACCAAGGGCGCACGTCCAGCGGAGCGCCGACACTAACCTCGGCTAGCAGTCGCGAGATGTAGGTGTTGCAAGCTTGAACGGTAGCTAACGGACATGGAATGGGCGGATCGCGCACTCCCGCGCACTCCCCTGTGCGATATGGCACACAGAAGGCCGCGTCCGACTTACATCCTGAGTTTGGAGACCGGTGAAAAGGGGCGACGCAAGCAGCCAGGATGGGAGTGTCGCGACGGCATAAGAAATGCGAATCGCCCCCACGCCGGGATAGGCAACGGACAGTTCGCATTTCGATGAGGTATGAGCATGCCCAGCACATCGCTTCCGCCTTCAACAGAAAACGATTGTGAGCTTCTCGAGCGAGTATTGAGCAGCCTCTGTCGGCGGAACTACCACGCTTACCGCAAACTCCAAATTGACGTCCGAGACGGAATTGTGATCGTGCAGGGACGTGTGCCTTCCTATTACTTGCGGCAGGTCGCCGTCGAGTGCATCAAGCATGTTCCGGGCGTTTCGCGGCTCGAAGATCTCATGGAAGTAGTGGACCGGTAGGCGTCTCACCAGCAACATTCGAAGGGTGCAACAGGTGTCAGGTAACACCGGCTATCAGCGAATCCTTGTGGCTACCGACTTTTCGCCCCATGCCGATGCGGCTCTCAAGCAGGCGGTGTGGTTGGCGCAGCAAACGGCTGCAAGCATCACCCTGGCCCACACATTGCCGAACTTACGTGAAGTTGTCCACAGCGCATCGGTACAGGCCAAGCTGGATTTACTCTACGGCGAAGGTGATAAGTTCCAGCGAGAGGTGCGGAAAAGTTCGGATGCGAAGATGCGCCGGATGATCGCCGATCTGGGAGCGGTTGATCTCGACGTGAGGTGTGAGACGCTGCTGGGGCAGCCGTTCGTCGAGTTGACTCACGCGGTTCAGGCCGAGGGATATGACCTGGTGCTGGCCGGCACGCGGGGGCTGGCGGCTTGGGAACAGTTCTTCGTGGGCAGCACAGCCAAGCGACTCATTCGCAACTGCCCGGCGACCGTGTGGATCGTAAAGGCCGAGCACGTTGGACCGCCCAAGGTCGTACTTGCGCCGACCGACTTTTCCGAAAACAGCCTCAAGGCCGCAAGTCACGGCGCTTGGGTCGCTCAGCAGGCCAACGCCCAATTTCATCTGCTGCACGTGATAGACTCCATGGATATTCCTGAGGACGTGATTTCCAGGGTTCCGCAAGGCAGTTCGTTACGCAATGAGATCAACGAGGAAGCGAAGGCGCGCTTGGAAACATTTCTGGACTCACTCCAAGCCGACCGCAACAAGGTTCTGGTTCACCTGTCGTGGGGTACGCCGTGGAAAGAAGTTAAACGAGTGGCCGAGCACCTGGCTGCGGACTTGATTGCGATGGGTACGGTTGGTCGCAGCGGTATTAAGGGGGTGCTGATGGGCAACACAGCCGAGAAAATCCTGGATCGATGCGATTGCAGCGTCCTCACCGTGAAGCCTGACAACTACGTCTCACCGATCCACCCTGCGTTCTGGCCACTCCATCCTGGAAACGAATAAAGCTTTGCGGAGACACTTCTCATGAAAGCCGCGATCTTCGTCGAGCCCGGTCGGATTGTTTTGGAGGACAAGCCGATTCCGCAGGTCGGTCCTCGCGACGCACTCCTTCGTGTCACGACAACGACGATCTGTGGCACCGACATACACATTCTCACCGGCGATTACCCGGTTGCGCGCGGGACGACGGTCGGGCATGAGCCGGTGGGCGTCATCGAGCAGCTCGGATCCGCTGTTACGGGCTACGAGATTGGGCAGCGCGTGATCGCCGGGGCAATTACGCCCTGCGGCCAGTGTCACTTCTGCCTGGGCGGCAACCATTCCCAGTGCGGCGGCAAGCCGATGGGCGGATGGCGGCTGGGCAACACCATCGATGGTTGCCAGGCGGAATTCGTGCTGATCCCGGATGCGATGGTGAATCTCGCGCCGATACCGGATGATCTTACCGACGAGCAGGTTCTGATGTGCCCGGACATCATGAGTACCGGCTTCGCCGGCGCCGAACGCGGAGGCATCCACATCGGAGACTCCGTCGCCGTTTTCGCCCAGGGCCCCATTGGTTTGTGCACCACCGTTGGCGCCAAGCTGCGCGGAGCTACCACAATCTTCACGGTGGACGGCCTCAACGAACGGCTGACCGTCTCACGCTCGCTCGGAGCGGATCAGGTGATCAACTTCAAGGATCAAGACCCCGTAGCCACCATTCGGGAGGCGACCGGGGGCCGGGGTGTGGACGTTGCCATTGAAGCGCTCGGCACCCAATCCACCCTGGAGAGCTCCCTGCGCGTACTGCGGCCAGGTGGCGTTCTCTCCAGTCTGGGCGTCTATTCGGGCAAGTTAACGTTGCCGCCCGATGCGTTTGCCGCCGGCCTCGGGGATCATACGCTCGTGACGACCCTATGTCCTGGCGGAAAAGAGCGGATGCGTCGGCTGATGAATGTGCTTGAGTCAGGACGGGCTGACCTGCGTCCACTCGTTACCCACCGGTTCACGCTCGACCAAATCGAAGAGGCCTACGACCTGTTTGCCAATCAGCGCGACGGTGTTATTAAGGTGGCAATAACAACGTCCTAGGCGGTATGGTGCGTGCTCTTTTGGAAAGGTCATCGTGCGCTACCTGGCTGTGGTCACCGATTACGATGGCGTCCTCGCACAGGACGGGCGCCCTTCCAGTACGGCCATTGCGGCAATTGGCCGACTACGCGCCTCGGGTCGTCGTGTGGTTCTGATCACGGGCAGGCGGCTGGAAGACCTGCAAGCGGTCTTTCCGCAGCTGGATCTTTTCGATTGCGTGGTTACAGAAAACGGTGCGGTCATTTACGAGCCAGCGACGCGCAGGGAAACGTCGCTGGCCAAGCCCCCTCCTCCGCAGTTCGTCCAGCGGCTCAAGGAATTAGGAGTGGAGCCATTAGAGGTGGGGCGTGTGATTGTCGCCACCTGGTTGCCGCACCATACCACAGTAGTCCAGGTCATCCAGGAGATGGGGCTGGAACTGCATGTGGCCTTCAATCGCGCGGCGGTCATGGTGTTGCCCGCCGGGATTAACAAGGCCACGGGCATGGACTATGCCTTACGCAAGCTGGGGCTTTCACGTCACGAAGTCGTGGGGGTGGGCGACTCCGAGAACGACCATTCGTTTTTGGAGCGCAGCGAATGTCCGGCGACCGTTGCCAATGCGGTGCCGTCGATACTGCAAGCGGCAAACCTGGTCACCAAGGCATCGAATGGGGATGGGTTCGCGGAACTCGTCGATGAGCTCATCGGCAACGACCTGTGTCGCATGCAAGCCCACCTCCCCCAGCATCTGGTCACGATTGGACGGCGAGAAGATGGGACCGAGGTCACCGTCCCGCCCTATGGCCTCAACATCCTGATTGCCGGCCCTTCCGGGAGCGGCAAATCGACCGTCGCCGCCGGAATCGTGGAACGGCTCATGGGACAGGAGTATCAACTGTGCATCGTCGATCCTGAGGGAGACTACGGAACACTACCCGATGTGGTCACGATTGGAAATCAAAATCACCCGGTGACCGTGGGCGAGGTGCTGGCCCTGATGGAGGATCCTAAGATCACGCTCAACGTCAACCTGCTCGGGATTCCCCTGGCCGACCGACCGGAGCTTTTCGGGCAATTGTTTCCGAGCCTGCAATCCATACGGACTCGCACAGGTCGTCCGCATTGGATCGTTCTCGACGAAGCGCATCATATGTTGCCGGGCGACTGGGCGCACTCCGGTCGAACATTGCCCCAAAGTCTGGGTGAAACCGTGCTCGTAACCGTGCATCCCGATCATCTGGCTACCCGGGTGCTACGGCTCGTGGACGTCGTAATCGTGGTCGGGCCTGTGCCGCAAAAGACCATTCAAAAGTTTGCGGACGCGATTGGGCGACCGCTCGATTGGCCGGAAGGTTTGACCAATGCACAAAACAGCGCAGTCGTTTGGTTCCCGCCAAAAAACGAGCCCCCCTATTCAATTCAAATCATTCCCGGAACCGCGGAACGCATCCGCCATCATCGAAAGTATGCCGAAGGGAACATGCGGCATCGCAGCTTCTTTTTTCGCGGGCCGGGCAATCGTCAGAATATTCGCGCGCAGAATCTGGCCCTCTTCACGCAAATCGCCGATGGTGTGGATGACGAGACCTGGATGCACCACCTGCGCCGCGGCGACTATTCCCGATGGTTCCGCGGGTCCGTGAAGGACGCCTACATGGCCGATCAGGCAGAACAGATTGAACGTCGAAAAGACCTGCATCCGGCCGAGTCGCGCCGGCTGATTCGCAGCCTCGTTGAGGCACGGTACACGCTGCCGGATTGATCAGGAAACCGCTGTGCAAATTCTTTGTCTCAATCAGGCCACCGACAGCCTCCCTGCCTTAGCACGGGCCGTCGATCCTCCCCACTACGACCGTGCTGGAGTTTGAGAAATGGCTGGAGCGGATCGGGATTATCGATCGCAAGAAGAACATCGAGGTCGATTCATCTAACTAAGAGCGGCGCCTTCGTTGGCGATGGGAGTTCGTGCCATGACAACTTCATCAACCTCCAAGTACATCCGTCGATTCGATGAGCTCGGCATCGACGATGTTCCGCTGGTTGGCGGCAAGAATGCCTCCTTGGGCGAGATGGCTCGCGAGTTGGGACCACAGGGAATCAACTTGGTCGATGGGTTTGCAACTACCGCAGAAGCCTATCGCCATTTCATGGAAACGACGGGCCTGGACCGGCGCATTGGCGAACTGCTGCAAGGACTGGATACCCACGACATTCGCAACCTTCAGCAGCGGGGTAGGTTGATCCGACAGGCCATCATGGCGGCGGAGTTGCCGGATGATTTACAGGCGGCCATCGTCGAGGCTTATGACCAGCTAGGGAAGGACTCTCCCGAACCGCTCGACGTAGCCGTCCGCAGCAGCGCCACCGCCGAAGATCTACCCGATGCCAGCTTTGCCGGCCAGCAGGAGACCTATCTCAACGTCCAGGGGCATTCTGCGCTTCTGGATACGTGTCGGCGCTGCTTTGCGTCGCTTTTTACGGATCGGGCCATTTCCTATCGGGTAGATAAGGGCTTCGACCATCACCAGGTAGCCTTGTCGATCGGTGTGCAGCAGATGGTGCGTTCGGACCTGGCTGCTTCCGGCGTCATGTTCTCCATCGACACCGAAACCGGTTTTCAGAACGCCGTGTTGATCAATGCTGCTTATGGACTCGGTGAAAACGTAGTCCAGGGGGCGGTCAATCCCGACGAATACTACGTGTTCAAGCCGACGCTCAAAGACTTTCGCCCCATCCTGCGAAAGAAACTAGGGAGCAAGGAGTTCAAGCTGGTTTACGACGTTGGGGGCGGGAAGATGACGAAGAACGTACCGGTTCCTCCTGCCGACCGTGCACGCTTCGCCATCACGGACGACGAGATTCTCACCCTCGCGCGATGGGCATGCCAAATTGAGGACCACTATAGTCGGAAGCGCAGCAGCTTTACGCCCATGGATATGGAATGGGCGAAAGATGGCCGCTCGGGAAAGCTCTACATCCTCCAGGCCCGGCCGGAGACGGTCCAGTCGCAGCGGCAGACGCAGCAGCTGGAGATGTATCGCCTGAAGGAAAAGGGACATGCGTTGATCGAGGGGAGAGCAGTCGGCCAGAAGATTGCATTCGGGACGGTGCGCGTCGTTAAGAGTCCACAGGACTTATGCGAAGTTCAGCCGGGCGACGTACTGGTCACCGATAAGACCGACCCCGACTGGGAGCCGACGATGAAGAAGACGGCGGCCATCGTGACCAATCGCGGGGGGCGCACCTGCCATGCGGCCATTGTGAGCCGAGAACTCGGATTGCCGGCGATTGTCGGGACGGAAACGGCCACTGCCGTACTGCGGACGGGGCAAACGGTGACAGTCTCTTGTGCCGAAGGAGAGACGGGCCGAGTGTTTGACGGTCAGGTGCCGTTCGAAATCCAGCGAGTCGATCTGGCCAGCCTCACGCGGCCGAAAACCAAGATAATGATGAATCTCGGCAATCCAGATGAAGCTTTGCGACTATCTCAGATCCCCAACGACGGCGTTGGACTAGCCCGCCTGGAATTCATCGTCTCTACCTACATCAAGGTGCATCCGCTGGCTTTGCTCCATGCCGACAGGATCTCCGTTGCAGACCGTATCGAGATCGAGCGGCTGACGGCTGGCTATGCCGATAAGGGACAGTACTTCGTCGACAAGTTGGCCGAAGGCGTGGCGATGATTTCTGCCGCCTTCTACCCGCGTGACGTCATCGTGCGGCTGTCCGACTTTAAGACCAACGAGTATGCGAACCTGATCGGCGGGCACCCCTTTGAGCCGGTCGAAGAGAACCCAATGCTCGGGTTTCGCGGGGCCTCGCGTTATTATCATCCGCGATATCGCGACGGCTTCGCTCTCGAATGCCGGGCGATGAAGAAGGTTCGGGATGAAATGGGACTCGTCAACCTGAAGGTGATGGTCCCATTCTGCCGCACGGTCGAGGAAGGCCGCCGCGTGCAAGAAGAAATGGCCAAGAATGGCCTGGTGCGCGGCGAAAACGGCTTGGAGGTCTATGTCATGTGCGAGATTCCGAGCAATGTGATACTCGCCGACGAGTTTGCCGAGATCTTCGATGGATTCTCCATTGGCTCCAACGATTTGACACAACTCACGCTCGGCGTGGATCGCGACTCTGAAATCGTGGCGCCCATCTTCGACGAGCGAAACCCAGCCGTAAAGTCGCTCGTGGCAAGCGTGATTCGCGCCGGCCAGGCCAAGGACCGAAAGGTTGGCATTTGCGGGCAGGCTCCTAGCGATTACCCCGAGTTCGCGAGGTTTCTCGTCGAACAAGGGATCGACAGCATCTCGCTAATTCCCGACGTGGTTCTGAAAACGACGCTCGACGTGTTGAAGCTGGAGCAGGCGCAGCAGAAATCGAATCCCGCCGAATAGTATTGCGACGAGAGACTTTTGGAGACTAGCCGCGTCGAAAGGGCAGTTGGTGGCACGCTCGCGTGCCGCTGGCAGCAGACGCGACGCTGATGAGACGGACGGCGCGAGACAACGGGGGCGTAAGTGGTCGCCCGAACTAACGTAGATACAAAAAAAGCCCAGGGGTAACCTGGGCTTGGTCCGTCTACCCTAGGGGCGAACAACCTCGCTACTAGGGCAATCAAGTTGCGCGGGCACAACTCTCTTCGTAAATACCGCAAACCACTCGCCGAGTCGACCTAAGCGCCGCCATACCCATAACCCACTGCAATCAATTGAAAGTCGTCAAATTCGGGTTATCGGCCGCGTCTGTTTGGCGAAAAGGTTGCCGGGCCAGGGCTTGCCGAGTTCGCATCCTCTTGACGGCAAAGCGCAAGCGGTTAAATAGCAACCTTCCAGAACTCGAGTACCTTGCGCACCTCGTCGCGCGGAAAGTGCGTCAAGCTCTCATCTGCCAACATGGCTCTGAAGTTCCCCTTCCTTCTGTCAATTTCCGCCCTGATACCTGGCGTGTTTGGTGCCGTGCCCGGGGGAAGGAGATTCGGCCGATCCGGTGCGGGCCAAGTATTCGGATACCCATCAGGAATTGACCCGCCTCGAATGGACTGAGTTTGAGCAGCGACGCTTTCGTGCTCACAGGCCCAACCGTACAGATAAAACGCACAGGTTCTTAGCATCACTTTGATTTCCGGCAACGCATCGGTGAAGCCTTTAAGCGGCGTTGGAAGCCAGACCATGTTGGCGATGCACGAGTAGTAACGAGGGTCCTGGACAATGCTGCCCTGGGTGGCGAACGCAGGATCGTCATATCCCCAGATGTGGCAAACAGTCCAGTTCCTCGGCTTCGGACTGGCAACTCCGAGAGCCGTAACCAGCGATTTGCTGGCTGCGACATTTCCTTCAAACTTTTCGACCGCTACGTTCGTGGTCCGCTTGGTGTTGGTGTAGCGGCGTTGCCACGTACTGTCGTAAAGCGGCCGTCCCCGAGCGGTCCAAGGACACCACACCGGTAGCTGACGAAAAGTATCTGGATGAACCCATCGGCAAGTGCGAGCGATGATCTCAACGATGAGCGGAATCTTATCCGCAATTTCCGCATTGCCATCTGGGATGACGTTAGTTCCAGCCATCCTTCGTTCCTCGTTTTGGTCTGAGCGGAAGGCGGACCTTGATTGTGAAATCTCAAGGATCGCCGGGTAGTATTTCGACCAGTGACTGTTGTACCAACGCATCGCGAACCGTGTCAGATACAGGATTGCGCGCGAGCAGTATTGGCCGTCCGTGGAGTTTGGGAAAGCACAGTTATTTCCCGTCTCAACGGAGGCGCGTATTCGGCCAAATTCCGCCTATGCCTTCCTGGCCGAGCAACGACAAAGCCCAGGGTGCCCTCTGCCTCTGTCCATTTGATTTCCTTTCGTGCAGAACCCACTTGCCGGTGTTGCTTTTCTCTCGACGAGGATGATGGTTTTTCGATGGACACCGTCGCTGAAGTTTCATGGACAACTACAACTCTGGAGGCCGCGAGCAGGATGTGCGATAACGCTCAGGTGTGACTGGATCGCACGCTCAGCTCTGACTTGCGACAGTCAAACGGCCGCGGTTCACGCGAAAAAGCCGGCCGGAGCGAGCGTTCTTCTTCTGTCCGAATGTTGGCATGTCCGTTGCGAAACTATCTGTCGGTGTCGCCGGTCGAACTCACGTAATAAGGAGACATGCCATGAACACTGCATTAGCAACTCGGACAACCCAAGGTGTAAAAACGTTCCGCGACGAATTGGAGGACATCTTCGGCCGGTTCTTCGAACCTCGCGAAGGTTGGTTCGGCGGTGAGATGGTAGTGCCATGCGATCTTGCCGAAACCGACAACGCTTTCGAGCTTCGAATGGACATTCCCGCGATGGACGCCAAAGACTTCGATATTGACGTCAACGGGAACACCGTGACCGTCCGAGGAGAACGCAAGGAGGAGAAAGAAGAAAGAGGCAAAACGTGGCATAGGGTGGAGCGCCGCTTTGGCAAGTTTGCCCGGACCGTCACTTTGCCTTGCAACATCAACGACGACGAAGTCGCCGCTGAGTACATGGACGGCGTTCTCACGGTTAAGCTTCCCAAGGCTGAAGACGCGAAACCACGCAAAATCGACGTCAAGACGGCTGCTAAGTGAGGCATCGAGAATTGACCCTCGCATGCCGCCTGGCAGAGAATATCTCGCCGGGCGGGAACAGTCTGGACCAGTGGCCTTTCATTCGCCAGCAGTCGGCAGGTGGAAGTATGCTTGACTCTTCGAGCAATCGATCACCGGCATATCTGCCTGGCGGAATCAAATGGAAGCGCACGGCAGGCAGCGGCTCGCATGCAGCAACACGGAGCCGACTACTTGGTAGTCGTTACCGAGTTCCGCATCCCGGTCGGTATGATTGCCGATCGGGACTTGATGGAGCGAATCGTTGCAGCGAGCCGCGACGCAGCCGAGACAAAGGTGCTCGAAAGCAGAGGAATCATAGCGCCGACGATGTCTTGGGTCCCGACGAAATGTGGCCCGTCAATCAGTTGCTAAAGAGTGAGTCGCCATAAGGGATCGCCACACAGCCAGTGTTTCCCGCTGCGAATAGACTCGCCTGGAGAGCGCTATGAAGGCCATGCTGCTGGACAAAATCGTGAATGTGGAGAAAGGAGGATCTCCGCTTCGCTTGGGCGATGTCGACGTGCCGAATTTGGCGGACGGCGAAGTGCTGATTCGCGTCAAAGCTTGCGGGGTATGCCATACCGATCTCGACGAAGTCGAGGGACGAACGCCTCCCCATCGGTTCCCCGCGATTTTAGGCCATCAAGTGGTTGGCGAAGTTGTTACCACCGGATACGACGTACACCGCTGGCAACCCGCCGACCGAGTTGGTGTTGCATGGATTGGGTACTCCTGCGGCGAGTGTGAATTTTGTACCTCTGGCCACGAGAACCTTTGCTCGGAGTTTCAGGCCACCGGTCGCGATCGGAATGGCGGATATGCCGAGTACATGACGGCGCGTTCCGAGTGCGTTTTCTCTATTCCACCGAACTATACCGACTCTCAAGCGGCTCCTCTTCTTTGCGCCGGAGCTATCGGGTATCGCTCACTACGGTTGACGGAACTGCACGACGGTCAGCGGTTGGGGCTGATGGGATACGGCGCCTCGGCGCAGCAAGTAATGATGCTCGCGAAGCATCTACTGCCAAAGAGCGAGGTGATGGCTTTCGCCCGCGACAAGATTGGACAGGCGTTGGCCATCGAACATGGAGCCAGTTGGGCAGGCGGGATCACCGACCGACCACCGAAGCAGTTGGATGCGATTATCGACACCACTCCGGTCTGGTACACAGTACTTGCTGCGCTCGAGTACCTGCGACCCGGCGGAAAGCTGGTGATCAATGCGATCCGCAAAGAGGATCGCGACAAGGAAGCGCTCTTGCAACTGGATTATGCGAAGCACTTGTGGCTGGAGAAGCACGTGAAGTCGGTCGCGAACGTGACCAAAGCGGACGTGGCAGATTACCTGCAATTTGCCAGCAGGTTTCGGGTTGCAAGCGAGGTCGAAGAGTATCCTCTTTGCGATGCAAATCGCGCTTTGGAGCGCCTCAAGTTTGCGCCCGTTATCGGACCGAAAGTACTTGTGGTACCTTAGGAGTGACGGCACTCCGCTTTTTCAAGGACTAGGATCAATGTTGCGACCTTCCGAACGCACGAGTCTTCCGACGATTGCGCTGGCAGCTGTATTCGCCAGTGCGTCCCTGGCAGGCGCTCAAACGGATGAGCGAAAAGAGGCAGAACGCCAATCGGAGCCGAGCGTATGGATGACGAAGAAACTCGAATACTCCAAAGAAATTCTTGCGGGTCTCGCGGACGGCGACTACGACGCGATCCAGAAAAACGCTCAGGCCATGCAAAGCCTTTCCAAATTCGAAGCTTTCATCCGTGCGAGGTCTCCGGAGTACCGCTCGCAAATGCAGTTGTTCCAGGATGCGAATCGGGAGATCATCAAGCAGGCCAAGCGGAAAAACCTGGAAGGAGCCGCCTTAGGCTTCACCCAACTCACGATCAGCTGCGTAAATTGCCACAAGAATCTGAGAGAGACACCCGGCAAAGATAGGGCACTCGATACGAGTAGCGCATTTCATCGCCGAGCACTCCCGTGAGGAGCGTTCTAGTGTCAGGCGCTGCAACAAAGCGACACTGAGCGAGTCGGGGAGTTGGGAACAGGGGTAGGATACTTCACGGCAGTTCTTTCAAGACCCCCCAAAGAGAGCAGGATGGACCTCGGAAATTCCGAGGAGAATGCCTCGGCGGAGCTTCAAGATCGCAAGACTATTGGGCCTAACGAACCACTCGTATTACTCACCCGCATCGGATGGAGCATCGACAATGAACAGCATGGCACCCAGGCGGTTTGTAGTGGCTTCGGTAGCTTGCCTCAGTTGCTTTGTAACTGGGATTCTTCGCGCTGAGGACCTCGCAGACTTCATGAGAGCCAAACTAACGCACTCGGAGAAAGTGCTCGATGGTTTGACCCGCGAAGACTATGAGCTGATTGCGAAGCACTCTCAGGCCATGAGTCTCTTGTGCCAGGACGAGGAATGGCAGGTGCTGAAGACGGCCGAGTATTCCGAGCGAAGCAGGGAATTTCGTCGAAGCGTGGACGAACTCTCGGCGGCGGCCAGGGCCAAGAACCTCGAAGCCGCAACACTGGCCTATGTGGACACAACGATGAAATGCGTAAGCTGCCACTCCTATCTTCGCCGGACAAACCAGCGAGGCAAATAGTTTGCTGGCGGTGGTAAGGAGGGCAATCATGTTTCGTTCGATTCTCGTGCCGCTCGATGGGTCCTCGTTCGCGGAGCAGGCGCTTCCCTGGGCGGAACTGATTGCACAAGGTTGCGACAGTACGCTAAACCTGGTGACGGGCCATCGCCTTTATGCCTTTGAAGACTATTCCTGCGCCTGGGCGCCGTACGATGCCGCCCAGGATGCCCAATTCCGGCAGAAGGAGCAGCAGTACCTTGCGGCGGTGGCTACTCAAAAAATGACACTCGAGCGAGATCGAGTGCTAACGCGAGTCACCGATGGGTTAGCTGCGGACGCCATTCTCGCCGGGGTGCGCGGGACTCAGGCCGACTTGATCGTCATGACCACTCATGGGCAGGGGCCGCTGAGCCGAGCGTTCCTCGGCAGCGTCGCAGATGAGGTCATTCGGCGAGCGCCGGTTCCCGTGCTTCTCATCCGACCCGACAGCACCACCCTGCCAAGCAAACCGTGTGTGTCATCGATCATGGTTCCCTTGGACGGTTCTTCGTTTGCAGAACAAATTATCCCAACCGTCATTGGACTAGCTGGTAAACTGAACGCCTCGTGTCATCTTTGTTCGGTAGTTCAGCCGGACACCAGCGTGGTCACGCGGCGCGAAGCGGGGTTAGAAGAAGGTCTCAACCGCACCGTGCCCGAATGTGGAGTCGATCAGGCCCAGGCGTACCTGACTGGGGTAGCGGAACGCTTTGGCCAGCACTCGGTCCAAGCGACTAGCAGAGTGGTGGAGGGGCACTATGTTGCGAATGCCATCGTTGCTGAAGCACAGAATGCGAAGTGCGAACTAATCGCGCTCGCCACACATGGGCGAAGCGGAGTCAAGCGACTCGTTCTGGGGAGTGTCGCGGACAAGGTGATCCGCACCGCGAACACGCCCGTGCTTGTACTGCCGGCAGGGGCGGAGGTAGTCCTCCTCGGATGAGTCAGTCGATGAGGCTGTACTTCTAGCCCTACTCTTCTTCCCTCGCGTTTGTAAGCGAACCACTTGCCGGCTTCTTCCTCGTCCAACTGCTTCCCGGCCTGCGGTGAGCCTCTCTACTGATGAAGGCCGCTTTGACCGTTTCCCTCGTCAGGCTACGCAAACTTTGTTGCGGATCTTCAAACTCGGCTGAAGGGGCGCGCAGCATTGGCCTGATCGAGCAGGAAATGCAAAATGCCGGCGACTTCCGCCGCCGAAACAGCGAAAGCAAAACCAGCGACGCTCCTCCACAATGAGAACCTGGTTCTCCGGGTCCCTTAGAGTGGCTAAAGCATTGGCACATTGCCGGCTACGCATTTCACCTGCAGCGAATCCAGTTCGCTTTGAACTGACCGCCTAAAGAGGTCGAGCACGTAAACCAAAAACAAGGAACACGGCGGGACAATCTCAGGCGCCATAACACGAGAAGCTGGCAAGCGGTAACTCCCATTTCAAATCGCAAATCGGTTTGGCCTGAAGTGGCACAGGCTGACAACATCACAGACCATTGGTAGGGCTTGTGAACCTCAGTGGAAGAAGTGGACAAACGCGCTCCGTTGCCGCAAACTAGGGATGCTTTAAACCACCTGGCCAAGGAATCTGGCAGTGATGAACTGGCAGCCGCTGATCGACCGTTGGGTGAGCTTTGCGGTCGTCTTGAGCATTGGCGTTATTTCGGCCGTTCCAGTGGGATCGGCGCTCGGCAGTGAGCCAGCCGAAAGAGTACCGATGGAGGCTGCGCTCGAGTTGTTCGAGCGGGAAGTCCGGCCCGTGCTGGCCGATGTGTGCGGCAAGTGCCATGGCCCGCGGCAGCAGGATGGAAGTCTGCGACTCGATTCGCGGAAAGCGTTAGTCCTCGGAGGGAATCGCGGCCCAGCCATCGTCCCCGGTCAGCCGACAGAGAGCTTGCTCGTTGAGGCTCTTCGGCAGACGACCGACCTGAAAATGCCTCCCAAAGGGAAGCTCCCGGCGGATCAGATTGCGGCGATCAGCCGGTGGATTGAACTCGGCGCACCTTGGCCGGCAACCGATCCTCCGCTTGGTCCTGCGGTCAATCCCGCAAAAACCCACTGGGCGTTTCACCCGGTGCGCGATTCGCCCGTGCCGCAGGTAGATGAAACAAATGCTACCGCGAATCCGATCGATCGCTTCATTGACGCACGGTTAAAAGAGTCCGGGCTGGTGGCATTTGAGCGAGCCGATCGCCGATCGATGATTCGCCGCGCCACCTTCGATCTGACAGGTCTGCCCCCTTCGCCCGAAGAGGTTGAAGCGTTTGTGAGGGATGACGATCCGCTGGCCTATGCCAACCTGATCGATCGGCTGCTCGCCTCGCAGCACTACGGGGAGCAATGGGGACGGCACTGGCTCGACGTGGCCCGCTATTCAGACACCAAAGGATACGTCTACGCGCGCGAGCAGCGGTTTTGGGTTCACGCTTGGGCCTATCGCGATTGGGTGGTCAAGGCGTTGAACGACGACTTGCCCTACAACCGCTTTTTGCTCCTGCAGCTGGCAGCCGACCAGGTGACGCCCGACGACAAAGCAAGTCAGGCGGCGATGGGCTTCCTGACCGTCGGCAGGCGTTTTCTGGGCGTCACGCATGACATCATCGACGACCGTATCGACGTAGTCACCCGCGGCACGATGGGGCTGACGGTCGCTTGCGCCAGGTGCCACAATCATAAGTACGACCCGATCCCGACTCGAGACTATTACTCCCTGTACGGCGTCTTTCAGAACTGTGCCGAACGGCTCGTGCCCGCGGCTGAGCCCGCTGCCGATGACGCGGCGCGGCAGGCGTTTGCAATTGAATTGGAGAAGCGGGAGAAGAAGCTGACCGACTTGCTCGCCCAAAGGCGACGGGAAGCGGCTGAGCGAGTGCGAGGGCGTGTGGCCGACTATCTGTCGGCGCAACTCGAATTGCAGAATTACCCGCCAGAAGGCTTCGACCAAGTGCTCGCGAAGGGCGACATCATTCCTGCATTCGTCTGGCGCTGGCAGCATTATCTGGCCGAGGCGCAGCGAGCCAACGACCCAGTGTTTCGGCCGTGGCATGCATTCGCGGAGCTCAGTGAAAATGAATTCTCCCTGCGAGCTCCAGAAATTACGGCCGCACTTGCTGGGCAAGAGGGCGCTCCGATCAACCCGCTTGTGCTCACGCAATTTCAAGAGCCTCCGGAATCGATGCGCGACGTGGCCAACCGCTACGGAAAGTTGTTTTCCCAGGTCGATCGCGACTGGCAGGCAGCTTTGCGGCAAGCCAAGGAGGCGAATGGTGCGGCTCCGACATCGCTGCCGGATGTGGCTGCTGAGCAGCTCCGCGGTGTGTTGTTCGGCCCGGGGGCCCCGTGCGAGGTTCCCGACGAGGGAATCGTCCACATCGAGTCGTTCCTTGATCTGGCCTCCTGCGAAGAGCTGTGGCGGGTGCAAAGCGAGCGTGACAACTGGCTGATCCAATCGCCGCAAGCGCCGCCCTATGCCCTGGTCTTGAACGATCGCTCCCCCCTTCGTACGGCGCATGTCTTTAAGCGGGGACGTCCAACGAATCGCGGAGAGGAAGTCCCAAGACAGTTTCTGGAACTGCTTTCTGGAGCAGACCGCCAGCCATTCGCGACGGGCAGTGGTCGTCGGGAATTGGCCGAAGCGATCGTCGATCCGCGCAATCCGCTTACCGCGCGAGTAATGGTCAATCGAGTCTGGCTCCATCACTTTGGCGCCGGTCTGGTGCGCACACCAAGCGACTTTGGAACACGGGCCGAAGCGCCCAGCCATCCAGAACTGCTTGACTGGCTGACGAGCCGATTTATCGAAGATGGTTGGAGTCTTAAAAAACTGCATCGCCATATCATGTTATCAGAAGCGTATCAACGCAGTTCGCATGGCGCGAAGGAAGAGTCTCCGTTGGCTAAAGCAATGGAAGTCGACCCTGAGAATCGTCTCCTCTGGCGGGCAAATCCGCGGCGGCTCTCGTTCGAAGAGTTGCGGGACTCGCTGTTCGCCGCCTCGGGTGAGCTCGATCGGAGCGTGGGAGGGAAGCCTGCGGACCTATTTATCGGCTCGTTCAAACGCCGCACGCTTTATGGCAGGATCGATCGCCAGTTCTTGCCGACCACGCTGCGGGTGTTCGACTTTGCCAACCCCGACCTGCACATCCCTCAGCGCGCGGAAACGACGGTGTCGCAACAGGCGTTGTTCTTTTTGAACGATCCGCTGGTCCTCGGCCGGGCGAGAGCGATCGTCGCCCGCTTGCCGCAGGAAGAAACACCGGAGGAGCGGATTCTACGGCTCTACCATTGGATCTATCAACGCGAGGCCAGCCCCGAACAGCTTTCAGCGGCTCTGGCGTTTGTGGCCGCGAAAGTGGAGCCGACGCCTCCCCCGCCGCAAACAGCAGCCGATTGGCAATATGGGTATGGCGGGTTCGATGAAGCAGTGCAGCGGACAACTAATTTTCAAAGGCTGCCGCATTTCACCGGCGCCGCCTGGCAAGGCGGCCCGAACTGGCCGGACGCCACGCTTGGCTGGGTGCAGTTGACCGCCAAGGGTGGGCATGCTGGCAACGACTTGCAACACGCGGCGATTCGCCGGTGGACCGCTCCGCGAGATCTGCAGGTCAACATTCGCAGCACGCTTGTCCACGATACGGCAGGAGGAGACGGCGTCCGCGGCCATATCGTCAGCAGCCAGGCGGGAGTGCTCGGCACAGCCACGGTTCATAACAGCCGGGCCGAACTTCATGCCGATTCACTGACGGTCAAAGCGGGCGAAACGATCGATTTTGCGCTCGATATCGGCGGCACATTGAATAATGACCAGTTCGAGTGGGAGATTGTGATCACGCCGGTCGGCGAGGCGAATCCTATGAGCGCCTGGAACTCGTCTGCGGATTTTCAGGCGGTTGAAGCGCCGAAGCTCACGCCCTGGGAGCAACTCGCCCAAGTGCTGCTCTCTTCCAACGAATTTCTGTTTGTCGATTAATTTGAGAAGCGCACTATGAACTTTCAGTTCCCCCTCAGCCGCCGGGAAATGCTGCTTCGCTCCGGAATGGGTTTTGGCGCCCTGGGTCTCTCCACCGTGCTCGGCGCCAACGGCGACGTCGCACAAGCGAGTTTCCCGCAAGGTTCACTTGCGCCGCGCGCTCCACACTTTCAGGGGAAGGCCAAGCGGGTTGTCCACTTCTTCTTGAACGGCGGACCGTCGCACGTCGATACGTTCGATCCTAAACCCGCCCTAGCTAAGTACGCGGGCAAACCATTGCCCGAAACGCTGCGGACCGAACGAAAAACGGGCGCCGCTTTGCCTTCGCCGTTCAAGTTCAAAAAATACGGCCAAAGCGGCATCGAGGTGAGCGAAATCTTCTCGCAGACCGCGGCCCACATCGATGAGATCGCCGTGATCCGCTCGATGTACGCTCAGGTGCCCAACCACGAGCCGTCGCTGATGTTGATGAACTGCGGCGATTCTGTGCAGGCCCGCCCCAGCGTTGGCGCCTGGGTGCTGTACGGCCTTGGGACCGAGAATCAGAACCTGCCTGGCTTCATCGCGATGTGCCCCGGCGGCTACCCCATTAAGGATGCGGAGAACTGGCAGTCCGCCTTTTTGCCGGGGGCGTACCAAGGCACGTTCATCGACACCAAGCACCAGGAACTCGCTAGGCTCATCGAGAACATCGCCCATCCTCATGCAACGACAGCCATGCAGCGGCGGCAACTCGATCTGCTTGCGGCTCTCAATGCCAAGCATCGAGCAAACCGGCTCGATTCCCGCTTGGACGCCCGCATTCAGTCGTTCGAACTTGCCTTTCGCATGCAGACCGAAGCGGCGGACGCGTTTGATATCTCGCGAGAGTCGAAGGAGACCCAGGACCTGTACGGCCCCGGGGTGCACGGTCGACAAACGCTGATCGCCCGGCGACTGCTCGAGCGAGGCGTGCGTTACGTGCAACTCTGGCACGGCGCAAGCCAGCCGTGGGACAATCACGACAACATCGAAGGCAACCATCGTCGGCTCGCCGGCGAGATCGATCGTCCGATCGCGGCCCTGCTGACCGACCTGAAACGCCTCGGCATGCTTGACGACACGCTCGTCATTTGGGGAGGCGAATTCGGACGCACCCCGTCCGTCGAACTCGGCGGCGACGGAAAATCAAAACTCGGCCGGGACCACAACCACTACGGCTTCAGCGTCTGGCTCGCCGGCGGCGGCATCAAAGGGGGGACGGTTTACGGCGCCACCGACGAATTCGGTTTCAAGGCTGTCGACAACCCGACCAGCGTGCATGACCTGCACGCCACCATCCTGCACCTGCTCGGCTTCGACCACGAAAAGCTGACCTTCCGCTACGCCGGCCGAGACTTCCGCCTGACTGACGTCTCCGGCCAAGCGATCCGCGAAATCATTGCCTAAGGCACCTTCGGGCGCGCGTCTTAGGTTCTCGGCGGACGAATCGTTCCACGGCCTCGATACTAAGCACCAACTCCCGCAGGACTAGCGACCTTTTGGAGGACGTCAGTACTTCGGAAAAACGGCAGTGGATGGAAATCGGTCTTCTGGGTTGTTGCTGTCGTTTACGTATTCATCGCGTGGCAGTCGGAGTTCGGGCCAACTGTCGGGGCGTACGCGGACCACCCTGCCGGGTCGGATGCCCTCGATAATGAGGTCCGTCTCGAAGCGGATTTGAATTCCGCTACTCCCAAGCGGGATTTCTTCCGCCGATTTGGTGACAACGAGGATTGGCCCTCGGGAGGCCATGTGAGCTGGGCCATAGGCGCCGCCGGCGTGCTTGAGCGTACTCTCGGCGGCGTTCATCACGCAGTGAGTCTCAGTTTTAAAGTCGGCATACAACGATTCGTCCATGCCGCCAAACAAGGTCGCGGTGATCGTGGCGCGGCCAAACTTGCCGTATCCCACGTCATCCACGAAGGCTGGCATCCAGCGACTTCGGATCAGCGCTTTATGTCTCTCTGACTGATTCTGAGCAGCGCGCTCGAAAGCCGTTTCATCCAGCCAGATGTCCGATACGTGGTACCGCAGTCCGGCACTAAGAGGGGCTCGCGAAGCCGTGCGGATGAATCAACGCAATCTTGCTATCCTTTATCAGGCGGGCGTGAAAATCGGCTTTGGCACCTATTCGGGCGCGTTTCCGCTGCGGATACCTGGTTTTGCCGAGCATCGAGAGCTGGAACTGATGGCCGAAGCCGGGTTGCCACCCGATGCGGTGCTCTCGATCGCCACCGGCAAGTCGGCCGAGTTGCTGGGCCTGAAGGATCGCGGCGTCCTACAAGTCGGCAAGTTGGCCGACTTTCTAATCCTTGAAGGTGATCCGATCGACGACATTCGGAACGCGCATCGCATCCATGCGGTATGGCATCGCGGCGAACGAGTGAGCGGGCCTGTGACTGACTTTACCCCGTAGCGTGGACACCGTAAGTTCTGATTCGCGTTTCTTTCGTCGCGATCTTCGATGGGAGCACTCCCGATGAGCAGAATCGTCCTCTCTCCGATTTTTGTCCTGATGTCGCTCCTTGCCCTGAGCACCCAGACGCTCGCGGCGTCGCCGAAAACTCTGGAGATCGGTGAAAAGGCTCCCGACTTTGAATTACCGGGGGTGGACGACCGAACCTATTCACTGAAGGACTTTGCAGACGCCAGACTACTGCTCGTCGTCTTTACGTGCAACCATTGCCCCACGGCTCAAGCGTATGAAGCGCGGATCATGCAGTTGCACGCCGACTACAAGGTTCGCGGCGTGGCTTTGGTGGCGATCTCGCCGAATGACGACAAGGCGTTGCGGCTCGATGAGTTGGGCTATACCGACGTCGGCGATTCATTCGACGACATGAAGATTCGTGCGAAAGATCGGGGCTTTCAATTTCCCTATCTTTACGGCGGCGATACCCAGAAAGCGTCTGCTGCCTATGGTGTCGTTGCAACACCGCAGGTGTTTTTGTTCGATGCCGAGCGAACGCTGCGGTACGTCGGGCGCATCGACGATTCCGACGTGAGGACGGTCACCAGCCACGACGCTCACAATGCCATCGACGCCTTGCTCTCCGGCAAGCCTGTTCCTGTAGAAAAGACTCGCACCTTCGGTTGCTCCACCAAGTGGGCTGAGAAGCGTTCGGAGGCCCAGGCTGCGCTCGATAAGTGGAACAAGGAGCCGGTCACCCTGAAACCGCTGAACGAGGCTGACCTGAAAAAGCTCGTCGCCAATCAAGGAGAGGAAGTGCTACTCGTCAATGTTTGTGCCACATGGTGTGGACCATGTGTCACGGAGTGGCCGGAGTTGGTGACCATCAACCGGATGTATCGTCACCGCAAATTGAAACTGGTGATGATCAGTATGGGTGAGCCGGAGCAGGAGAAGGCGGCTCTCGAAGTACTCAAGGACAAATTCGTCGCCGCCGACAACTACCACTTGGCAATCGGAAACCGAGATCGGTTCGCGGATTTGCTGGACAAAGAATGGACCGGGCCGCTGCCTCACACGCTGCTGATTGCCCCGGGCGGAAAGGTGCTCTACCGCCAAAGCGGTGAAGTCGATTCGCTGGCTCTAAAGCGAGCGATCGTCGACCACTTAGGGCGCACCTACGCCAGTCGCAAGTAAGTAAAACTGCCTTTCGTAGCCGGCCGTTTCACGGCCAATCGGCTGATCGACAACCAGTGCGTCGCACCGATGTCGTTCGGCGAAGATGAGGCGGGCGAGACCTACATCATGGGCGCGTCGCCGACCGGCCAGGGCATCTACAAATTCGTGAAGTAGACGGACCTCCAGAGAAAGAAGAGTGGCCACGGACGTAATCGTGCGTGGTCACTTCTTCTCTGAGCCTGCCTATATCCTGATGCGAGGAACAGAACGATATGACGCTGAAACGGATAGACAATGTCCTGATCGTTGTCGACGATCTCGAAGCTGTGAAGGCGTTCTTCATCGAACGGGGACTCAAGCTCGAGGGGGAGTCGACGGTCGAAGGTCCGTTGGTGAGCACGCTTATCGGTCTCGAGAATGTTCGAGCCACCCTTGTGATGCTGCGGACTCCCGATGGGCAAGGCATTGAGCTGGACAAGTATCACACGCCCGATGCCATTCGGTTGGAGCCTGTCGATGCCCCGGTAATTGCGCTAGGCATTCGTCGGATCATGTTTGCCGTCGAAAATATCGACACTGTCATCGCGAGATTGCTCTCTCACGGGGCCGAACTCATCGGCGAAATGCAGTACGAGAACGCGTACCGGTTGGCCTACATCCGGGGACCTGAGGGGATCATCGTCGCGCTCGCCGAGCAACTCGGCTAAATCGTGTCTGAAATTCCCGCCAGTCACTGCAACCCAGCCACTAGCTCGAGTGGAACCCTCCTTGGCAGGCGTTAACTGAGCGTGGGGTCCGGACTGACGCGGATGACCTTCTTACCGAAGTTCTCTCCTCGTAATAGGCCGATCAACTGCTGCGGCGCATTCTCTAAGCCGTTGGTGATGTCTTCTTTGTATTTGATCTTCCCCTCGCGCAGCCACTGGCTCATGTCGGCGAGGAATTCTGTCAACTGCGAGGCGAAGTCCCCCACGATGAAGCCTCGGAAGGTCAATCGCTTTGCCAGGATTTGCTGCATCAGCAACGGCAGGCGGTCGGGGCCCGGCGACGCTCCGTGCGCGTTGTAGTGGGCGATCAAACCGCAAACCGGAATGCGAGCAAACTGGTTCAGCAGCGGCAGCACAGCCTCGAACACGTGACCTCCCACGTTTTCGAAGTATACGTCGATCCCTTTGGGACAGGCGGCTTGCAGCCGCTCGCCCAGGTTCGGCTCCCGATGGTTCAGGCATTCGTCGAAGCCGAGTTCTTCCTGGACGTAGCGACACTTCTCCGGGCCACCGGCGATGCCCACGACGCGGCAGCCCTTGATTCGCCCTATTTGACCAACCACCGAGCCGACCGCGCCCGATGCGGCAGCCACGACGAGCGTTTCCCCCGCCTTCGGCTGCCCGATGTTCATCAAGCCGGTGTAGGCCGTAAGTCCAGGCATCCCCAGCAGCCCCAGTGTGTAGGAAAGTGGTCCCGCGCTGGGGTCGATTTTGCGAGTCGCTTTGCCATCCGAAAGTGCGTATTCCTGCCAGCCTTGGCCCGGATTGAAGACGAAATCCCCCGCTTCGTAGCCGGCGAGATTCGACGACACCACCTGGGAGACCGCTCGCCCCTCCATCACCTCGCCAATCTCCACGGGCTCGGCATACGATTTCCCGGCGTTCATGCGCCCCCGCATGTAAGGATCGAGCGACAGGTAGATCGACCGCAGCAGCATTTGGCCAGCTTGGGGGCTGGGGGCCTCACTCTCTCTCAGCTCAAAGTTGTCGGGCGTCGGTTCCCCCTGAGGACGAGAGGCAAGTCGGACTTGAAGGTTCTTCGTAACCACGAGGAGTCTCCTGCGGGATTAAGTTCCTGTCAGCAGATCGCGAAACCCGCAAACCGGGGCGAATATCGGGCCGAAGCTCCAGGTCCCCTCGGACAGGTACACACCCTGTGTCGGCAACGATCAGCCTGAAACGACTGAAAGTTGCCGTTCGCGCCTCGCGGGACAATCTTTGCCGCAAGCCACTGCGGTTTCTTCACTTAGAGCCGCAGCTCGTGCCGAGCGCCTACAAGGCGCCTGCCGCCAAACGCTGCGGGCGTCGTTCGACCGTTCGGCAACGCGGCTCAGGCTTGTGTCCACCTGACCTGAGGGCAAATAGAACAATAGTCGCTGATGATTGTCTAAAACTCTAAGCCATCTAGCTTCCCAGCCAATTCTTTTTATGGTGGAGGCATGAAATGCGGAGCAGACCAGCGAGAGGCACGCCACGCGGCGGATCACCTGGACGAGCTCTCGGAGCGCATCGCTTGCGCTCTCCCGCATGACGGGATCCTGGAAGTCCAGCCGGGAGTCTTTCTCCGGCGGTCGTCCCGAGCGGGTGAACGAGTCCACGGCGTTTGCGAACCCGCTTTCTGCGTGGTGGCGCAGGGCAGCAAGATCGTCATGCTCGGCGAAGAGGTGTTTCGCCACGATCCCGCCCACTACCTGATCACCACGATGGAGCTGCCGATCGTGGGCGAGATGGTGGACGTTTCGCCCGAGCATCCCTACCTCAGCTTTCGCCTGACGCTCGACTCAGCCATCGTCACGTCCGTGATGGTCGAATCGGGCTTCGTGAATCCGCGTAGCGAAGGAAACGAGAAGGCGGTCGACGTCAGCGAGCTAGGCCCCAAGTTGCTCGACGCGACGGTCCGGCTGATGCGGCTCGTGAGCTCTCCCAACGAGTATCGCGTCCTGGGGCCGCTCGTGATTCGCGAAATGATCTACCGATTGCTGACCGGCGCACAAGGCAATCGACTGCGTCACCTGGCCATGCTCGGTGGTCAGGCCCACCGCATCGCACGGGCCCTCGAATTGATCCGCGACAACTTCAACAAGCCGCTGAAGATTGAAGAAGTCGCCAAAGAACTCCGCATGAGCGTGTCGGGTTTTCACGCTCATTTCAAATCGGTGACTGCGATGAGCCCTTTGCAGTACCAGAAGCAGCTCCGCCTGCAAGAGGCCCGGCGGCTGATGCTGAGCGAACGGCTGGACGCTGCTCAAGCGGGTTACCGAGTCGGCTACGAAGACGCCTCCCACTTCAGCCGCGATTACAAGCGCACCTTCGGCGAACCGCCCCTTCGGCACGTTGAACAACTGCGAGAAGTTGTTGGACTACGTGCTCCCTCCTAGAGCGATCGCCCGCCATCCTGCCCCCAGCACTCGAGGAATGATCACCCTATGCTCGGATTTCGTCGACTGAATCCTTGGACCGTCTCCAAAGCGGTCTTGATCCTCTGCATCGCCTGCGGAGCTTACATGCTCCTGCGCGGAAGGAGCGACGCGCGCCCGACCGCAACGGCGGCCAAGCCCCAGCCCTCCGTGACGGTCGCAACGCCGGTCCGCATGCCCATCGTCGAGTGGGATGAATATGTCGGACGCCTGGCGCCGCTCGAAGCGGTCGAGGTGCGGTCGCGGGTCAGCGGGTACCTGGCGGAGACTCATTTCCACGAAGGGCAAATGGTAAACACCGGCGACTTGCTCGCGGTCATCGACCAACGTCCGTATCGTGCGGAAGTCGCTCGAAACGAAGCGACACTCGTCGCCGCCAAGGCGCAGTTGCAGCAGGCCAAAGCGGCAGCCGGCGAAGCCGAGGCCGAAGTGAAGCATGCCGAGATCGATCGCGATCTGGAAAAGCGCCGCCAGGGCCGCGCGGAGCGTCTTCGTCAACGCACTGCGATCCCCGAAGAAGAAGCCGAAATTCGCGAGGCGGAGCTGGCACAGGCCGAATCGCAACTGCAGATCGCTCTCGCGAAAACCGAATCGGCGAAATCAGCCATCACCGCCGCGCAGGCCGCCGTCGACGTCGCAGAAGCCAATCTCGAGACGGCCCAATTGAACCTCCAGTACACCGAGATTCGCGCCCCCATCACCGGACGAATCAGCAATCGCCTCGTCACCGAGGGAAATCTGGTCATTGGCGGAACCACGAACTCCACCTTGCTGACCACGATCGTTTCCGTCGATCCGGTCCATTGCTACTTCGACACCGATGAACATTCGTACCTGAAGTACATCCGCGTCGCCCGCGAAGGCATGTTGGCCACGGAGCCCAACGTACGCAGTCCGGTGTACATCGCGCTGGCCAACGAGCGCGATGGGTTCCCGCACCAGGGGCACATGGACTTTGTCGAGAATCGCCTCGATGACGAGACGGGAACCATGCGCGGCCGCGCCATCTTTGCCAACAAAGACGGGAAGCTCACTCCCGGACTGTTCGCACGGGTGCGGATCCCCGGCAGTCCCAAGTATGAGGCGATCCTCATTCCAGACCGAGCCATCGGGACCGATCAGGCCGAGAAGTTTGTGCTCGTGGTCGACGAGCAAAACCACGTGCAGCGCAGGTCGGTCACCTTGGGCCCCATTTCTCACGGCCTGCGAGTGATTCGCACCGGCCTGACCGGGGAAGAGCGAATCGTTTTGAGCGGCCAGCAGCGGGCTCGGGTCGGGTCCGAAGTCAAGGTGACCGTCGACACGATTACGGTGGGCGAGGAAAGCCTGCCGGACGACTTCGAACCGGTCCCGGAAGAGAAGTGGCTGACTCCCAAGCGATCGGTGGCGGGGAATGTTGAAGTCCCCGAGCAACCGCGCCCTGTGGAGCGAACTGTTGACACGCTGGATGCCGGAACGATCGGAGAGACGCCGTGAGGATTGCACACTTCTTCATCGACCGGCCGATCTTCGCCGCGGTCGTCTCCATCCTGTTGGTGATCCTCGGGGGCATCTCCTACCTGACGCTCCCCGCCGCGCAGTATCCGGACATCGTTCCTCCGACGATCGTTGTCCGCGCCAGCTATCCCGGAGCTTCGCCGCAGGTCATTGCCGACTCCGTCGCCACGCCAATTGAGCAGGAGGTGAATGGGGTCGAGGACATGATGTACATGTCCTCGCAGTGCACGAGCGACGGCGCCATGGCGCTCACGATTACTTTCCGCTTGGGGACCGACCTGAACCAGGCGCAGGTGCTGGTTCAGAACCGCGTGGCCATCGCTCTGCCGCGTTTGCCTGAGGAGGTGCGCCGGCTCGGCGTAACGACGATCAAGTCGTCTCCCGACCTGCTGCTGGTGATCCATCTCCTTTCGCCGGAGGGGGCCTACGACCAACTTTACGTCGGCAACTATGGGCTCATCCAGCTGCGCGACGCGCTGGCTCGCATCGACGGCGTGGGGGACATCAGCATCAACGGCCTGCGCGAGTACAGCATGCGCATCTGGCTCGATCCGGAACGCCTGGCCCATTTGTCGCTGACTCCGGGCGACGTCGTCCGCAGTCTGCAAGAGCAAAACATTCAGGTCGCCTCAGGCACCATCGGCCAACCTCCGATACCGTCGGGCAACGACTTCCAACTGACGGTCAACACGCTGGGAAGGCTCGCTGAACCGTCGCAGTTCGAAAACATCATTGTTCGGACGGGAAGCGACGGCCGCGTGATACGCGTCAAGGATGTGGCCCGTATCGAACTCGGCGCTCGCGACTACTCCTCGCAGAGCAGCCTCGACAACAAACCGGCGGTGTCGATTGCACTCGCCCAGCGTCCCGGTTCCAACGCTCTCGCGACGGCCGAGGCCATCGAGCGCGAGATCGCGCGCCTGTCGGAGGAGTTTCCCCAAGGCATCGAGTATCGGATTATCTACAACCCGACGGTCTTCGTGCGGGAGTCGATCAAATCGGTGATTCACACGCTCTTTGAGGCGATCATTCTCGTCGTCATCGTGGTGCTCGTCTTCTTGCAGAACTGGCGAGCGAGCCTGATTCCGCTGCTGGCGATTCCCGTGTCGCTCATCGGTACCTTCGTCGCGATGTCGGCGTTTGGTTTCTCGCTCAACATGCTCTCGCTGTTCGGCCTGGTGCTGGCCATCGGCATCGTGGTGGACGACGCGATCGTGGTGGTCGAGAACGTCGAGCGGCATATTGCCCTTGGGCTCTCGCCGCGCGAGGCATCCTACAAGGCGATGGAAGAGGTCACCGCAGCAGTGATCGCCATCGCGGTCGGCTTGTCCGCGGTATTCGTGCCGACAGCCTTCCTCGGGGGCATCAGCGGCCAGTTCTATCAGCAATTCGCCCTGACGATTGCCGTATCGACGCTCATTTCAGCGTTCAATTCCCTCACGCTCGCGCCGGCGCTGTGCGCTCTGCTACTTCAGCCGCATGGAGCGAAGAAGGATTGGTTCACGCGCTTCTGGGACTTTACGTTCGGCTGGTTTTTCCGGCTATTCAACAAGAGCTTCGATTTCGGCAGCAACGCCTACGGCCGATCGGTGAATTGGCTCATCCGCCGGGCGGCGATTCCCATCGCCGTCTACGTTGGGCTGATTCTCCTCACGGGGTACGGCTTCCAGAAAGTGCCGACCGGGTTCATTCCCCCACAGGACATGGGGTACTTGATCACGATGGTGCAGTTGCCCGACGGCGCCTCGGTCGAACGCACGACGGAGGTCGTCCGCCGCACCGTCGACACCATCCTGGAGCATCCAGCCGTCGAACATGCAATTTCGTACGCCGGCTACTCGGGCACGACGCGCAGCAACAGCCCGAACTACGGCTCGATCTTCGTCATCCCCAAGACGTTCGACGAGCGCAGTGGCACGGAATTCACAGCCAAGAAGATCCAAGCCGACTTGCAGGCGAAACTGAGCGCCGTCAACGACGCGTCGATTTTCGTCATTCCGCCTCCCCCGGTGCGTGGATTGGGAACTGCGGGCGGTTTCAAGTTCCTGGTTCAGGACCGCGGCGGGCACGGCTATCAGGCGTTGCAAGAGGCAACCGAGAAACTGATTGCGGCCGCCGCCGACGAACCGGCGCTCGCCAGCGTGTTTACGACCTATCGAGCTACCTCGCCGCAGCTTTACGCCGACGTGGACCGCGTCAAAGCCAACATGCTGAACGTTCCCATCGCGAACGTCTTCGAGACGCTGCAAGTCAACCTGGGGTCGGCCTACGTCAACGACCTGAATCTCTTCGGGCGCACGTTTCAGGTGCGCGTGCAGTCGGAAGGGGAGTTCCGCTCGGTCGTCGAAGACATCACGCGTCTCAAGACTCGCAACGCGAATGGCAAGATGGTTCCGCTCGGTTCGGTGCTGAACGTCGACTGGCGCAGCGGTCCTGACCGGGTGGTGCGATACAACATGTATCCCTCGGCCGAGGTCCAGGGTGACACGGCAGCTGGACGCAGCTCGGGCGAGGCGATCGCCGCGATCGAGCGACTGGCGCAAGAAACGCTGCCGCCGGGCATGTCGATTGAATGGACCGACATCGCCTATCAACAGCAGCTCGCCGGCAACACGGCGATTTACATCTTCCCGCTCTGCGTGCTCTTCGTCTTCCTGGTGCACTCCGCCGAATACGAGAGTTGGACCTTGCCGCTGGCGATCATCCTGATCGCGCCGATCTGCATCCCGTTCGCGCTGGGAGGCGTGGCCTGGCGCGGCATGGACAACAACCTGATTACGCAGATCGGCTTCATCGTGCTCGTCGGTCTCGCGGCCAAAAATGCCGTGTTGATCGTCGAATTTTCGAAGCAGCTCGAGGAGGAGGGCAGAGATCGGTTCGAAGCCACGGTCGAAGCGTGCCGCTTGCGACTCCGGCCGATCATGATGACGTCCTTTG
This sequence comes from Planctomycetota bacterium, assembly GCA_023430365.1. Taxonomy (GTDB): domain Bacteria; phylum Planctomycetota; class Planctomycetia; order Pirellulales; family Pirellulaceae; genus JAEZAS01. The sequence continues at coordinate 43,581 of JAEZAS010000030.1, forward strand.
CATTCATCCTCGGCGTCTTGCCGCTGGCCGTGGCCAGGGGAGCAGGCGCCGAAATGCGTCAGGTCCTCGGGACCGCCGTGTTTGCCGGAATGCTGGGCGTTACGGTATTCGGCCTGTTTCTAACGCCGACGTTCTACGTCGTGCTGCGGGGCATGTCGCAACGGTTCTGGGCGGGCCGAAATCGAGAGCACGCGAGCCCAAGCCACACCGTGATAACCCCGACGGAATCCTTGACCAAACATCATTGATCCGGGATTCAGAGCGGGCGGCGCGCTTGGGAGCTTCGAAGCAGTGGGCCAAGCGCGCTGCCTACTCACGCGGATACTCCGCAGCACCGTCAGCCAACCGCACCAGGTCGTTGCTTGGTCTCAGTGGCGAAGACGTCATCTGCACCACGCTCGCCTCTGCCACTATCGAGCACGAGGCCACGAGCCATGAAGAACATGAAGTCCAACTGAAGTACTAGAGTTGGAAGGGTTACTGTCTGCTTCGCCCGCCTCCGGTTAAAGTATTGAAATGTTCTGGCGCGCGAACGCGTCCTCAGACGAGATCTGCCCTGCCCTTCGGAACCAGACCATCAAAAAGGGAGAGTCAGATCAGTCAGAACTACTTCGATGCTCGACTTAGATTCGGCTCTCGCTTCCTCCCAGGTCTATTCAAGTTCCGGTCCATAGCTGGCTTTTGGTTGGCTATCGCCTCGGGCCGATCGGACTGGGTGTGAGGTGAGCGCACCCGTTGTTGGTTGAGTGGCTCGTTGCCATGGATTTAACGCTGGAGTAAGGCCTGAAATGGAGCAGCTATTCCAAAGCGTCAGTGTGAAGAGTCTCTCTTCATTGCTGCCGTGGGCTATTCTCTCCGGATTGGTACTTGCGGCGCTCGCACCGGCAATACACCGACTCGCGGGTCGTGCTACTGGTTGGATTTTGGCTCTCTTGCCTGTCGCTCTGACGTTCTACTTTGGCGCATTTGTCGGAGCGGTTTTCTCTGGTGAATCGTTCAGCCTTGGCTATGCCTGGGTGCCCGCATTGCACGTGAATTTGACCATCACTTTGGATGGTTTGAGCCTCCTCTTTGCATTGTTGGTGAATGGCGTCGGCGCGCTGATCCTGGTCTACGCGGGCGCATACCTGGCGGGAAATCCATTCCTCGGGCGTTTTTACGCCTTCCTGCTACTTTTCATGGCCTCGATGCTCGGGCTCGTCCTGGCTGCCAACTTGCTCGCTTTGTTTGTCTTTTGGGAACTTACGAGCTTGAGTTCCTATTTCCTGATTGGATTCGACAACAAGCGAGCACAAGCTCGCGCTTCGGCGCTGCAGGCATTGCTTGTGACGGGCGGAGGGGGGCTGGCGCTGATGGCCGGGCTAATTCTGCTCGGACAAGCAGGAGGAAGTTTCGAGATACCCACGCTTCTGGCCCGTTCCGAACAGATCGTCAAACATTCTCTCTACGCTCCCGCCCTTGTGCTGATACTGCTTGGAGCATTCACGAAATCGGCGCAGTTCCCCTTCCACTTTTGGCTTCCGGGCGCCATGGAGGCGCCGACGCCCGTGAGCGCTTATCTGCACTCGGCCACGATGGTGAAGGCGGGCATTTACCTGTTGGCGCGGTTGAGCCCCGCGATGGGGGGCAGTGAACTGTGGGTCTGGTGCGTGGCATGCGTCGGCGGGATCACGATGCTCTTGGGCGCCTGGCTGGCGCTGTTGCAGTCCGATCTCAAGCGGATCCTGGCGTATTCGACGATTAGTTCGCTGGGCTTGCTGACGATGCTCTTAGGGCTTGGCGGGGAGGCGGCCGTTACCGCGGCCATGGCGTTCTTACTGGGGCATGCCCTATACAAGGGAGCGTTATTTCAAGTGGCCGGAGCGCTCGATCACGCAACCGGCACCCGCGACGTCGACCGGCTGAGCGGTCTGGGACGAGTGATGCCCATCACGGCAGTCGCAGCCTGCATCGCGGCATTGTCCATGGCAGGGCTTCCGCCGCTGTTTGGTTTTATTGCGAAAGAACTTTCCTACGAGGCGTCACTGCACGCTTCTGCTTCTGGCTGGATCACCACAGCGGCGGTTGCCGCCAATGTCCTGCTCGTGGCGGCCGCGGCGGTCGTCGGAATCCGCCCCTTTGTCGGAAAGCCCCTGCCAACTCCCGAGCAGGCCCACGAAGTGCCGCTCGGCCTTTGGCTGGGACCGGTCATTCTGAGCGCGTTGAGTTTTGGATTGGGCATTTGGCCGGGCTTGGGGGCCGATCAACTCGTGGTTTCCGCCAGTTCGTCCGTCCTCGCCCGAGAACTGGATAGTCATCTGGCACTCTGGCACGGTTTGAACATGGCGTTTGGGCTTAGCGTTGTGACCGTCGCACTGGGTGTCGGAGCCTACGCAGTCCGCGGCCAGTTGCGGGGATGGAAAGCCAGGTGGGGGGATCAGCTGCACTTTGGGCCGTCCGCCTGGTACGAATGGGCTCTCGCCACGATGAACGGCCTGGCTCAGGGACAGACCCGGCTGTTGCAAAGCGGCTACTTGCGCTACTACTTGATCATCACCGTGGGCGCCGCGACGGCGCTTGCCGGCTACTCGTTGCTGGGACGAGGCGGCCTGAATCTGACGTTCAATTGGTCTGATTTAAGATTCTACGAGGCCGGCTTGGCCGGTCTTATGCTGCTTGGCATCTTGTCTGCCGTCGTGGCAAAGTCCCGCCTGGCAGCGATCACGTCGTTGGGAATGGTCGGCTATGGGATGGCGCTAGTTTTCGTGATGTTCGGCGCTCCGGACCTCGCGATGACTCAATTTCTGATTGAGACGCTGACGGTCATTCTCTTTGTGCTGGTGTTTTACCATTTGCCTGAATCGCAAATTAAGTCGGGGCTACTGTCAAGGACGCGTGACGCCATTTTGGCGATTGCTACCGCGGGTGTGATGACGGTCTTTGTCCTGCTCGCCGCTCCCGAATATCAACCCTCTATTTCGGAATTCTTTGCCCAAAATAGCGTGTCCGGCGGCCACGGGCGCAATATTGTGAACGTGATTCTGGTCGACTTTCGAGGTCTCGACACGATGGGGGAGATCACGGTGCTCTCGATCGCGGCGGTGGGCGTTTATGGCCTGCTCAAACTGCGGCGAAAAACCGACGAACCCGTTCGAGAATCGTCCGCCCAGCCAGCAGTGTCGCTTGCTTCGGCCGAAGGCGAAGACCACCAGGTGCCGGGTACGGCAACGTCGCTCATCCTGCGGACAGCCACGCGCCTTTTGTTGCCGACGCTTCTGCTGTACTCCGTCTTTTTGCTGCTGCGCGGACACAATCAGCCGGGTGGTGGTTTCAGTGGCGGTTTGATCGCGGCTTCGGCTTTTATTCTCTATGGCATCGCCTACGGAGCGCGGGCCGCGCGCAAGGCGCTGCCAGAAAATCTGCAAGCCCTCATAGGCAGTGGATTGATCGTGGCGTTGAGCAGTGGCGCACTAGCCCTATTCGCTGGCCTGCCCCTGATGACTGGACTTTGGGGCAAGTTCTATCTACCGGGCCTCGGCAGACTCGACGTAGGCACGCCACTGATCTTCGATGTGGGCGTCTACCTGGCGGTGATCGGTGTCACCCTATCGATCATCCTCCCGCTGGCGGAGGAGTGAAATGTCAACCTTGTTGGCCATCGTCACCGGCTGTCTGTACGCCGCTGGCATCTACATGATGCTACGGCGAAGTCTGTTCAAGTTGATTCTTGGACTTAGTTTTCTCTCTCACGGCGCTAACTTGATGATCTTCACGGTTGGGGGCCTTACCCGAGGAGCGCCGCCGATTATTGCGACGGATGCGACAGTGCCGTCGGCTCCAATTGCCGACCCGCTCCCCCAATCCTTGATTTTGACTGCAATCGTCATCGGCTTCGCGGTTACTGCGTTCTCGCTTGTACTGTTCCATCGTGCAAATCAAACGTTTGGCACTGACGACCCAGATGATCTGAAAGTTCACGACTGATGAACAACGTGTTACTGGTTCTGCCCTTGATTATTCCCCTGGCTACCGCGGCCTTGTCGTTGGTCGCCTGGCGCTGGACATCGCTGCAGCGTGTCTTTGCCGTGGTTGGGTCGGTGGCTTTGCTGGCATCCGGCATCCTGCTCTTTACGGTCGTCTGGCGCGAGGGGATCTGCGTCACTCAGGCGGGCGCCTGGCCGGCGCCGTTTGGGATCACGCTCGTTGCCGACCTGTTCAGCGCGGTGATGGTTGTGCTCGCCGGAATCGTCGGCCTGGCCACGGTCATCTTCTCTTTGGGGAGCATGGACCGCATGCGCGAAGCGTTCGGCTACTATCCGCTCGTGCAGGCGCTGTTGCTGGGGGTCTGCGGTGCATTTCTTACTGGGGACCTGTTCAACCTCTACGTCTGGTTCGAGGTCATGTTGATGGCGTCGTTCGTGCTTCTGGCATTAGGTGGTGAGCGCCCGCAACTTCACGGAAGCATCAAGTACGTCACGCTGAACCTGGTCTCCTCCGCCCTCTTCCTGGCAGCCGTTGGCATCCTGTATGGCTTAGCCGGCACGCTGAATATGGCGGATCTCGCCTCGAGGCTGAGCAAGATCGATCATCCACCTTTGGTGACCGCGGCTGCCATGCTTTTCTTGATCGCCTTTGGGGTGAAGGCAGCTGTGTTTCCACTCTTCTTTTGGCTGCCGGCTTCGTACCATACGCCACCGGGCGCAGTTTCGGCCTTGTTTGCCGGTTTGCTGACCAAAGTGGGTGTCTATGCGCTGATTCGTGTTTTTACGTTGATGTTTATCCAGGAGATGGCCTACACGCACTTGCTGATTTTGGTCATCTCCGGATTGACCATGGTGACCGGTGTGCTCGGGGCGGTCGCTCAGCAGGAGTTTCGACGGGTGCTCTCGTTCCACATCGTCAGCCAGATTGGGTATATGACGATGGGATTGGGGCTGGCGGGAGTTACGAACTCGCCCACACTGGCGAAGCTCGCATTGGCCGGTTCGATCTTCTACATCATGCACCACATCATCGTAAAAACGAATCTGTTTTTTGTGAGCAGTGTCGCTCGAAGGCTGTGTGGAACGTTTGAACTCAAACGCCAAGGGGGGCTCTACCAAACTCAGCCGTTATTGACCGTACTCTTTCTCATTCCGGCGTTCTCGTTGGCCGGGATGCCGCCGCTATCGGGGTTCTTCGCAAAACTGTCACTCGTGCAGGCTGGGCTGGGCGCCGGAAAATATGCCATTGCAGCGACAGCGCTCGCCGTTGGGCTTCTGACTCTTTTCTCGATGACGAAAATCTGGACTGAGGCGTTCTGGAAGCCGATGCCCCACGACCCTGAGTTGACCCCGCAGCCTTTGACGGGTGCTCAGCGGTATCTGCTTCTAGGGCCCATCGGTTGTCTGGCGGCCATTACGATTTGTATTGGATTCGGAGCGGAAGTGGTCTTCACTGTGGCGTTGCGTGCTGCGGACCAACTCCTGCAGCGGGAGGAATACATTCATGCGGTGCTGGGAGTGATTCGATGAACATGTTGTTGTTGAACATCCTGCTGGCCGTCATGTGGGGCATGGCTACTGGATGGTTCACGGTGTCGAACTTGAGCGTTGGTTTTGTACTCGGCTTCGCGATCCTGTACCTGTGCCAAGGGATCGTCGAACCGTCCCCTTACTTCGTCAAGGTGTTCCTGGTCATCCGCTTTGTGATTCGCTACCTGTGGGACATGGTGTTGGCGACGCTGCGCGTTGCCTACGACGTGCTGATTCCCGGGGCTTGGCCGGGCCAGCCCACCAGGATATCGCCGCAAGGGGCCATGCCAGTTGCCCTCACGGAGGCGTTTCCCGACAGTGTGCGAGCGCCGCTAACGGCTGGCTCGTTTGTTTGTCCCGGCGTGATCGCAATTCCGCTGGATGCGCGTACTGACGTTGAAATCACTATGCTGGCTAACCTGATCACCCTCACGCCGGGGAGCGTCAGCCTGGATTTGTCTGAGGATAAGCGGACTCTCTATGTGCATGCGATGTACATCGACGGCGGCGACGTCGAGGCCTACCGCCGATCCGTCAAGGAAGGCCTGGAGCGTCGAGTACTGGAGCTGTTGCGATGATGGACGGAAGTGTTTCGCTCAAGGAAGCCGCGGTTGCCTTGGCCTTTGCCATGGTCGGAGTAGCGCTAGTCCTGAGTTTTGTGCGTCTCGTGATCGGCCCTACCTTGCCCGATCGTGTCGTCGCGTTGGACCTGATCGGCGTGCTGGCGGTTGGGGCGATTGCAATTTATTGCATTGCTGTGGACGAACCGGTCTTGCTCGACTCCGCCTCGGTGCTCGCGTTGGTAGGTTTTCTGGGTACGATCGGCTTTGCTCACTACTTGGAAAGGCGGGGATTCGATGAGTGAAACCGCAAGCTTGCTACTGATGCTGGCTGGCGCGTTTTTCATGCTGCTGGCAGGTCTGGGGGTGCTTCGACTTCCGGATATCTTCATGCGCATGCAGGCGGCCACAAAGGCGTCGACTCTGGGCGTCGCCTGTATCCTGCTGGCCACCAGCATCCACTTTCAGGATCTCGCAATCACGATCCGAGCGATGCTCATCATCGGGTTCTTCTTTCTGACGGCCCCCGTCGGCGCCCACATGTTGGCGCGGGCGGCTTACGCGATCGGGGCTCCGCTTTGGGAAGGATCGATCATCGATGAGCTTCGCGAGCAGCGCGGTGTTAGGCCCCCTTCGCAGGAGTTACAGGCGGACGTCGACGACCCAGGTGCATGACGAAGCGTCCGCGAGAAGGTTTCACTCTAGACAACCCGTTTCATTGAATCGAGTCAGCAGCTAACTGCTTTAACCGAATTCCCATAGGCGGCGCGATGGCCCAACGACTTAGCCAGAATACACTCAGCCAGCCGGTGCATGAGCACATGCGGACCGATTTCGTCAGCCTGGAGGAGACGCTGACGATCGATGAGTCCCTAAAACACATCCGGGAAAAACAGCCGGAGGGGCGGATCGTCTATTTTTACGTGATCGACTCGGATGGACGCCTGCTTGGGGTTGTTCCCACTCGTCGATTGCTTCTCAGCGATCCCTTGAAGCGGCTTGCGGAGATCATGATCAAGCCGGTCATTGCCATTCCCAGTCATGCAACAGTGCTGGACGCCTGTGAGTTTTTCATTTTCCACAAGCTTCTGGCGTTTCCCGTCGTGGATGAGAACCGCCGTATGATCGGTCTGGTCGACGTGGAGTTGTATACACAGGAACTGAGCGATTTGGACCGCCGAGAGAACCAGAACCATCTGTTTCAGTTGCTCGGCGTACAACTCGAAGCTCGGCAAAGGTCTGTTCCGAACCTGTTTCGCCGGCGATTCCCGTGGCTGCTCGCACCTCTTGCCGGCGGTCTGGCGGCCGCAGGAATCGTGGATGCCTCTTACGGGGTGGCGTCGTCGCCACTCGTTTTGCCCTTCATTCCTCTTGTGCTGGCGCTAGCTAGCAGCGTCGCGGCGCAGTCGATAAGCCTGACATTGCAAGCTCTCCAGGGCGAACGGTTTTCGATGTCAGTCATGTTTGCGAAGCTGAAAACTGAATTCGCTACGGCTGCGTTACTAGGGATTGGCTGTGGCATCCTGGCCGGCATCGTTGTAATTGCCTGGAAGCCACAGCCGATTGCGGTCGTGGGGGTAGTGGGAGGCATCATGGCCACGGTGGTGTGCGCTGGATTGCTCGGCCTGGTAATGCCGTATTTGTTCCGGGTGATGAAGCGCTCAACCCAGGTTGCCGCGGGCCCGGTTGCGCTCGCCTTAGTAGACATGGTCTCGTTGCTGGTCTACTTCGCCCTGGCCAGTTGGTGCGTTCGCTAGATCTGTCGGCAGGGAATCCCCGGCAGCATATTGGCCGCCGCCCGATCGCCGCGTTCGGCAATTCCGACGGCGGTTACGAAATGCTGCGATGGGTAACCTCTGTTCGTTCCACTCAAAGAGTGAACGACAACATCCTCCGAATATGGCCAACATCGACCCGCCTGCATGGACGAGGTCGGGCCGGAATTACTTACGCTGCGTGGGGAAAATGCCCAAGCGTTACTGCGGCAGAACTTCGAGCGTCGCCGTGTAGCTCAGACGCCGCTGCTTGGCGAGCGGAGTGGACGTCTTGTCGTCGGTCGTCGAAGTCTCGAGCCAGTACATGCCGGGCTCGACGAACTTGACCGAGAACTCGCCTTTCTCGTCGGTCGTCGCGGTGATTTCGTCCTGCGAATCGCGATAGCGAGTTCCGCCGCGCACGATGGACACGGTCAAACCCGACGCCGGCTTGCCATCGACGACCAGCCGAAAGCGACCTTCGTCTCCGGCATAGAGATCGTTGGGATGGGTGATCGCAACCAGGTCGATACCCTTGTCGCTCGGCTCGAGCGCCTTGGTGGTCGGAGCGCCGTTGGTCACGAACGTTTCCACGCGTCCCAGGCTCTCCGAAACGGTCAGGTTCTTCGCATCGGACGGAACCTTCTTCGCAAAGTCTTCGGCCGAACCCCGGAAACGCTGCCGCTCGCCGTTCTCTTCCCAGCTGGCAAACAGGCCGCCGTTGCGCACGGCAATCTGATAGGTGCCTTCCTGCGACAGCGGAACATCGAACACGCTGCGATACCGGCCGCTCGCCTTGTTTTCCGGTTCCACGCTGGCGCCGTCAGGGCCGGTGATCGACAGATTGTCGAGCGACATCGCGTGATGGTTGAAATAGAACAGGTCGTTGGAGACCGCCGCGTCCACGGTCACCAGCGAGTTCGAACCCGAAAACGTGGTCTGCGAAGGAAGCAGCCACATCTTGTGGGCCTGGGCGATGAGCGGAAAAGCGAGCACCAGGGCTAACGTCGAGAGCAGGACACGCATGAGAAATCTCCTGAAGATTTAAAAGTCTATGTGCGAGAATCGATCGATTGCTTAAGGGCGGAAACCAGTCGAGTGTTTAGGGCTTCACGGTCAACGAGACAGCGCCTAGTTCCTTCTTGCCCTGGACTTGTTGCTTGACGGGCTTGTCGCTCGGCCAGGTGAATGGGATTTCGAGCAGTTCACGCCCGCCGACTTCGCGCACCGCTTCCACCATCAGGCGATACTTGCCGGGAGCAAGCTTGGCGAGTCGGTCCTTCCCGAAGTTGAGCGTGTGCTCTCCCACTGGGCGGGTTGGGCCGGATACGGCATCGACCGGAAACTGCAAGCCACGCCCGGAACGACGCCACCACTGGCGCAGATCGGGGAGCCACTTCGTCCCAAAGTCGTCGGTCGGCCCTTTGACCTGGTACCACACGGCGAGATTCACCACATCGTCCGGCTTTTCGCCTTGGATCCAAACGGCGACGTAGGGGCGGTGGTATTCGGCGACCTTCAGACGGGGAATCTCCACCGTCACTTCCAACTGATCGCCCGCCATCTTCAATTCTTCGGCGACAAGCCCGGCGGTTGAAGCCAGGCATCCTCCTGCAACCAGCAAGGCGGCGAACGTCATGCGAACCATCGGCGAACACTCCAGGGAAACGACAACAGATGTAGGTCAGTGCAAGATTAGGGATAGTGAGCGATCAGCATGGCGATCAGCGCTGGAACCGCTAAGCCGATCGCCACCATCGGCCAGGTCATCGGACGATGGCGTCCGTGCAAATACAACAGAGCAAGTCCGGTCAGGCAGAACACGAGCGTCGCCACCGCAAAAATGTCGATGAACCACTTCCATGCCGTGCCCGTGTGCCGGCCTTTGTGCAGATCGTTGAAGTAAGCAATCCAGCCGCGGTCGGTGCTCTCGAATTCCACCGCGCCGGTCTCGCGATCGATCGACAGCCAGGCGTCGACTCCAGGGCCGGGCATCGAGAGGTACACTTCGCTTTCGTTCCACTCGGCGGCGCGGCGCCCAATCGGCGTCGAAAACTGCTTACTGAGCCACCGGGCTGATTCGGCGGGCAGCGGACCCGATTCCGCAACATTGGCTTCGTTCAAGCCGGCGAGGATTTCCGGGGGCAACTCCGCGGAGGCGGTGACGACGATCGGCTCGGTGGCGATCTCGCCCGCGTGGTTGAGAGTGATGCCGGTAATGGCAAACAGCAGCATCCCCACCAGGCAGATCGCCGAACTGATCCAGTGCCACTGGATCATCGTCCGCATCCACAGCGCACGCCGATGCCGGTCGCGGCGTTCCTTCGTCGACAGATGACCTGACACCGGCTTCAATTCTGTGCTCCGAAGAAGCTCGAGTTTCTGGTTCTGAGACAAGTGCCACTCCGATTCTGAGCGTAGTTCAATTGCTGACAAAGCCTGGTTGATCTGTTGGTCGTCGCTCGTAATTCGGGGGCTGGCTCCGACGTTGGAGCGCTGATCGGTTCCATCACTCCGCGATCCGTTAGGGCTTGCCGATCGGACGGAAGCTGGGATAGAGAACTTTGAACC
>JAEZAS010000070.1 GCA_023430365.1 Planctomycetota bacterium
ACGCCTGTGCGCGTGCAGCTCTGGGTCCAAGCCAAACTCCTGATCAACGCCATCCGCATCCTGCAACGCCAAAGAGCCCTGCTGGCAGTTGCATAATCCTGAGGTTTGCCTCCGGCTAATTTCCAACTTGACGGCGGTGACCTCGCGCGGGGCCTCCGGCGGGTGTTACCCGCCGGCTAGTTTGGCAGATACGGATCGCTACGCCAGTTTGGCCTTGAGGCTGTCGAGCAGTTGGATGGCGTGGCTGATCTCGGCCTTCTGACGCTCCGGCTCCTGCGGAATTTCCCGCTCGATCGTCAGCGGGCCGGTGTAGCCGATCTCGTTGAGCGTGCGAAGGAAATTCTCGAAGCCGACGTCGCCCTGGCCGAGCGGCATTTCCTGCCCCCATTCCTGGCCGGGGTTCTTCGCCCACTTACCGTCCTTGCAGTGGACACTGCGGACGTACTTGCCGACTTTCTTCAAGGCCTCGATCGGTTCGCCGTTGCCGTAGAGGATCATGTTGGCGGGATCGAAGTTGATGAACAGGTTGTCGCGCTGCACGTCGCCGATGTAGGCGAGCAGGCCGTCGGCGGTCTCTTGTCCCGTTTCCAGGTGCAATGCCTGGCCGTGGCTCTTGCAGTGGTCGCAAAGCTCGCGAGCCACTTCGACCGCTTCCTTGTAAAGCTGCGAGTCGCGGTCGTGCGGCACAAAGCCGATGTGCAGGCCGACCACACTGCAGCCGAGCACCTTCGCGAAGTCCGAGATCTCCTTCGCCTCCTGCAACCGCTCGGCGCGCGGGCCCGGCGGGACAAGGCCGACGGTCTTTTCCACCGTCGGGATGTCGGCATAGCTCTCGCCCTCGAAGCCGCAGAACACCGCGGTCAGGCGGATTCCGTATTCCTTGATGCGGGCAAGAAAGGCGTCGGCATTTTCCTTCGTTCGCGTGGCTTGGTGCGGGGCGTGCAATTGGATCGTCGGAACACCCAGATCGCGGGCGACTTCCAGCTTCACGCCCAATCCAGCATCGATGCTTGCGAACACGCCGATCGGCCATTTTTCCATTGCGGTGGCTCCAGTGCGGGGGAACAAGTGGTGGGAACCGCAATGTAAGAACGCTAGCGGCGGGCTACAAGTAATGGGGCGGGAAAAAGCGGGGAACGACGCGCGGCTTCAGCGCTGCGTGGGCGCGGATGAAGCGGAGATGCGGGTGTGATTGGCGCTGTTGTGGTGGCTGGGCGATGCGCGGGGCTACGAGGCGGAGCCTCGGGGTGGTTTCGTCCCAGGCTGGAGTTTCCGACGGAGAAAAGGCGTCAAAGGGAGAGGCGTTCACATAGTCTTTGCACTTATGTAATTCCTCAGCCCGGTTGCACGCGGTTACACAAACAGCTCAGAAAAGTGTTGACAGCCGAAATTATTTTGCCATTCTAACAGATCCATCGATTTTCATCTAGGAGAGGAACTAATGAATAACTGCATTGCAACGTGTTTGGCCATATCAGCTATTTGCTGCAGCACACCGCGTGTATTTGGGCAGCAGCCGGATGCTCGAGAAGAGTTTCGTTCTACTGTTGAGGACCCGGGCTTCAAGGCACTTCGCGATAAAATACGAGCCAAACAAACCGAGATGCGGCATCGTACCGTAGCCGTCGACGAGGTCGTCTATGTTCCGGTTGTCCAAAGATATGGGCACCATGGTCGAAAACGCCGGGTAGTTTATGTTCCTCGTCGCATGCGCCGGTACCGAAATGTTGCCGAAGCCGTTCAGCCACCGTCTTTGGATTGGTCACAAGTGGATGAATCAGACCGCGCCTACGGGAGGGCTGTAGCAAACATTGGCCCATTAAAAACTGTTACTGGCGCCCGGATGTCAAAGGTTTCAGAGATCGCCAATTCGACATTGACTGGGCTTAAGAGCGCTCCCGAGTTTGATGAAGTCAGGGCGATTTCGCAAAACAGCAACTTTGACGATCGAATCGCTGGAACTCAGGAGATTTATTCCATTCGCATAGAGGTCTCGCCAGACAATGAGGCGGAATTACTTGTTCGCGTAGCAGTTGCAGCACGGGATGCCTTCGGACGCCGGATTGAAGAAAGCGATGAGCTAGACCGTCTTGCGAATTCCAAAGCGGAATTTGTAAAAACCCGCCTTGAAAAATAGTGTTGCGCAATCCGGTCATGACAAATCTTCACTCAACTGATTCCGCCGATTCCTTCCCGAGCGAATTAGTGGCTGTCAGAAGACGACTACTCGAGCGCGCTCAACTCCATAGAGAGATGGCCGGAGGGACCATTGCGGCAACATTTGTACTTATCTTCTTCGGCATCGGACTCTTTGCCTTCGGTGAAGATCTCGTCAGAAGTGTATATCCTACGCGAGAAGCACAATTGCTTAGTCGACTGGATGCTCTGGACAGAGATGAACGAACTAGCTCTAAGAAGGAGAAGGAAGCGAAAGTTGACCTGCTGATTCTAGAAAGAACTCAGGCCTTGTGGCTGGTAATGGTCAATCTGCGAGACAACCTGAACGCAGCACGGTCGGAACCGGACGATACTAATTTGAAGCATCTCATGGCTTCACTAGAGTCCGCTATGGCTGTGCTTGACGGAATCGCTGAGAAAAAAAGCAACAAGGCTTTTGCGACCGACACTGAGGCTAGCGCGACCTTCCCGCCGCAGGTGTGGCAGAAAGTGGAATGGTTTTGCGTCCGCGAAGAGGTAGATGTAGCGGCGACAAAAGAGTGTGTTGGCGAGATAAGGAAATGGGCGCAACAAGTCAGCGAGTCGCAAGAGAAAGCTAATCCGCCCGATTGCAAGGCTTCGCTGACGAATGTTATCAACGCCGTTTCTTACGCTATCGCAAAAGAACTAAGGAAGGCACGAGATGCGCGCCAGGCATATGATCTTCAAGAGCTCGATCGGGAAACGGACAAGGAGAGAAGGGAAACAGAACGCAAACGGATAGAAGCTGAACTCGAGGAAATTCAGCGGCAAAAAGACAAAGTACTATTTATGGCCTGGATCCCAGACCTAACAATACGACTGGGAATCGTAGTGCTTCTTTTGTATCTCACTGGGGTGTGCTTAAATACATATCGCTATACTTTGGCAATGGCAGCATTTTATGAAGCCCGAGCTGATTCGCTCGATTTAGTGACGGCAGACTCCCTTTCAAGCCCATCGGTCGTAGATCGGCTATCCACTATTGTCAAAGATTTCTCCCCGACGGCTGCGGTCGACGGAGTACGGGTTCCATATGAGGCACTAGCTGAGCCCCTCGAAAGTGCCCTGCGATCTGCCAGGGGCTAGCAAGAGAATTCTGCCCGGTCGATTGGGATACCGTAGTGCAGGGATTCCTTCTCAGGGCTCTTGATTCTTTAGGCGAGTTCGGCTGCTTCGCGAAGCAGCCGAACTGGGAATCCAAAGTAGGGCAACTCAACTAGCTCAGGTCGGCGCCGAGGGCTTCGGCTTCGTCCTTCACCGTGCTGCCGTCTGGGGTCTCATCGTTGTCGATGTCGTACCACTCTTCCTTGAACGCCAGGTAGCCGCTCTTGCCCTGCTGGGCGTTGTCGATGGCCACGTTGGTCGCCAGCGCGATGACCGCGTCGCCCAGAGCCACTTCCGGCTTGCAGCGCGGCTGGTTCTCGGCCGAGGGGTTGCGGATGCACCAGGCCCAGTGCTCGATCTCTTCCGTGTAACCACGGCTGACCGGTCCCTGCTCGGCCGCTGCCTTGGCGAGGGCTGGGCCCTTGCCGCTGGCCTGGGTGTCGAGCGTCGGGCCGCCCTTGTCGTCCTTCACGCCGACCTTGGTCGTCGTCGAGGAGTCCTTGTAGAGCAACACGTCTTGTTCGCGCTCGAGCACGAGCGTTCCCTTGCTGCCCATGACGATTTCGCCGTAGCCGCCGAAACCGTTCCCCATGATCGACGAGTAGGTGACCACGATCCGCTTGTTCGGATCGACGTCGTAGCCCGGAATGCCCTTCTTCGGATCGGGATAGTTCGAGGCGGCGTCGTAGTAGCCCGGCTTGAAGTCCGGTTCGTAGCCCGGACCGGGGAACTCGTACATGCAGTAGACATGGTCCTCGGCATGCCGATCGAGCGGGAACGTGTGGCGACCGCCGACGGCGTGCACCGACAGCGGATGAGCCTTCTTGCCGTCCTTGCGCAATGCGCTGACGAAAATGCTCGCCGCGTCGAGCTGGTGGCTTCCCAGCTCGGCCATCAGGCCGCCGCCCGTGCGCTTGAACAACCGCCAGCGGCAGAGTTCTTCCAGGGCGCTGCGGGTCCGGCCGTCGCCCAGGTTGAAGTCCTGGTAGCCGAAGTTGCTGGCGTTGACCGAGACGTCCTTCATCCAGGCTTCCCACTGGGCCACGCGCTTGGCGAGCACGCGAGCGTCCGCGGAATCCTTGCTCTTGATCTTGTCGTACGCCTTGCGGAACCGGTTGAGTTCGTCGGCGATCGGGTCGACCTTCTGCAGCTTGCCGTCGACGTAGCCCATCTCGCCGCCGGGCAGCGGCTGCTGCCAGCTATCGCGGCCGGGCAGGTTGCCGCGGTGCCACTGAGCGCGGATGTGATGGATTTCGCCGAGCAGGCCCCAGCGGAGCAGGTTCACGGCGTTGTCGTACAGCACGCTGTAGTGGCGCTGGTGACCGACGGCCAGGTACAGATCCTTCTTCTTGGCCAGGCGGCCCATCAGCTTGCACTGGGCCACGTTGTGGGCCATCAGCTTTTCGGTCAGCACGTGCTTGCCGGCGTTCATCGCGTCGATGGCGGCCTGGGCGTGCAGGTGGAGCGGCAAAGCGATGATGACCGCTTCGACGTCGGGGTTCTTGAGCAGTTCCTTGTAGTCTTCGTAGACCTTGACGTGGTCGCGGGCGGCCTTTTCGTCAGCGAAGCCGTACTTGGTGATGATGCCCGGCCGGGCGGCCAGAGCCACATCACCGGCCCAGTCGCCGTGGAACGCGCGGTGCACGTTGTAGGGACGAATGTCGGAGATGGCGACGATGTCGACATACTCCGGATTGCAGGCGCCGATGAGCACGCTGCCTTCGTCGCCCGTGCCGATCACGCCGATGCGAACCGGGTCCTTGACCTTCTCATAGCCAAAGTAAGCAGCGCCCAGGCCCAAGCCGGAAACGGCGCCCGTGGCGACGAGACCTTTCAGGAAGTCGCGGCGGCCGAACTTCTCGGCGGCAGGCGAGCGATCGTAGGCGCCGAGCGCCTCGTGGAAGTTTTCCTGACCAACGGCTTTTTCTTCGGGGGTTAGGTTGTTCATGCTTCAGCTCCCTGTTTCGGCGGGCAGCAGAACCGCCGCATCCCGCTAATCACAAAATCAAGTCCAGCAAACCGACCAGCGCCAACGGCGGCGAGCGTGAACATCGCCAGCATCTCGATGAACTGGGGATAAACGGGCACGGCGCCCACGCTGCCTGGCCACTGCGACAGGCAAACCGACAACAGAAACAACCCGCCCGCAATGGCCGCCGGACGGACGAACAGTCCCACGATCAGCAGCAGGCCGATGGTCAGGTCGAACCACGGAATCCATCGGTCGACGGTCACTGAATCGCCAAAACGCTGCCCGACGTGTCCGATCGGCAGCCGGCCGTTGTCTTCCCACTGCTCCTGCGTGGCAATGGCGTTCAGTTCGTTCTCTAAATCTTTCGACATGCGATCGATTTCGGGAAGCACTTCCCCTTTCAGTTTGTTGCGATCGCTATCGATTTTCGAATCGTGCACGCGGAGCGAAGCAAGGGCCGTGCGAGCCGGATTTTCCGCGTTCTGGTCGCGTCGCTCGAGCTGGAGGTAGTACTCCTCGATCTCGTCGCGCCGGCTGCCGCGGAACGACTTGTAGCGTCCCTCAAACTCCTTGAGCTTTTTGCTGACCTGACCGACTTGCTTGTCGTCGAAGCCGTAGTGGGCGATCACCTGGTCGCCGTACGAGTTCCAGTGGGCGACCATCGAATTGGTATCGAGCCGCCAGCGGCCGTCGGCGTCCCAAACCATCGACTTATAGGCGGGAGCGAGCGGGCCCTTGGCGTTGCCTAAGAACCCAGCCGAGAAGGGTTTGGGATTGTTGAGCTTATCCGCTCCTTCCCAAAAGAAATGGAGCCCCACGCCCAGACGCAATGCAACGATTGCGACCGCAGCCCAGAGGCCTATCTGAACACGTGGCATGAGAGGGACAGTCCTCCTCCAAGAAAAACAACAGCTAAAACGGGCGGGCGGGCGGGATGATGAGCGCTCGTCGGCCGCCGCCGTTAAGCGGGGTGGGGCAGAATTAACTCATTATGGCAAAGGAGCCCGTCGATGCCAACGGTCTGGCAGCTAGCAAGGGGAACTTTCCGAGCGATTAGGCGGTTTCTCGCACCCGCGTGGGCAGGATAACCATCGGAATCCCATCCCACTGCAGCCGCCGCTGGAGCGAATAGGCGGTCTGGTTATGGAGAACGACGCCGTACCAGGTCTCCCGTTGGAAGACGAGCTGGCCCGCGAAGACGACCGACTTGGGATAGTCCCGATAGACCACCCGGCAGAGCTGTTCCAGTTCGTCGACCACGTCCGTGCCCATCGCCAGGTAGCCTCGGGCGGGAAAACCGAGCCGGCGGGCCAGGGCGACGTACTTTTCCAGCGACTTCTGGGTGTGGGCCTTCAAGTCGTCGACCGCCTCGGCTCCTTTAAAGTTGCCCGAATCGACCACGCCGACCGAGATGAACACCATGTTCTTGAAGTGGTGCGGCACGAAGCGGACCGCATTCAAGAGCGTGTGCACTCCCAGGCCGCTGTAGCCGCCGACCAGGATGACGGCTGTGTGGGCGTCTGGATCGAGCGGGGCCTGCGTCGGTTCGCCTTGAACTTCGATCGTTCCGAGCGACTCGTCCAGCCGGCGCAGCCGTCTGCTGACGCTTTGGTAGTAGGCGCGGATGAGCAAGCAAAGAATCGTCAGGGCGCCGGTGACGACAACGGTCTTCCAGGCTCCTTCCTCGAACTTGAACGCCACCGTGATCGCCAGGATGGAGCCACAGAGGACGCTACCGAAGACAAACAGCGCGAAACGCTTCAGCCAGATCGGGCTGCTCCCTCGCTGCCCGTACCACAGCACCGACATGCCGAGCATCGAGAGGGTGAACGTCAGGAACACGTTGATCGAGTAAAGGACGACGA
>JAEZAS010000078.1 GCA_023430365.1 Planctomycetota bacterium
CCCTTGTCGATCTCCATCGCTCGATTGACGAGCTGCTGAGCCTGCTCGCGCAGGCGGCGGATGTGATCTTCGAGGTGGCTCATCGCCAGACGCCGCTGGGCGAGCTTCTCGGCCGTTTCGGCCCGCTGCTGTTCGAGCATTTCGGCGCGCCAGTGCTCGTCCTCGAACGCTTCGCGCTCGCGACGTAAACGTTCCTCATCCTCAGCCGATTTCTTCTGCTGCTCTGCCAGAAGGGCGGCGGCCTTGGTCTTGGCGTCGATACGCGTGTGCTGAACCATCAGCACGAGCAAGACAATGAGCGCCCCCATCGTGCAGATGAGCACGGCGAGGAAGGGGAACAACTGGATGCCTGTCGCCGCACGGCGACTTTTACGGCTCATGCCGCACGACCTTTAGCTTGGGACGTGGTCAGATCGACATGCGGCGCGTCGGACTTGCCGAGGCGCACATTGAGCAGGTGGATGGCAGCCGAAAGGCTCATCACCGTGTCTTCGAAGTTGCGCGAGCCGGCCAGGGCTTCGAGGTTGTGGTTCAAAGCGCTTTCGAGCTTGATCACATCGCCTGTGGCCTGAATGGCCTTGGTCATCAGTTCGCCCTGGCGCGTGAGCTCCTGCTGCTGAGCGTGCAACAGGCGAGCGTTCTCCGACAGAACGGTTTGCCACTGCTCCCAGCGGTGCTGCACGTTCTCGGAAGCGGTTTGCTCGATCTTGGCCATGGTCGCCGCATGCTGGGCAAGCGAGCGGTCGAGCGAAGCGGCCAATCCTTGCTGCAACTGCTCGGCGGACGCTGAGGTAACCTTTTGCCACTGCTGATGAGCGGCCTGGATGGTGACCTGCCAGATTTCCGCCTGCCGCTGGACGAGTTGCTCGGTCGCCTTGAGCATCTGCTGAGCCATGCGATGCATGGCCTGCACCTGTGGGTCGGAAGACGAGCCGACGACCTCAAAACGTGTGGCCAACTCATGGGTTACCCGGACGTCGACTTCGCCGAGCAACTGCGTCTCCATCCGGTCCAGCATGAACTGGGCGAACATCAGCGTCAGTGCGAAGCTCAGAGCGACGGCCGTGGTGTCGAAGGCCACGAACAGACCGCTTAGCAGTCCGGACATGGCGGTGTCCATCGAATTGACCAGGTCCGCCTTGGCCAGGTCGCCGATGGCGGTCGTAATGCCAACGACCGTACCGAGAAAGCCGAGCATCGGCACGGCCCAGACGATGATGCGAACCAGGCCATAGCTATCTTGCTGGCGACCACCGTCGAGATCGCTCAGGTATTTGAGTTCATCCTCCAGTCCCTCAGCCGAGCCCTTGCGATTGATGGACTCGAGGGCGTCGGTCAGCCGGCGGCCCAGGTAGGTTTTCTTCAGGCGATCGGGCAAGCCGGCGAGCGTATCGAGGTATTCCGCCGCCTTGGTGGCCGGCTGGATGCCGTCGCTTTCTCCCAGCGAGATGCTGCCGAGCGAGGCGTGCTGGCCGAGCAGATCGAACGCTTTGAACAGCAGCGAAATCACGCCGACAAAGAAGAACACCGTCTCGATGTAGTTGATCGGGTGCCCGGCAAAGTAGCGATGGACGAACGGGTGATCGAGGGGCCCGGCAAACACCAACGCATAGAAGCCCACCGATAGCCCAGCGCCAAGCAGCATCGGCCAGGCGATTCCGCTGAGGGTGGACCAAAGGGAAGCACGCGACGAGGGTCGAGACACAGGAGCGTCCTTTCTCCAGGCAAAGCCATCCACGAAGCAGTACAGCTTCGCTCAGGCAGAAAATCGTCCTAATCGCTACAGCTTAATGAGCCTTTGTCGGCGCTTCCGGCAACTTGTTGCCCGTGACAGCAATGCTGGCATAGCAACTCGCCTGTGGGCTGATCCGTCGGCGCGCACGATGGGCCGCGCTTCCATTAACTGATTTCGCCCGGAGAGCCAAGGGCGCAAAAGAAATGGCAAGTGACGGGCGGCATTTTCGGCACATCCAATAAAGATTGCCAAAGTTGTCGCCCGTCGCTCGCCGATATCTTGGCTTGTCAGCCGGTTGTCGCTCAGCGACACCGCCGAGCGAACCAATTGAAAAATCCCGGGGGGGACGAAGAGTCCGGGCTGAGCTCTCTGAGCTCGCCCGGATTTTCTTCTTTCTTGACCGCGTCTGGTCAGACGGTTGGCTTAGAAGCCAATTCCCACGCCGAACCCGCGTCCGCCGATGTACACGCCCGGCTGCCGGTAGTAGCCTCGGCCACCCCAACCGCCGTAGCCACCGTAGTAGCCGCGGTAGCCGCTGGAGTACGGACGGTAGTAGCTGCCGCCGTAGTAGTTGTTGTAGTACGGGCGGTAGTAGCTGTTGCTGTAGTAGCCGCCGTAAGCCGGGCGGTACGAGCGATAGTAGCGATACTGGGCATCGGCGGTGCTCGTCAGGGCGGGACCAACAAGCAGGGCAAACGCGGCAGCAACCGCGAGCATGATGCGTTTCATCTCGATTGTCTCCTCAGCGATCGAACGATCTACGATTGATTTGTCTCGTGCAACCACTTGCACGGTTAAACGATATTGCAGGTGGTGTGCCACTGCTCCGGCGGTCCGCCGTAAGTCTTTAGAATCATGCCAAAAACACCCTCCGTCGTGCCGATTCAGACGCCCTCGAATCAGGTTGGCAGCGTAAAAACCAGCGAAAATCCGCGATCCACTTGGCACTCACACGCCCACAGCAGACAGTCGATGACCATACCCCGCCCAGTGCCTGCATAGCCTGCAGTCCGGTTTTAAGATGAATAGCATGAATGACGAGTTGGAAGCCCCGCAGGAAGCGTCGATCGAGCTCGAAGCTCGTCCGCAAGAGCAGTTGCTGCTGGACCTGCTCGAAGAACTCTATGCGGGCCGGGTGCTCTGCAATACCGTCGGCCGGGCCCAATTCGCGAGAGCCTTTGCTCGTCGCCATCCGCAAGCCGACGTCACCTGCCTGATTCACGACGTCCATCAACAGCAACTCGCCGTGGGAATGGGCGTCCTTTCTCCCAATCTCCGGATCCTTTGCCAGGCCGATCCACCCGCTCAGCGCTTCGATGTGGTGGCCCTGGCGCTCAGCCGCAACGGCGAAGCAGAACTCGCACGCGATTGGTTGCAAGCAGGGCACGTCCGCCTTCAGGATGGGGGACAACTCGTTGCGACAACCGATAACCCAAGCGACTCGTGGCTCCAGCAACAGATGGAAACTCTGTTCGACCGCGTCAGCCGGCGGCAAACGCCCCAGGGCGTGCTGTACATGGCGACCAAGCGCGCGCCGCTGAAGCGCATCCGCCGTTTCGAAGCCGAGTTCCCCTTCCGCGACGGCGACCGTTTGCTCAAGCTTCGCACGCGTCCCGGGGTTTTCAGTCACCGGCATGTCGACGGGGGAGCCCGAGCGTTGCTGGCTCAAATGCAAATCCGCCCCGGAATGAAGGTGCTCGACATCGGCACCGGCAGCGGCGTGGTGGCAATTGCCGCGGCCGCGCGGGCCAGCGACGTCGCCGTGCTCGCGATCGATTCCAATGCGCGGTCGATCGAAGCGGTCGAGTGGGCCGCCCAGGCGAACGAGCTTCCCACGGTGCGAGCCGCGCTCGACGCGGATGGCCGAACGGTTCCAGCCGAGTCGTTTGACCTCGTGCTTGCCAATCCTCCGTACTACTCCAACTTCCGCATCGCGGACATCTTCATCACCACCGCCACGCGTGCGCTTCGCCCCGGAGGCGAACTTCTGGTGGTTACGAAGCGACCTGATTGGTACCTCGAGCGTCTGGCGGACGGCTTTATTGAGATTGAGTCTTTGGAAGCGCGCAACTACGTCGTCCTCCGCGCGAAACGGACGGCCAACTACGGCAAATAGCGGCCAATTTCTGTAGACGCGCCTTTCCGCCGGGCGTACGATCTGCCGAAGCTTATCAACACTGTCGCTACTTTCTTCTCCGATCGTTTTGGCGCACCGCTTGCCCTTCGTGGGGCCACCGCCATTCACTTCGCTCGCCTCGGGATCCGCACCAGGTGAGCGGAGGAACCTCGTTACCCGTGTCTGGAGACCGACACGATGAACGACCTGTATCTTGCTTGTGCAGTTGTGGCCGCAATTGCAGCCGGGTTGTTCTTGGGCACGAGGCTTCTGATCCAGCGCTTGCCCAATATCGCCTGCGACCTCCTGGCGCTGGCGGTGATCGTCGCGCTGTTCTACTACATCGCGTTCGTCTGGTACGACATCGGTCTCGTACGCTGGCTGCCGGTGTCGAGCTTGATCGTCTTGAGCAATTGGCTGCCGCTGTTGGCCGCCGTGCTCGCAGCCGTTGTGTGGCGGCGGATGCAGTTCAGCCCACCACGGCAGCTGGTCTACACCGGCGCCCTTTGCCTTAGCGCCGGCTATGCCTTGGTCCATCCGTTGTTAGGCAATCCGCCTGAATGCGGCAACCGCTGGGACCAACTCGGCAGCTGCTTGCAAACCACGAACATCACCTGTTCACCCGCATGCGCCGCCACGCTGCTGAGTTTGCATGGCATCGAAGCGAACGAACGCGAGATGGCCAGGCTTTGCCTCACTCGTAACGGCACCAGTTGGCAGGGTTTGTATCGCGGCCTCAAGCTCAAGACCGCGGGAACGCCTTGGGACGTCGAAGTGCGACAATGCTCCGCCCAGGAACTCCGCGAACTGACCGGCCAGCCGATGATCTTGAGCGTCGGCCTCGAAGCTGGTTCCACCGTCGACGGCGAGTTCTCAGAAGAGTTCGGCTGGGTGCCCGGCGTCAACCATTCGGTGATGCTCCTGGGTTTTAGCCCGCAGGGCAATGCGGTGATTGCCGATCCCACGCAGGAACAATGCCGCGAACACTGGGATCGCGAAACGTTCGAGACTCTCTGGCGCGGCTACGCTTTCCGCCTCGTGGAGCGGAACAAGTAGCACACGAGGCGCCTTTGCCTCTCACCGTGCGGCGAGGGTCGAGCGTTCCCTAGTTCATCTCGCTCGCCTCTTCCCAATGTTCATAGAGCTGCGGCAGCGCCGTTTCATGCTCCTCGAGTTCGGCTTTGAGTTGCTTGATCCGCCCGCCGTCGCGGAGCACTTCTTCCTCGCCGAATAGTTGGTGGATCTCCTCGATCCGCCCTTCTCGCTGGGCGATTTCGGCTTCGATGTCCGCCGTCTTGCGATAGGGAAACTTTCTTTTCCGCCGCTCCTTGGTCGGCTTGCCACGCCGTTCCGCCTCGCCGCTTTCCTTTGCCTTGCTGACCACGGCCGCCGGCGCCCGCGCCTCCTTGGCAAGCCCTTGCTTCACCAGGTGTTGATAGGTGTCGTAGTTCCCCTCGATCACGCGGAACCGGCCTGGCTCCACCACGAGCAGCTTGTCCGCCACCTGATTGACGAAGTATCGGTCGTGGCTGACGAAAATCACCGATCCATCGAACTTGCGGAGCGCTCGTTCCAGCGCATCACGCGCCCACAGGTCGAGATGGTTCGTCGGCTCGTCGAGGATGAGGAGGTTGGCGTCGAGCGCCGCCAGCCGAGCCAGTGCCGAGCGGTTTCGTTCGCCACCGCTCAGGCTGCCGACCTTCTGAAACACCATCGCATCGGTGATCCCGAAACGTGCAAGCAGGTCCCGCCGTTGCTGCAAGACGAATTCCTTGTGATCGGGACGTACCGCCTCGACCACTTCGGCCTCGAGATCGAGCCCCGTCAGCATCTGATCGAAATACCCAGCCTTCACCCCCGTTCCGAGCACCACTCGGCCGCTATCGGGCGGCAACAAACCGAGCAGCACTTTGAGCAACGTCGTCTTGCCGGTTCCGTTCGGTCCCAAAATGCCCCACTTCTCCCCGCGAAGCACATCGAACGACAGATTCTGAAACAGCGGCCGATCGAAACCTTTGCTCAGGTTCTCAACGCGCAACACGATGTCGCCGGTACGCGACGCGGCCGGAAACCCCATCGGCGGAGCGGCAATCTCCCGCGGCGGCGGAACGCGCTCGATTCGCTCCAGCTTCTTCCGCCTGTCCTCGGCCTGGGCAGCCAGTTGGCCACTGCCGTTGCGGCGGATGAAGTCTTCAATCTTCGCGATTTCTTCCTGCTGCTTCTCGTACGTCCGCCGCTGGACTTCCAGCCGCTCCGCCTTCTGCCGCTTGTAGTGGGAGAAGTTGCCGACGTACTGATCCACCGTCCCTTGAAATAGCTCCAACGTGTGGTTCGCCACCCGGTCGAGAAAGTAGCGGTCGTGGCTGACGACCAGAATCGCCTGGTCCGACTCGGTCAGGTACGACTCCAGCCACTGCGTCGCGTCGATGTCGAGGTGGTTCGACGGTTCGTCCAGCAGCATCAGATCCGGCTCTTCGAGCAGCAGCTTGGCGAGCAGCAACCGGTTCTGTTGACCGCCGCTGAGCGTCTGCACCGGCTGGGCGTAACTGCTTTCGGGAAACCCGAGTCCTTGCAGCACTCGCTCGATCCGATGATCGAGGTTGTACGCTCCATGCTGATGCAGTTGATGCTGCAGCCGATCGAACCGCTCCTCGTGCTTTCGACGCACTGACGGATCGGCCTCCTCGGCGATCGCATGGGCCAGGCGTTCCACTTCGGCGGCCACATCGATCAGGTGGGCCAGGGCGCTCTTGGCCTCCTCCCACACGGTGCGCTCGGAGTTGAACTCCGGCTGCTGCTCGAGGTAGCCGATCCGGGCCGACGGATGCCGCTCGATGGTTCCCGAGTCGGCCTGCTCCTGGCCGGTGATGATTTTCATCAGCGTTGTCTTGCCGGCGCCGTTGGGCCCGACAAGCGCCATCCGTTGCCCGGGCCGAATATCGAACGTCACCCCGGCGAGGACAGGATCGGGGCCAAAATGCTTCGTAATTTTCTGAACGCTGAGCAGGATCATGAACGAATCGTCACTTCGATCGGCCCGACGGACAAGCGGTGGTCGGCGCACTTACGGCGGCCGAGGGCAAAAAACCGATGTCCGACGCTTTCGCAATCGTTTCCAAACGGTCGTCTTCGCCGTGCTGGACAACACAGCCAACGAAACCATCGCCGGGCCATTAAAAAGCTATTCAGCCCAGCCGCGTAACGGTGGATGGTTTACGGCTCTCAGTGCCCAGGTACACAGTACCCCGTTACTGAGTACTGAGTACTGAGTACTG
>JAEZAS010000129.1 GCA_023430365.1 Planctomycetota bacterium
GCGTATAGCTCTGCGACGGATGCCGTGTCAGATAGCCCACGCCGAACTGCGTGAAGACCTCCTCACCCAAGCTCTCCGACAGGCACGGAAAGAATTCCTTGAGCGCTTCGATCAGACGGCCGAAGTAGGCATGCTGATACACCGCCAACCGCTGCTCGGCCGACATTCGCAGACTCGGCAGCACGACCATTTCCAAATCGCCGTTTCCCAGCCGCAGCGTCCGCTGAGCCTCATCTGAGGCCACGCCCGCTCGAACGCCAGCGGGATGCGTGATCGCCGCCAGCAGCCAGCGCTGCAACTGCTCCAGATTCGGCGGCTGATTCACGGGCGTCGCCATCAGGCCACTTCCACGGCGGTTCGCGTCAGCGGATGGGGCAGGGCAGGGGAGCCCGCTTCCGAATCATCCCGCAGCGTTGCATTCGTCTCGGCGGCAGCTTCCTCAAACGCCTCCTCCAAGTGCCGCTTCGCCTTGAGCACCTCCGCATGCAGTCGCGGAAACGGCGGGATTTTCGCGTCCCACTCAAGCAGCGTCGAAACCCCGCCGGTCAACTCATGGGCGAGACGATACAGCCGCCACACCGGGTCAACCACCTGCCCATCGTGCGTGTCGATGCAGTGCGTCCCCAGGTTCGTATGCCCCGCCAGGTGAAACTGCACCACGCGCTCGGCTGGCACACTGCGCAAGTACTCGACTGGATCAAAATCGTGGTTCACGCTCGACACATACACGTTGTTCACATCGAGCAGCAGGCCACATCCCGTCTCCTCGGTCAGCCGACTGAGAAACTCCCACTCGGGCATCGTCGACTGAGCGAACGTCACGTACGAACTGGGATTCTCCAGCACGAGCGGCCGCTCGAGAAAGTCCTGCACGATCCGCACCCGCTCGCTCACATGCCGCAGGGCTTCCTCGGTGAGCGGCAGCGGCAGCAGGTCGTGCGTGTTCCGCCCGGCGACGCCCGTCCAGCAGAGATGGTCCGACACCCAGCCAGCCCGCACCTCGCCGGCAAGCCGCTTGAGCTTCGTCAGGTACTCGAAATCGAGCGGATCGGTGCTGCCGATCGACAGCGACACGCCATGCATCACGACCGGATAGCGCTCGGCAATCTGCTCGAGCACATACCTCGGCCTGCCGTGCGAATCGAGAAAGTTCTCCGAGATGATCTCGAACCAATCGACCGCTGGCCAATGCTCGAGAATGTGGCCGAAGTGCGGACTCCGCAGTCCCACCCCCAGCCCCAAATTCGGATGCCCTAAACGCTTCTCAATCACATCGCACCAAATCATCCGTAGCTGAATTCGCCCGAATTCAGACGCCCTGCGGGTTGAGACTGGACTTGTCTGAATTCGGGCGACTTCAGCTACGGGTAAACCGCTCGCTTACGACTTCGTCTCTTCCACCTTCGCCGGCGCTTCGCCGAACTCCAGGTCCTTATCCTTCCATTCCGACTCCAGCCGCGTGCGGACCGTCTTCCAGGCCCCTTCCATCAGCGGCACATGGCAACCGCCTTGCCCCTTGCACGCATTGGCCCCAGCCGACTCGCCGCAGCCGCCGAGTCCTTTGCACTCGTTCATCCCGGCGCAGGCGTTTTCGACCGAAGCGCACGAGCCCTGGCCGCGGCAGGCGTTGTCGCCTCCCTTGCCTTTTCCCTTGCAATCGTTCAGCCCACGGCAGAGATGCACGTCCCCCGCCGGTTTGGCGTCGACAACGGCTTTCGACTCATCGCCGCCACCACAGCCGAGTAGCGTTCCCGCCGCCAATCCGCCGAAGGCTGCCGCCGTCAATTGATTGAATTTCCGTCGATCCAAGCCCGCCATAAGGTTCCCTTCCTGAAGGCAATTTCACACCCGTTGTCCACCCTCGTACCCTATCGCCGCCCAGCTCAAGCGTCTACCCGCCGCCGGTTTCCACAGCCTGCCGGCCACATGCAATCCAACTGCAATACAACCTTTGCGCTCAGTCGGCCGCGAGCAACAAGCCCCGTCCTCTCCTACACTTGCGCCGAAGCGGCCACCAAGCTCTACAACCCCTTGCGCAAGGTCCCAAATCCCCCTCACAACACCTTCACAACATCTCACAACCGCTCGGCCAGGCCCACAACCCGCCGCCGCCGGCCCAACCGAGAATTCAACCACCGCGCAGCAGCGAACGCCCCACACATCCGCCACCGGAGGAAGGTCGACACGCACACACGATACAAACTTTTCACAAGTTTGTCAATAGAAAACAGCCAGAGGCAAACCGCGAGCTGGGCTCCGCCCCATCGACGTGGACCAGCCTGAGTCCTAAACGGACCGGTGCTAAGCGACCTGACCGATCCGGCGCTGCGTTTGGCTCGGCTCGCTCTGCTCGAGCAGTTCCAACAGACTGCGGTCGAGTGCGGCGAGCGTCGCCGCCATGGCGCCCGACTGCTGCTGCACGACCTGCCTCGCTCGCCACCCGAGGGTTTCGGCGTGCCGCCGATCTTCCAGACAGCCCCGCACGAAGTGGGCTAGCTCTTCCTCGCTGCGCACCACCTTCGCCGCCTCGTCGGCCAGGAGCAGCCCGACCACATCGCGGAAATTCTGCGTGTGCGGACCAAAACAGACGGCGGCTCCATAGGCGGCGGGCTCAATCATGTTCTGCCCGCCTTGGGCGCAGAGGCTGCCGCCAACAAAGGCAATGTCGGCCAGACCCCACCATGCTTGCAGCTCGCCGAGCGAATCGATCAGCAGGACGCGAGCTTCGGGATCGGCGCCTTGCGCCTCCAGTACGCTTCGCCGCTGCCACTTCAGGCCACTGGCGTCGAGCAAGCGCGCCACCGCGACAAAGCGCGAAGCGTTTCGCGGAGCGATCAGCAACTTCAGTGGGGGATATACCTGAGCAACCTGGCGAAACGCATCGAGCGCCGCCTTCTCTTCTCCCGCCTTCGTGCTGCCGGCGACGAAAACCAGGTGCTCATCGCCAATGCCTGCCAGCTCGCGCAATCGCAGCACATCGGGATGCTCGCGGTCCGACTCGACACAGTCGAACTTGATAGCCCCGGTGCACTCGACGACGTCCGGCCGAGCGCCGTAGCTGATGAATTGCAACGCGTCTTCGGCCGATTGGGCGTACACCCCCGCGAACGACCGGAGGCTCTCGCGGGCCGTCTTGGGCCAGGCGCGGAGCGTCCGCTGCCGCCGCTCGCTCAGGCGTCCGTTCACTACGAACACCCCCACACCGCTCTGCCGGGCCGCTGCGAAGAGCGTCGGGGCCAGCTCCATGTCCACGAGCAGGATCGCCGTCGGTCGCAGCCGCTCGAGCGCCCGTCGCGCCGCCCAAGAAAAGGCCAGCGGAAACCAGATCACCGCATGTCGATCGATCGACTGGTGGGCCAGCTGATATCCGGAGGTCGTGGCGGACGACACCACCAGGTCAAACTCGGGATACTGCCGCTCCAAGAGGGGCAGCAATTTCAGGAGGACCTTCATCTCCCCCACGCTGGCGGCATGCAGCCAGAGGCAAGGAGTCGAACCTTCGCGCACGGGGGTCTGCCCCAGCAGCCGGGCCGCCAGGTCGCTCCAGCAATACCGCCCGCGCAACATGCCGACGATCCAGCGCGGCATGGCGACGCATAGGGCAAGCAGACTGGCGAGGTTGACCCAAAACTTCATCAGTGGCGGCTTTCACGCAAGCGATCACCGCCAGTGCCGGGTGCGCCTCAGCACCCCGCCGGTTGAGTGATCTCGCTTGCGTCTACCGTAACAGTCGTCACTCGTGTCAGCGTCAGATGATTTGATTCGTTCGATTTGATAGCGCACTGCGCGAAGTCCCGTTGCTCCTTACTGCAGAATTGTCAGAAGACCCCCAAATTGACAAAGTTCGGCGGCCATTACAGACGCGGGTCGGCTGCTCGCCGCCATCGGCCCACGTCGCCCCCTGCAGCGGGGCCTGAGCGGAAGTTTGGATAAACCTGCCGGTCCTCCGGGTGTTATCCGTCGGCCATTGTCGATAAGCTAGCAGCCCTGCCAGTGCGCCTGCTTTCACGACACCGATCGCCTTTCAGGAGACGGGATGTCTCAAGTTCGCCCACCTCGACCTCTCGGTCTAAAACCCAGCTTTGGTTTTGGCGATCGCCTGGGCGTCGCCACCATCGGACACGTCGACGCCGTCCGGTCTCAGGGGGAAGCCGTATTGCCGGTCTTCGCCCAGCAGTCGATCCGCGAGATGTCGCGCACCGGCCGCAAGCCCGAAGACGTCATCGCCGACACCATCCAAGGCCTCACTGCCGCCAACTACACCGGCCCCTGGGCTGCCGACGCCGACCACCTGAAGACCAACGAGGACGTCAACGCAACCGTTAGCGCCGGCTTCGTGCTCTTTACGATCGATTTCAGCGAGCACGTCGATCTGCAGGCGGACAGCTACGCTCCCCAGGTGCTCGAAGCGCGCTTCCGCGACCTGCACGACGACGTCGCCTGGGCCGAAGACTACTTCGGTCGGCAGATTCGCCTCAGCGACGAGGTGACGATCGACCTCGACGCCGCCACCGTGAAGCGTGTGGCGGTGAAGTACGGCAAGGCGATCGCCCACGCGATCAAGCTCGCCTCGCACACCGACCGCATGATGCTGAAGCGGAACACGCCGTACGAAATCGAAATCTGCCTCGACGAAACACCGCAACCGACCTCGCTCGCCGAGCACTTTCTGATCGTCGAGCAGTGTTTGCGGGCGCAGATGAAGCTGGCCATCGTCGGCCCGCGTTGGAGCGGCGACTTCGAGCCGGCGATCGACTTCGCCGGCGATCGCGAAACGCTGCTGCGAGCCTGGCGCGAGCATGCCCTCGTGGCACGCGCGCTCGGCCCTTACAAGCTCGGCCTGCACTACGGCAGCGACAAGTTTTCGCTCTACGAAGAACTCGCCCGCATCACCGGCGGACTGTTTCATGTGAAAACGGCGGGCACCAGCTACCTGGAGGCACTCCGCGTCGCCGCCCGCCACGAACGACGCTTGTTCCGACGAATTGTCGACATGGCTCGCAGCCGTTTCGATCGCGACCGGGCGACGTACCACGTTTCAGCCCGCGTCGAACAGCTTCCCGCGCCAGCCGCGATTGCCGACGACGTTCGCCTGGAGCAACTCTATCTCGACGAGCCTGCCGGCAGGCAGGTCCTGCACGTAACGTTCGGCTCGGTCCTGACCGACAGCGTGCTCGGCCCTACGCTGCGCGACGTGCTGGTCGCCAATCCGGCGACCTACCGAGAAGTGGTCGGAAAACATCTCTCGCGACACCTGGCGGCTCTGGTTCGCGGCTTGCAGTAAGTAGCTTGCGCGAAGCCGCGAAACGCCAGCCAAGACAGGACTGCGTCACGCGCCAAACAAAAACGCGTCGGAACGTAGTCACTCGTTCGCTTTGCCGATATGATGTCAGCTCGGGGCACTAGCCGGGCGAAGGGGCACGCGGCGGCGTATTTTTACGGCCACACCTCATGATCGATCGCACATGCGCTTTGCTTCGTCCCTCTCGTTGAATCCGGACTCGTTAAGCGCAGTTCGCGAAGCCTGTCTGGAAGCTCGTGAACAGTTGAATGGCGCGACACCCGATTTCGCGGTGATCTTCTTCTCCACGCCGCACACTCCGCAAGCCGACGCGATGGCCGCCTTGGCCTGCGAACTGCTCGGCACGGAGAACCTGCTCGGCTGTTCGGGCGAATCGATTGTCGGCGTCCGCCGTGAAATCGAACACGAACCTGCCGTATCGCTCTGGCTGGCAAGTTGGCCCGGAGTGCAGAGCACGTCGATGCTGCTCTCCTTCGAGCGGACGCCCGAAGGGGGCGTCATCCAAGGTTGGCCCGATGAGCTTGCCGGCGATTGGCCCGAAGGAGCGTTCGTCCTGCTGCTTGGCGAACCGTTCTCATTCCCGGTCGAGCAACTACTCGAGCGCATGAACGAAGATCGCCCCGGCGTACCGATGATCGGCGGCATGGCCAGCGGCGGACACGATCCGGGAGGCAACCGCCTGATCCGCGGCCGCGAGACGTTCGCCGAAGGAGCCGTTGCCGCGATCGTGCATGGGCCGGTCCGCCTCGACACCGTCGTTTCGCAAGGCTGTCGCCCGATCGGCAAGCCGTTCGTCGTCACCAAGGCCGAGCGGAACGTGATTCACGAACTCGGCGGCAAGCCGGCGCTGCTCCAGCTCAAAGAACTGTTCGATCAACTGCCGACGCGAGAGCAGATTCTCGTGCAGCGCTATCTGCATGTCGGGCGGGTCGTGAGCGAGTATCGCGACAAGTTCGAGCAGGGAGATTTCCTGGTTCGCAACGTGATCGGCATCGACCCGGGCGCCGGAGCGATCGCCATCGGCGACTACATTCGCACGGGCCAGACGGTCCAGTTCCACGTCCGCGACCAGGAGGCCGCCGACGGCGAACTCAAGCAACTGCTCTGCGCCGCGCGCAAGGCGGACAAGACCGAGCCGGCCGCCGCACTGCTGTTTAGTTGCAACGGCCGGGGAACGAACATGTTCAGCCAGCCGGACCACGATGCGCTCGCGATCGATCGCTCCCTCGGCAGCCTGCCGCTGGCCGGCTTCTTCGCCCAAGGGGAGATCGGCCCCATCGGCGGCCAGAACTTCATGCACGGCTTCACAGCCAGCATCGCCATCTTCCGGCCACGATAAAGTTTCCCAGCATCTCGTAGGGTAGGCTTCCAGCCTGCCCGTCAAGAAACAAAAAAATCCCAACAACCCCAGGACCTGGTCGAGGTCCATCGGGTCATTGGGATTTGAGCGTTTCGTCGTTTTCATTCACGGGCAGGCTGGAAGCCTACCCTACGTTAGCTCTTCTTCTCCTCGGCGTACTTTGCATACTGCTCGGCGATGTTGCCAGCCTTCTCGTCACCGCGGTGCAGGATCACGCGATAGCGAAGCGGGAACGATTCTCCCTTCTTCAGCACCAGATCCCCTTTGCTCTGCCCCTTGGTGAAGTCGTTCAGGCCGAAGGGATTGGCGGCGAACAGGCCGTAGGTCCGCACGTGCCAGTGCGTCGGAAAGCGAAGGCTCGACGGGTGATTGAGAATCGCGATTCCCAGGTGCTCGCCGTCGACGGGACCGTGGTAGTCGACCCACGCGGCTGGCTTGCCCCAGGCCTGGCCGTCGGTCAGGCCATCGCTGTTGACGATCTTGCCGCCCTTCTTGGCGTCGACCTTCAACTCTTCGTCGACGCGAATGCCAAAGCTCCCTTCCTTGGTGTCGCCGAACTTCACTTCGTCCTGATCCGCCGTAACGACGACGTCGAAATCGAACCAGCGCTGCTTGTCATCGCCGCCGAACGTGAGGGTCCGTACGTCGCTGCACAGCTTCTCCCCCTTCGGCGACATCCAGCTATTGCGAGTGACAATCCGGGCGGTCTTGCCACCCTCGGCGGCGACCAGTTCCTCGTGGACGATGTCGCCATGCCCTTCGGTCTCGTGCCAGAAGCTCACACCGTTGACGTCGCCGTGCGTGAACCAGACCGACCGCTGGTGGATGTGGTCGACCTTCTCGTTCGGATCGCCCTCGCGCAGCGGATAGGCGCGAGTCATTTCCTTGTCGGTCGGCCCCAGCAGCGGCCAGAGGACCGGCTTGGCTCCCGACTTGAAGAGATAGGTCGTGAACGGCTTGTCGCCGATCGTCACCTCGACGCCGCCGTCGGTCTTTTTGACGCCGAATTCTTCCGCGTGCGCCAACGGGCACACGCCCAGCATCAGAACCACAGCCCACACCAGCCTGGACGCACGCAATGTCATGGAGTCGCCTCTCGCAGTTGTCGTTTCGATCGGAACCAAGGCCGCGGCAAAACCACGGCCCCAACCGGCCTAATCGTAACTACTGCCGCAGCAAGACGCCACGCGCGGGGGGGAATGCGGATTTCGGAATAGGGAATGCGGAATGAATGGCAAGTGCTTAGTCCACTCGCCGCAAGAGCCCAGAAGACATTCCCCTCTCCCTTTGGGAGAGGGAGCACGGAGTCGGCCCGCCACCAGCTCTCGCCGATCAGACAGTGCCGCGTCCCTGATCCGCTTTCCGCTTTCCGCTCTCCGCTTTTTTCGGGCCTACCGCTTCGCCTGCTGCTGCGGCGCCGGCGGCACGTGGTTGTGCCGATCGCGATACTTGTCGAACGGCAGGCTTTCGAAGTTGACCCGGTAGCCGCCGACTTGCTCGATCTTCTCGCGATCCAGACGCGAGAGGGTCCAGTTGAACAGGTGCTCGCTTCGCACCTCCAGCTTGCGCTGGAATCGGCTCTGCGGCAGGATCACTCGGCTAACCTTCGAGGGTAGCAGCCCCCGGGCCCCCAACTGCTCGTTCAGTTCCGCCCGCGGCGCCGGAAGCATGCCGCCGGGACGCAGGGCGTTCAGCCGATTGTGCGCGTCGGCAAAGGCTCGATAGGAGGCGGCCGTCACCGCAATTTCGGGCTTTCGTCCGACGGCGGAGTAAATCATCCATTCGCCGGTGAGCGTCAGCCTGGTGGCGTCCTGACCCCGCTCCTTCACCGCTTCTTCGGTCACTTCAAATTTCGGCTCCGCCGCGAAGACAAAGAACGGGTCCTTCGACTCCTTGGCGTGCAGATTGAGCGAGATGCAGCTCTCTTGAACTTCCTGCACCGTGATGACCGTCTTGAGCCGCTGCCGCGGGTCGAGCAAGGTGAAGTGCTGCATCCGCGGATCGTAGACGGTGATCTCGCGAGGTTCGCTCTGCTTGGTTTCGTACAAGAAGTCGTAGACGAGCCCGTCGGCGAACAACGTCAGCGTCGCCGCCAGCGGTTCCTTCTCCTCGCCGACGAACACCTCGGTGTCGACGCGGAAGTCCTGCCCGGCGAGGGTTGCCGGCGCGACCAACGTCAGCAGCACCCACAGCAGGTGCAGAGCGGATCGGCCAAAACCAGCGTGCAGAAAGCGGCGAGACATCGTCAACCTCCTCGAAAGGTGCGCGCAATCCAGCGCAGCGGCGATAAGCGGGGCGGAGAGTAATCCGAACCCTCCCAACCTGTCCAGGCCGATCGGCGGAACAAGTTGTCAGTTTTCAGTGATCCGTTCTCAGTAGGGGGGAAACTGCTTCCTCGTTACGACGCTCTGCGTCGTAACGCGCTCCCCGCCGCTCCGCGTCCTCCGCCGCCAAACATAGGACGCAGAGCGTCCGCCCCTACCGTTCCCACGCAGAGCGTGGGAACGAGAGCCGCCTCCTGTCCCCTGTCCCCTGACTCCTAAGAACTGAAAACTGCTCACTGAAAACTGAAAACTCCCCCCGACCGGCCTTGGCCGGCCGTCCCCACTTCGCTACCATCCGCCCCGCTTCTCGCGGCTGGCGCTTTCGCTGCGCTCGCATGTCAGCCGCCAGTTTTTGAGTCCGACACGGAGGTCGTCGACGATGCACACGCCCATCGCCTTTCGCAGGGTGGCCTTGGCCGTCCTCGTCTTGCTCGTTGGTTCCACTTCCTTGCAGGCCGCTCCGCCGTGGCAAGCGTTGCTGCCGTTCAAGCGAGTCAGCGTCGATCCCAACAAGTCGTACGAGCTCGAAGAAGGTCACGGCCCTTGGCTGATCATGTGCACCTCCTTCGCCGGCCCCACCGCCCCGAAGCAAGCGCAGGACCTGGTCGTCGAACTGCGACGCGAGTTCGGCGTGCAGGCCTACACCTTCAAGCAGGCGTTCGACTTCACGCAGGAAGAAGTCGGCCTTGGCGTGAACAAGTACGGCGGCCCCAAGAAGATGAAGCCGCGCAACGGCGCCAAGTTCGAAGAGATCGCGGTGCTGGTGGGCGACTACCAGACGGTCGACGATCCGCAGCTTGAGAGCATGCTCAAGACCATCAAGTACTGCCGCCCGGTCTGCATGGGCAAGGAGCCGACCAAGGAGACGAGCCAGCGCTACGCCGGCCTCCGCCAGCTCTACCGGGCGGTCTCGAAGGACCCGGCGCAAAAGACCAAGGGCCCGCTCGGCAGCGCCTTCGTCACGCGCAATCCGCTGCTCCCTGAAGAGTACTTCGTCGCCAAGGGGCTCGATCCGTTCATCGTCGACCTCAACAAGGACCTCGAGTACAGCCTGCTCAAGAACAAGGGCAAGTACACCGTCCGCGTCGCCTCGTTCCGCGGCGTCGATACGATGAAGCCGCTGGAGTTCGAAGAGAAGATGGGTAAGACGAACGGCAAGTACGCGAAGATCGACGAAGCGGCGATCAAGGCGTCGAAGCTGACGGCTGCCCTCCGCGAGCAAGGGATCGAAGCGTACGAGTTCCACGACAGCACCGAGAGCATCGTGTGCATCGGCTCGTTCGACGAAGTCGGCCAGCCGCGGGCGGATGGCAAGACCGAGATCAACCCCGCCGTCTATCGCGTGATGCAGGCCTACGGCCCCGTCAAGGAGAAGCTCCCCGGGCAGTCGGTCGCCGTGCTGCAGCCGCGGATGGTCCAGGGCATTCCCTTCGACCCCCAGCCAATGCCGGTCGAAGTCCCCCGACAATCGATCGCCACGGCCTACAACCCCAGCGGCCTGCTGCGGTAAGAAGTTGTCCCACCGGGCGCCCCTGCTGGCTCGTCCAGCAGTGCCGTAGCTGAATTCGCCAGAATTCAGACGCCCTGCGAGTGGAGGCCGTATCAATCGCGGCGAGCCTCCCCGCTCCCCAGTCTCGCGAATGCGGCGTACCATGGTCGGCCATGAAACGCCGCATTCTCGTTCTCGGATCGCGCAACAAGAAAAAACTCGGCGAGCTGGTTGAGTTGCTCCAGCCGTACGGATTTGAGCTGCGATCGCTGGCCGACTATCCCCATGCCGTCGATGTGGAGGAGTCCGGGGACACGTTCGCAGCCAACGCTGGCCTGAAGGCGACCGTCCAGGCCCAGCACCTCGGCGAGTGGGTTCTGGGTGAGGACAGCGGACTGTGTGTCGACGCCCTCGGCGGCCGGCCGGGAGTCTACTCCGCCCGCTTCTCGGGACCGGGGGCCACCGACGAATCGAACAACCGTCAGCTGCTCAAAGAGCTGGCCGGCGTGCCGCTGGAGAAGCGGCGAGCCCACTACGTCTGTCACGCCACCCTCTCCGATCCGCAGGGCGTCGTCCGCGCCGAGAGCGAAGGACACTGCTACGGCCGCATCCTGCTCACGGAAGCGGGGAGCGGCGGATTCGGCTACGACCCGCTCTTCGAGATCCCCGAATACCACCGCACGTTCGGCGAACTCTCCCCCGCCGTCAAAGCCGTCCTCAGCCACCGCGCCCGAGCCATGCGAGGCCTCCTGCCGCAACTCATCGGGCTGATCCGCTCCGACGTTTGGCCGGCTCCTTAATGTTGCGGACGAGGTCGGTGCGCCGGCGCCGTGCTTGTGTGGATGCAGGAGATTACAGGTTACAGGTTACAGGTTACAAGTTGCCTGTTTCACGGAAGCGATGAGCTGCCCACCTGTAACTTGTAACCTGTAACTCCTCTTCGCCAACGGCACACGGAGTGTGCCTGCTACTTGGGTCCGATCGCACCGGACCTATCGGTTGTATCGGCTAACGCCCTACGGCTGATCTATCCGGTAGGGTATGTTTTCAGACTGGCCAAGTACGTCTTTTTTGAAGCAGATTGCCTGCCATGCAGATCGTCATTACCGCCGTTGGTCCCGACAATGTGGGGCTTGCTGATCCGATCATTCACTACGTGACGGGGCAGGGGGCCAACATTGCCGAGATCCAGATGTACGATCACGACGAGGAAGCCGTCTTTGCGATGATGCTCCGCATCCATCTGCCGGGCGGCCAACTCGCCGAGACCCGGCGGGCGTTGACGGAGATCGGAGCGGGCAAGGGGCTGTCGGTGCGGGTCTGGTCGCCGGAGGAACGGGCCGCGAAGCCTCGGCTGGCGATTTGCGTGACCCATCGGCAGGAAACACCGCTCGCCTTGCTGCGAGCGATTCGCGATGGACTCATCAAGGCCCAGGCCGCGGTGATGATCGGCAACCGGGTCACCTGTCGAGGGATCGCCGAACAGTTCAACGTGCCTTGGGAGAACATCGGCGACGCCGAAGGGCGGGTGAACGACGAGCAGATGGTCGATCTCTTCGACCGCTACGACGTCGACTACGTCATTCTCGCCCGCTACATGCGCGTGCTGAACCCATCGACCTGTTGGAAATACGCCGGTGGGCGGATCATCAACCTGCACCACGGACTGCTGCCGAGCTTTCCCGGCCTGCGGCCGTATCACGACGCCTACGCCGGGCGGATGCTCACCTACGGAGCGACCTGCCACTTCATCGTGCCGGAACTCGACGCCGGCAATCAGACGATCAACCAGACGACGTTCACCGTCCCGCCGGGAATGAAACTCGACGAGATCATCCGCATCGGCCAGGAAGACAACGAGCCCCGCTGCCTGGTGGAAGGGGTGCGACGGGTCGTCGACCGCGAGGTGCAGCTGCACTTCCACCGCGTGGTGGCGACGAAACGGTGATCCTGAAAGCGGAGGGCGGAAAGCGGAAAGCGGACTGGAGACAACCGCGGTAGGCCGGCGAGTATTCTTTCCCCCTCTCCCTGTGGGAGAGGGGAATGCGTCGCGAGGCCGAACTCGCCCAACCAGCGCCCATCATTCCGCTTTCCGCTCTCCGCTTTCCGCCTTAGCTCCACCCCTCCGGCATGTCCGGCTGTTGCCAGGCGCTCATGCCGCCGTCGACCAGGAGCATTTGGCCGTGGACGTGCCAGGCTTCGTCGCTGACGAGGTAGACCGCTCCGCCGCCGCAGACGTCGCTGTGCGGCACCTGGCCGTTGGGGGTGTGCAATTCCATCCAGCGGCGGAACCGTTCGTCGCGATCGATCACCGAAGTGAGCGGCGTCCGCACAAGGCCCGGCGCGAGTCCATTCACGCGGATGCCCAGCGGCGCCAGCGAGACGCACAGCGACTTCATCATCGCCTCGATCGCACCCTTCGAAGCGTCGTAGCAGGTGTGGACCGGCTCGGCGAGTCGGCCGTTGATCGAACCGATCAGCAGCACCCGGCCGTTCACCTGCCGCTCGACCCAATCGCGGGCGAAACGCTGCGTCAGGAAGTAGACCGACGCCACATTCAGCCGCATCGTGTGCTCGTAGGTCTTCCAGTCCATCTCGAGGAACGGCTTGTCGATGTAAGTGCCGGCGGTGTTCACGAGGATGTCGATCCCCGGCACGGCGGCGGTGGCCTGACGGAAGACCTCGTCGACGGCTTCGATCGTCGGCCCAGCCAGGTCCCCCGTAATGAACTCCGCCTGCACGCCATGAGCCCGGCAGGCGGCGAGCGCCACTTCGGCTTCGGCGTTCAGCGAGCGACCGTGCAGCACCACATTCGCGCCAGCTCGCGCGTAAGCTTCGGCAATCGATCGGCCGACGCCTTTCGTCGAGCCGGTAATCAGGGCGGAGTGACCGCGAAGGTGAATCATGATTCAATCCCTAAGCCAGGAGGCAACCACCTCCCGGAGAACAGCGAGCGGATAACCATCCGCGAAGACGTTGCCAAAACCTCTGGAGCGTCGTCCGACGCGAGAGATTCTACCCAATCAATTCGCGCAGTGGGGTAGCGTCGGAGGGAGCGTCCTGCGGCCGTTCTCCGGAAGGTGTTACTTTCCGGCTACAGCAGCGTGTGGATGAAACCACAGGCGGGGCCGGAATGCCACGGAGGGCATTCGCTACAGATCTTCGGGGGGCGAGCGATCGACGAACGGTTCTCGCTGACTGAACGCACCGCGGACGAAAAACAGGAAAGTCGCAGCCAGCACACCGGTCAGGGAGAGGGCGACAGCCATGCAGATCGGAAAGTAGTCGCGCATCAACTTCAACGCCGGCGGCTCGACGCTCTTGGGCATGCGCCGTTTCACGTATGCAGGATTGTCGGCGTTTTTCTTCACATCCTCACGCCAGTCGTCCCACTCGACCTGCGACTCCGTGCCGCCATAGGTCACAAACGCCCATTCCCGCGCGCGGAGCATCCCCCAGCCGGTCGCGCCGAGGGCGACGAGCAGAAGCAGCACATAGATGGCGTCGGCAGGGCGAAGTTTCACAAACCAATCCTATCACGAACCCCAAAGCCGGAGCGTAACACGCTCCGGAGAACGTCGATCGGATCTCGCTACGCAGTAAGGCTCGGGTGCGTAGCGCTCGCAGTGGAGCGCCCACTCGTCGTTCTCCGGAGGGTGGTTACCCTCCGGCTGCGGGTGAATGAGCCGTTCTTTCACTCCTTCAGCAGTTCTTGCACCGCGGCGGTCATTGCCTGAATGCCCGTGCGGAGCGATTCTTCCGCATCGGGGTAGTACTGCGAGGAGTGGAGCGACGGCGGCGGGACGCCTAGTTCCTTGTAGCGGTTCAGCCGACGCTCGTTCACCGTGCCCAGCCGAAACATGACGATCGGAACTCCAGCCCGGCCGTAGTTGCTGAAGTCCTCGCCCCCCATCGAGGGCTCCGGCGTGCTTACGTTCTCTTCACCGAACTCGCGGCGGAAGAGGGTCGTGAGCCGCTGGGCGAGCTTCTCGTCGTTGAAGAGGGACGGCGTTCCTTCCGAGTACTTGATCTCGGGCTCCGGGGCCCCCATGCTCATCGCTATGCCTTTCGCCTTGCGCTCGATCGCTTTGCGAATTTGCTGGCGGACGTCGTCGGAGTAGGTTCGCACGGTGATTTGCAGGTGGCAGTCGTCGCCGATGATGTTGTGCTTGGTGCCGCCGTGGATCGAACCAACCGTGACGACGGCGGGCTCGATCGGCTTGATCTCGCGGCTGACGATCGTTTGCAGGGCGAGCACCAGTTGGGCCGCCTGGACGATCGGGTCGATCGTCGATTGAGGCGCAGAGCCATGCCCGCCGCGTCCCTTCACGGTGATGTCGACGCTGTCGACATTGGCCATCGCCCAGCCGTCGCGGCAGCCGACTTTGCCGGTGGCGAGCGTGGCGTCGCAGTGCAGGGCGATTGCGTGGTCGGGTTTGGGAAAGCGAGTGAACAGGCCGTCGGCAAGCATCTTGCGCGAGCCGCCGCCGACTTCTTCGGCCGGCTGCCCGATGAAGACAAGCGTCCCCTTCCAATGGTCCTTGTGCTCGGCAAAGTATCGCGCCGTCGCGATCAGGTTGGCAATGTGCATGTCGTGGCCGCAGGCGTGCATCACTCCCGTCTCGCCGCCGTCCGGTCGTTCGACCTTCACCTTCGAGGCATACGCCAGGTCGGTTGCTTCGGTCACCGGAAGGCCGTCGAGGTCGGAGCGGACCAGGATGGTCTTGCCCTCGCCGTTCTTCAGCACCCCGACGATCCCATAGCCGCCGACGTTCTCCGTCACCTCAAGGCCCGCGGCTCGCAGTTCCTTCGCCAGCCGGGCGGCGGTTTCCTTTTCCTGGTACGACAGCTCGGGATGAGCGTGAAAATGTCGGTAGAGCTCGAGCATCTGATCGATGTTCTTGTCGATCCAGGCCGGCGTATCGGCCCGGCCAAGGATAGGAACGAACAGCAAGGCCAGGAGCACGAGGAACGAGCGAAGTTGCATAGTGGACACCCCTTACAAAGTGGTAGACAGCGAAAACCGGGGTTGAATCGTTCGATCAAATGGGTACGCTATGGTCCCAATTCATCTTTCCTAAATCATTTGGACAGGCGGCCCACCTCATCCCGGCGCCTGTCCTTATTCATTTCTTGGCCGCTCTCAGGCCAGCCCCTTCCACCTTAGCCATGGCCCGCGACCGGCCGAGGGCTAAGATTCTTCAGCGACCGGCGAACAACGTAGGGTAGGCTTCCAGCCTGCCCGTGCAGGGAAATGACCAATGACCAAGCCCCAATGACCGAAGAGCGCCGGTTTCGTCCCTCCCGTTGGTCATTGTGATCTGGTCCTTGGTCATTTCTCCGGCTGGAAGCCTGCCCTACGGATTGTACGTTGAGTCGCGCGCCCGTTTGAAGGAGCGACCATGCACTGGCTTGTGTTATGCCTGGGACTGACGCTCGGAGCGTCCCACGCCGCCGCTTACGAAGACGGCAGCCTGCTCTTTCTCGAAAACTGCAACAGCGTCGTGCAGTGGACCGGCGATGGCAAGATCGGCCACGTCGCCATGCTCTTTCGCGACGACCAGGGGGAAACGTGGGTCTACGAAGCCACCCCCGGCCGGCTGCGCAAGGTCACGCTCGCCCAGTATCGAGAGGAACTCGCGCGAATCAACTCCCGGCGCGACGACGGAGAAGGCATCCGCGGCCTCGTGATGCAACCCAAGCGGGCGTATACGCCGACCGAAGTGACGGCGATGCTCGAGTATCTCGACGAGCAGATCGGCAGGCGATACTCGGTGCGAAACTATGTCCGCGATAAGCCGGGAGACGGCATGCACTGCGCCGAGATGACGTCGTCGACGCTCAATCGCTCAGGACAGTACGATTTCGAAAGCCCCGGCAAGATCCATCCCGCCGAACTGTTTCGCAAGGTCAGCCCATCGCACACTGCCGTGGAGCCGCTCGATCTCGAAATCGAATTGCAGCAGCTGACTTGGTGCCAAAGGCAATCGCTCCGCTGGTCCGAATACTGGACCCTCTGCAAATGGTCCTGCCGCGAAAGCTGGGCCTGGTGCTGGTGAGAAGGCAGGGGCGAAGGGGCGAAGAGGCGAAGGGGCGAAGGGAGTAAGAGAGTAAGGGAGTAAGAGAGTAAGAGAGTAAGAGAGTAAGAG